>CAYTMR010000225.1:0-4408 GCA_964438855.1 uncultured Micromonosporaceae bacterium
CGGTGCTCGGCGCTGGTGGAAGGTCGACGAGTGCTCCAAAGGCGGACGACTCCAGCCCCAGCACGGGTGCGAGCCCGTTGAGCAGCCCATGGTCGGTGGCTTCCACCAGGTCGTCAGCGACCACCCGCCGGGTGGCTTGGGTGAGGATGAGCGCGCGCTGATCGACCTGTCGCTCGTCGAGTGCCTGTACGGCGTCGCAGACTGCCGCGCACACGGCAGCGCCTTGGGCGGCGACGTCATCGGATGCCGCCAAAGCGTCGTGCGGAAGGGGATGCGCGGCCATCGCGAGCACGAGGTGGGCGCGTTCCCCGTCCGGCCGACTCTGCCAGAAGCGCGCCCATTCGCCGCGGTCGCGGGGCATCGGGCCGACCCGGTCGGGCACCGTGTCACCGCCCAGCACCACTGTCGACGCACCGACCTGGTCGGCGGCACTGGCGAGCGCGGTGACGAGGGCGTCGTCGTCGCCAGCGATGACGACGGTGCCCGCGTCAGCGGCGGGGGTAGCTATCGACTCCCAGCGGAGGTGGTAGAGCGGTAGTGGACCTAGGTCCACACCGGTGTCGTCTCCGGTAGGGCTCGGCTCATGGTCGGGCAGCTCGTCGAGCGGGCCGTACCGCTGGTGTTGCCACGGATACCGCGGCAGGTCGATTACCCGCCGTGGGGGCAGGTCGATGCTCTCTGCCTCGGCCTCCAGTGGCGTCACGACTGGTGACGTGCCCTCCGACGCCCACCGGGTCAACGCGTCGGCGGCGCTTCTCGGATCGGAGGAGCGGACCACGATCCGGTACGGATGCACCGGTCGGCCTGCCGTGGCGGTGTAGGCGAAGGCCGGGAAGTCGGCGGGATCAAGTACGCGCAATCGTTCGGCGTACGCGTGGGCGAGTTGCCGCAGCGCCGGCAGTGTCCGCGCGGATACTTCGAACCCGTCGACCGGTGCCGGCTCGGATGCCTCCTCGCCGTTTGGTGGGTCGAAGGCGCCGATGACGACGTGTGCGTTGGTGCCGCTCATGCCGAACGAGCTCACGCCGGCGTACCGTCCCGCGGTGTCCGGCCAGGGCTCCAGCTTTTGGGGAAGGACGATTCCGGTGCCGCCGAGGTCGATGTGGGGGTTCCGTTCACGGAAGTGCACCAGGGGCGGCACGGCGCGGCGTGTGAGGCACAGCAGGGCCTTCACCACGCCCGCCACACCCGCTGCGGCTTCCAGGTGTCCAAGGTTGGTCTTGACCGCGCCCACGAACAGCGGGTCGTCCGGTCCCTTGGGGCGGCCCAGCGCGGTCGCGAGCGCTTCCATCTCGATGGGGTCACCCAGGGAGGTGCCCGTGCCGTGCGCCTCCACCATTCCGATGTCGGCAGCGGACAGTTCGGCGTCGGCCAGTGCCGCCTTGATCAAATCCACTTGGGCCAGGACGTTCGGCGCGGTGAAGCCGGTGGAGCGGCCGTCCTGGTTGACCGCCGTGCCGTGGATGACACCGTGAATTCGGTCGTGGTCGCGGATCGCCGCCTCCAACGGCTTGAGGACCACGACGATACAGCCCTCGCCGCGTACGAACCCGTTCGCTCTGGCGTCGAAGGCACGGCACCGCCCGTCCGGGGACAGGGCACCCATCTCACGTGCCAGCAACCTGGTCGACCTCGGTGACAGGATCAGGTTGACTCCGCCGGCGAGCGCTACGTCGCATTCTCCGCGTCGCAGCGCCGACACCGCTTGGTGGAGAGCGACCAGCGACGACGAGCAGGCGGTGTCGAGCGCGATGGCCGGCCCGGTTAGCCCCCATCACGTAGGCCACCCGGCCGGCGGCGAAGCAGTGCCCGTTGCCGGTGGCCCAGTATGCGTCTGCCGAGGACGGTTCCCAATCTCGGTAGTCCTGGTGTGTGATGCCGACGTAGAGTCCGGTGGTGGCGTCGTGAAGCCGCTGTGGCGGCAGCGCTGCGTCGGCGAGCGCCTCCGCGGTGACCTCGAGCAGGAGCCGGTGCTGGGGGTCGAGCGCGCGTGCTTCCCGCGGGCTGATCCCGAAGTACTCGGCGTCGAACCCGAGCACCTCGTCGAGGAACCCACCACGTTGGGGCAGTGATTCCCACTCGGTGGTGAACGGGGCGGCCCGCTGCGGCGGGATCGTCTTGACCAGTTCCCGACCCTCCGCCAGGGCAGACCAGTACGTCTCCAGGGTGTCGATGGCACCGGGCAGGCGTAGCCCGATCCCGACGATCGCGATGGGCTGTCTGCCCTGGCGAGCGGCGAGCTGCGCCCGCAGCATGCGGATCGTCTCCAGGGCGCGAGACAACGGAGTGGGAGCGCTTCCCGAGCCACCTACGGGTGTCGTCACTGTCGGTGTCCTTTCACGCTTCCGGTGGCGCGACCCGCTCACACAACGCCTTGGTGAGTGCCGCGACCGTGCCATACGTCCACAGCAGAGTTGGTGAGAGTCGAAGATCGAATGCTGCTTCCAAGCGGTTGCGCAGCTCCAGGCTCAGCAGCGAATCCAAGCCGAGGGACTTGAAGGGAGCATCACGCTCCAGGCTCGCACTGTCCATTCGCAACACTCGTGCGGTCAGCTCCTTGACCTTCTCTTCGACCAGGTGCGGTCGCTGGTGGGGGGTCGCGTCACGCAGAGCTGCGCGGAACGCCGCGCTGCCGGCGCCGTCACCTGACTGGCACGAACTGCTGTCGCGCAGAAGCTGCCAGCTCGCCAAGGCGGCGGTGTCCGGGTACGCGTCGAACCAACGGCGGCGATCGAGCGGCACGTAGCCGACCACACTGACGTCGGTCTGGGTGAGCGTCACGAACGCGTCCCACGCGTCGTCGGTGGTGAAGCTCCCCATCCCCCGCTCTTCCAGACGGTCGCCGCGACCGCTGTCCGCGGCGGCCAGGCCAATCTCGGCGAACGGCCCCCACTGGATGGACAGGCCCGGTACGCCGCGACGTCGACGCGCCTGAGCCAGCCCGTCCAGGTAGGCGTTGGCCGCCGCGTACGCCGCTTGCCCGGCGTTGCCGACCAGGGCCGCAGCCGAGGAGAAGAGCACGAACAGATCCAACGGGTCGTTTCTGGTCAGCTCATCTAGGTGACGGGCGCCATCCACCTTCGGAGCGATCACCGGCTCCAGCTGCTCAAACGTCAGGTTCGCCACCGTGGCGTCGGCTAGTACACCGGCGGCGTGAACCACCGCACGGAGCCCAGGCAGCCGCTGCCGGATGTCGGCCACCACCTCAGCCAGCGCCGAACGGTCGGTGACGTCGACCTGGTAGGTGTGTACCCTCACCCCTCGCTCCCGCAGCCGCGACAGCCGCTGCCGCGCGTCGGCGCTGGGGGCGGAACGGCCAAGCAGGGCGAGTGCGCCAGCGCCGTGGTCGGCGAAGAACTCCGCCAATGACAGGCCGAGGGCGCCGAGACCACCGGTGATGAGATACGTTCCGTCGGCCCGAAACGTGCCGTCGGGCATCGGATCCGGCGTCACCGCGGCCACGGTCTCGGGATCGGTGAGCACGACCTTGCCGATGTGGGTGCCTCGGGCAAGATCCCGCAACGCGTCGACGGCGTCGGAGAACGGCACTTGCCGGACCGGCAGTGCTGGCAGGTCACCGGCCGTGATCCGGTCCCACACTTCGGTGAACTGTCGTCGGAAGCGCTCTGGTCGGCGCTGCATCACACCGGCCAGGTCCACCGCAGCGAAGCTGATTCCCTTACGGAACGCTGCCAGACCGACCAGCCGGTCGGCGTAGATGTCCCGCTTGCCGACCTCGATGAACCGACCGTCTTCGGCGAGCACCTCCAACCCCATGGTGATCGCCGCTCCGGTGAGCGAGTTGAGGACCACGTCGACGCCTTTGCCGTCGGTGACCTCCAAGACCTGCGTGCGCCACGACAGGTCACGGGAGTCGAAGACGTGCTCGATCCCCTGTGCACGCAGGTAGTCCCGCTTGCGCTCGATCCCTGCGGTAGCGATGATCCGGGCACCGACGTGGCGGGCGACCCCGATCGCAGCCAGACCCAGCCCACCGGCCGCTGAGTGGATCAGCACGGTGTCGCCCGGACCCAACGCGGCCAGCTCCACCAGGCCGTACCAGGCGGTGATGGTGACCAGCGGCATCGCCGCGGCGGTGGTGTCGTCCATCCACGACGGAATCCGTCGGACGTGGGCGGCGTCGACGACCAGGTGCGAGGCGAGTGCTCCGAAGCCGCAGGCGACCACCCGGTCACCGATCCGCAGGTCTGGCACGGCCTCCCCGACCGCGGTGACCACACCGGCGCACTCACCACCGAGCAGGCTGGCACCGGTCGGATCCGGGTAGGTGCCCATCGCCTTCATGACGTCGATGAAGTTGAGCGCTGCGGCGCTCACGGTCACCTCGACCTCGGCCGTGTTTCATAAGTGGGCCTGGGTGATCAAGTTCATGGTGTGTCGCTGACCG
>CAYTMR010000226.1:0-4360 GCA_964438855.1 uncultured Micromonosporaceae bacterium
CGCGGTTCGAGTTCCGCTGGGAGGACCAGTTCAACTTGTCCCTGGACCCAGACACCGCCCGGTCCTACCACGACGAGACTCTGCCGGCCGAACCGGCGAAGACGGCCCACTTCTGCTCGATGTGTGGGCCGAAGTTCTGCTCCATGCGGATCACCCAAGACCTGCAACGGTACGCCGAAGAGCGGGGAGTGTCGGTGGAGCAGGCCGCGCAGCTCGGCATGGCGGAGAAAGCCGAGGAGTTCGTCGATGCCGGTGGTCGGGTCTACCTTCCCCTGACTCCCACGTCGAGGGCTGAGGTCTGACCCCGGCTGTCGTCGTGCGTCTGTGGTCCCCCAGCGCTCGTCGCCGCTAGGCGCGTCGTGCGACGAGCCCTGGCTCCGCGGGCTGTGGCAAGCATCAGCTCTGCTCGTCGCGATCCGTGCGAAGCGGCGGCGGGTCCAGGTCCATGTCCTTCCACGTGTCGCTGCTGCCGGGCCGTAGCCGACGGCGCTCGTTTCCCCACTCCTCCGAGTCGTCGTCGGCCGCCAACTCCTTCACCCAGTTGACGTACTCCGCATCGGACGAGGAAGGGGCGCGGGCCGTGGGGATGGCCGCCGCCTCCTCCGCTTCGGCGTCGCCGGGTGTCTCACGGGCAGGAGCGGTGGCCTCGTCGCCTGCTCGGCGATCAAAGCGCAGACGCGGAAGGGGGACCGATGGCCTCGGCAAGCGCAACGTCGCCAACCGGTCCCGCAGTGGGCTGCGGAGCAGCAGTATGAGCAGGACGGCGAGCACGGCGGCGCCGAGCGTGGCCAACGAGGCGGCGTACGGCGCCACCTGCACGGTGTCCTCCAGCCCGGGGCCTGGCCCACCGATCAGGTAGGAGAGTGCGATCAGCGCACCGGCAGCCGGCACGGCGACCATGGCACGCGGCGCGAGTCGGTCGGCGGCGCTGTCCCCGCCACGGGTGTCGCCGCCCACGCCCCGCGACCGGGCCGCCATCACCGCGGCCGGCGACAGTGCCACGAGCAGTGGGAAGAGGATGCCCACGGCGAGCCGGCCGCCGTCTGGCAGGTGCGGCAGGTCGAGCACGGCCAGCCGGACCGGCGGTGAGGCGGTGGCCAGATCGAGCGCTGGTACCACCGAGATCAGCGCGAGGGTCCAACCGACCGTCACCACTGTCGTCAGGCCGATCGCGACCTCGCGGAGTGAGAGCGCCGCCAACGCCGCCAACAACCCGACGACGACGCCGAGTCCGGCCACGATGCCCGCCTCCAACGCGGCGTCGCGACCGTTGAGTGTCACCGTCCGAGCTGGCCAGGCCGCTAGTGGTAGCACCACCACGGCACCGACGGCGGCGCAGACGACGGTGGCGATCCGGCCGGCGAAGGTGAGCGGCCGGGCAGCCCGGCGCGCCGTCACGGCGCCGGCTGCGGCGCCGGCCAGCGTCGCCAGTGCCGCGAACCACACGATCCAGGTGAGGTGGATCGACCAGGCCGCGTCGCGGCTCGGGTCGCCGGGGCGGAGAAGCCCGAATCCGTACGCCACGCCGACCTGTCCGGTGCCGGCGAGGACGCTGACACCGGCGGCGGTGGCGAGAGTGCGGCCCCAGAACGCCGCGGTGGCCGCGGTCTGGCCGAAGCCGTGTGCGGTGTCGCGGGCTCTGGCCCACGCTCGCCTCAAGACCATGCCGGGAGACTACGGCTCGTTCGGTGTGGTACGCCACAGCACGGCTCCATCCCACGGTGAGACGATGGCCGCAATGGCCAGCACCGAGCCGCCGTCGATGCGGTCGTCGTCCCTTGTCACCACGGAATCAGTGCCCACGTCAGCGGGTGTTTCCGTGGAGGTGGGGGTCGCGTTGACCCGGGTTCTGGCGACCGGCTATTCTTGAGCGCTGTTGTGCGACAGTTGGGCGCGCGAATCCCGATCAACCAAAGGGGCAAGGTAGACCCGTGCGTACGTACAGCCCGAAGCCGGGCGACATCGAGCGGCAGTGGCACGTGATCGACGCAGCCGACGTCGTGCTGGGCCGGCTTGCGACCCAGGCCGCCACGCTGCTGCGGGGTAAGCACAAGCCGATCTTCGCGCCGCACGCCGACACCGGTGACTACGTCATCATCGTGAACGCGAGCAAGGTGGCGCTGACCGGTAACAAGCGGCGCGACAAGATTGCTTACCGCCACTCGGGTTACCCCGGCGGCCTCAAGAAGATCAACTATGAGGAGCTGCTGCGCAAGCACCCGCAGCGCGCCGTTGAGCTCGCGGTCAAGGGCATGCTCCCCCACAACAAGCTCGGCCGTAAGCTGTTCCGCAAGCTGAAGGTCTACGCCGGGCCCGACCATCCGCACGCCGCGCAGAAGCCCGTGCCGTTCGAGATCAAGCGTGCCGCGCGGTGAGCGGTGGAGGAAACACGATGACTGAGACTCCCTTGACCGAGGAGATCGCAACCCTTCCGAGCCCGTCGGAGGTGGGCGCTGCGGCCGAGGCGGCGCAGGTGACCGTCACCCGGCCGCGTCGGACGCCAAGCGGCCAGATCCAGACGGTGGGTCGGCGCAAGGAGGCGATCGTCCGGGTGCGTCTGGTGCCCGGCAGCGGCAACATCGTCTGCAACGGCCGGCCGCTGGAGAACTACTTCCCCAGCAAGGTGCACCAGCAGCAGATCAAGGATCCGCTGGCGATCACCGAGCGGGTCGACTCGGTGGACATCTACGCCAACCTGCGCGGTGGCGGCACCAGTGGGCAGGCCGGTGCCCTGCGCCTGGCCATCGCCCGGGCCCTGTGCGAGCTGGACCCGGAGCACCGCCCGCCACTGAAGAAGGCTGGGTTCCTCACCAGAGACGCCCGCGTCATCGAGCGCAAGAAGTACGGTCTGAAGAAGGCCCGCAAGGCGCCGCAGTACTCGAAGCGCTGACACAGTCGCGTGGACGGCCGGGCCGCCGCCCTGTGGGGCAGGCGCCCGGCCGTTCGCGGCTTTGGGCGTACCTGGCGCAGATCTTCGGAGGTGGGGATGGGGCGGCTGTTCGGCACGGATGGGGTGCGGGGACGCGCCAACGCCGACCTGACACCGGAGCTGGCGCTCGCAGTGGCGGGCGCGGCGGCCCGGGTGTTGGCCGGGGTGGGCACCCGGTCCCGCGCCCCGGTCGCCGTGGTCGGCCGGGATCCGCGGGCGAGTGGCGAGATGCTGGAGGCGGCGGTGGTGGCCGGGCTCACCAGCGCCGGTGCCGACGTGCTCCGAGTCGGGGTGCTGCCCACGCCGGCGGTGGCCTTCCTGACCGCGCAGACCGGCAGCGACCTCGGCGTCATGATCTCCGCCTCGCACAATCCGATGCCTGACAACGGCATCAAGTTGTTCGCCGCGGGTGGGCACAAGTTGCCTGACGACCTTCAGGACGCGATCGAGGCCGTGGTACGCGATGGTGCTGGCACCGATCGCCCGACGGGCGCCGCTATCGGCCGGGCCCGGGACCTCACCGACGGCGCCCAGCGGTACATCAGCCACCTTGTCGACTCCGTCCCACATCGGCTCGACGGTCTACGGGTCGTGGTCGACTGCGCCAACGGCGCCGCCTCGGCCGTGGCTCCGGAGGTCTACCGGCGCTGCGGTGCGGAGGTGATCGCCGTCCACGCCCACCCGGACGGACTCAACATCAACGACGGGTGTGGTTCGACCGACCTGCGGTCTGTCGCTGCCGCCACCCGCTCTCACCAGGCCGCTCTCGGCCTCGCCTTGGACGGTGACGCCGACCGCGTGCTTGCGGTGGACGCCGCCGGGGAGCTGGTCGACGGTGACCAGATCATGGCGATTCTCGCGCTGGCGATGCAGGAAGCGGGCGCGCTCATCAAGGACACCCTGGTCGCCACGGTGATGAGCAACCAAGGGCTACGCGTCGCCATGGCGGCCGCAGGGATCAACCTGGTGGAGACCAAGGTCGGGGACCGGTACGTGCTGGAGGAGCTGCGAGCCTCCGGGTACGCCCTCGGCGGTGAGCAGAGTGGCCACGTGATCATGCCCGAGCACGCGACGACCGGCGACGGCGTGCTGACCGGTCTGCACCTGATGGCGCGGATGACCCAGACGGGCCGCTCGCTCGCCGACCTTGCGTCGGTGGTGACCCGACTGCCGCAGGTGCTGGTCAACGTGCCGGTGGCCGACAAGGCGGCGGCCGCCGCGGCACCGGCGGTGGCGGCCGCGGTGACCGGGGCGCACCAGCGACTCGGAGAGCAGGGCCGGGTCTTGCTGCGGCCTTCCGGCACCGAGTCACTCGTGCGGGTGATGGTGGAGGCGCCCACGGCGGAGCAGGCGCAGGCCATCGCCGATGAGATCGCCGGCCTGGTCAGCGCCGCCAGCCCGCCCGACGCCTCCCGCGCCACCGCCGACTAG
>CAYTMR010000227.1:0-4346 GCA_964438855.1 uncultured Micromonosporaceae bacterium
CGGTGGTGTCAACGTGGCCTGGGTCGCGGTGATGCTGGTTACCGGCAGCATCGCGGCACCCTGTGCGGCCTGGCTGGCCCGCCGCATTCCCGCCCGGCTGCTCGGTTCGCTGGTGGGTGGGCTCATCGTCACCGTCAACACACACAGCCTGGTGCATTCGGGCATGGTCCGCCTGTCCGCGGCCGGCCAGGCTGTTCTCTACGCTGTGGTGGTGCTGCTATGGGCAGCGGCCGTAGGGTGGTCCGCCCGTGCCCATCGGGCAGCGGCCACTCCAGCCGCGGCCTGAGGCGCTGAAGGCGACCGGCCGCCCGCCCGCGTCGACCCCGCAGTTGATCAGCGTGTATGACCCGACCGAGAGCGGGTACTGACCACGCAACCGTGACTGATCACTGGAGGTCGAGCCATGGGGACCGTGGGGCGGGAGATCGTCGGACCGCAGGCAAACAAGATCATCGACATGCTGAACCAGGCGATCGCGGCCGAGCTCAACGATGCGTACCGGTACTTGCTGCTATCGAACCTCGCCGAAGGCATCAACAGCGAGCCCGTGGCGCGCATGTTCGCTGAGACCGCTGAGCACGAGTGGGAGCACGTCGCCAAGCTGATGGAGCGTGTCACCCAGCTCGACGGTGAGCCGATGGCGGCTCCCTCGGAGGCGGCGGAGCGGTCGTACGTCGACTACAAGCCGCCACCGAAGGACGTGGCGGACCTGCGGACCATGATCGAGGACGGCCTGGCGGGTGAGCGGGCCGCGATCCGCTTCTACCGCGATCTGTTCGATCTCACGCGGGAGGTCGACCCGGTCACCGCTGAGCTCGCTCGCGAAGCGCTCGCGGACGAGATCGAGGACGAGGAAGAGTTCGAGCGGCTGTTAGCGAGCTGGCCTGAATGAACACGCGGAGGGCTCTGCGGCGGATCGCCATCGCTGCGGAACGAGTGCTGCAGGTGGACCGGGTCAGCCAGGCGCTCTCTCACATCGAACACCGCGCGTCGGTCGCCAAGGTAGCGGCCGAGCCAGTGGCGGGAGCCGCTTGGAGGGAACTGGTCAGCCTCGGACTGCACCTCGCGGGAGCCAGCCTCGCCACTGCTGGTGTACTTACCCGGTCCGCGCGACTCCCCGCCACGGTGCCAGCGTTCGTCGGCGCGGTCGTCAACGTGCCGCAGCTACGGGAGGCGCTCAACGCCACACTCGGTCCCCACCGCGCCGAGCGTGTCCTCGCCGTGGGGGACGCCGGATTGGCGGTCGTCTCCGGCCAACCGGCGAGCGAGCTGGTGAACACGGTGCACGGCCTGCTGCGGTGGACAGAGGCCCGTGCTCGTCAGCGGGCGTGGCAGCGGCGTGCCAGGGCTCTGCTCACCGACACCGGGCAGGCCCAGTACGAGGGGCGCACGAGGAGGGGGGCGGGGACCCACCCCTCCGATCACCCACGACCGGTTCCGTTGCCACCCGGGCCGGTCGAACGGTACGCGGCGCAGGGCGCCACGGCGGGCGTGGCCGGACTCGTCGGTGGGTGGGTGGCGGCTCGACCGGAGCTGCGCGTGGCGGCGTTGGCGGGAGCTTCAGCCAAGGCGGCGCGGCTGACCAAGGAGTCGTGGGCCTGCCGGGTGGCCCGCACCACGGCCGATCGTGACGTGGTCATCCTCGACCCTCGGGTCTTTCGTCGATTCGACCGTCTCGACACCGTGGTGATCGAGGCGGATCTCCTCGTCAGCGGCGGGTGGTCGGTAGACGAGATCGTTACGCTGCGGCCACAGGCCGATCCAGGGCAGTTGTTCGGGCCAGCGCTGCGACTGCTGGAGAACGGTACGGTCGGATCGCCCGACCCCGATGGGTGGGAGCTGCGGTCACCTGGCCCTGCGGACGAACCGCTGCACCGTGAGCTTGCCCGGCGGGCGATCCCCGCCGCTCGACCGTTGACCCTGTGCCGTCACGGGGAACCAGTGGCGGCCGTCGCCGCAGCACCGCAGCTGGACCCTTACGCCGAGGCGGTCATCGCCGCGGCTCACCGGGTGGGTGGTGTGTACGTGGCTGGCGAGGTCGACGGCCTGGAGCAACGGCTGTCGATCGATGGAGTGCTGCCGGGTGACGACAGGCTCGCCGAACAGGTACGAGACCTCCAGCGCTCCGGTCACGGGGTGCTGCTGGTGGCTCGTCATGGTCAGCCCGGATTACGCGCCGCTGACAGCGCGGTCGCGGTGGCCTGCAGCGACGGTCAGCAGCCGCCGTACGGCGATCTCATCTGCCAGCCGGCCGACGTGGCGACACTGTTGGCGGCGGTGCCGACCGCGCGTCGGGCGGCTCGCGCCGGGGTGTTGGTGGCCGGGTACGGCGCGGCCGCCGGAGCCTTGGTAGGCCTCACGAGCCCTGGGGCGCAGCGGGCAAGTCAGGCCGTCGGACTCGCCACGAACCTTGCGGCCCTGGCCGGGATCGCGGTGGGTGTCTGGTACGCCGACCCGGTCGTCCGCCAACGCCCGCCTGTCCCGGTCGACCGTGAACCCTGGCACGCCGTGCCGGTCCCGGAGGTGCTTCGGCGGCTCCGGTCCTCGCTCGATGGGCTCAGCGGGGAGGAGGCTTCACGACGGTCCCGCGAGGCTGAGCGACGCACTCCCCCGGAGGGGATCGGCCGCCACACCCTGCACGAACTGGAGAATCCGCTCACCCCCGCGCTCGCCGCCGGTGCCGGTCTCGCCGCCGCCAGCGGATCGATGCTCGACTCTGTCTTGATCGGTGCCGTGGTCGCGGTCAACGCGCTGCTCGGAGGCGTGCAGCGGTGGGGAGCGGCGCGGGCGCTCGCGAACCTCGCGGAACAGACCACGGTGCCGCTGCGGCTCCGTCGCGATTGCCGCACCGTCAAGGCCAGTATCGACGATCTGGTCCACGGCGACATTGTGGAGCTGCGCTCGGGTGACACCGTGCCGGCTGACTGTCGGATCCTCCAGTCCGAAGGGCTGGAGGTGGACGAGGCAGCGCTGACCGGTGAATCTTTGCCGGTCGCCAAGACCGCCGAGCCCAGCGTCGGCCGTCAGCCAGTGGACCGTACGAGCATGGTGTACCAGGGCACAGCTGTGGCCGCGGGCCGGGCCGTCGCCGCGGTCGTCGCTGCGGGTGAGAACACCGAAGTCCACCGCATGCAGGAGTACGCGCCGGCGAGCCCGTCCAGCGGGGTGCAGGAGAGACTTCAGAAGCTGACCGACGCCAGCGTGCCGCTGTCACTCGCCGGAGCGGTGACGCTCGTCGCCACCAACCTTCTGCGGGGACGGCCGGTGCGCGAATCGGTCGCGCCTGGCGTGTCGCTGGCGGTGGCCGCGGTCCCGGAGGGGTTGCCTTCGGTGGCGACCGTGGCTCAGCTGTCGGCCGCCTACCGCCTGTCCCGCCGGGGGGTGCTGGTGCGTAACCCGGCGGCGTTGGAGTCACTGGGGCGGCTGCAGGTCCTCTGTTTCGACAAGACCGGCACCCTGACCGAGGGGCGGTTGCGGCTACGGTTGGTGACCGACGGATCCCAGCAGGAGCCCGTCGAGGCTCTGCCGGACGGGTTGCGGGGGGTGCTCGCCGCCGCGTTGCGGGCTAGCCCGCGACCGGTGGAAGGGCGGCCGCTGCCCCACCCGACCGACCAGGCGGTGGTGGCCGGCGGGCGGGAGGCCGGAGTCACCGAGACGGATGGGCGTCCGGGGTGGGCGCGCGTGGAGGAGCTGCCCTTCGAGCCGAGCCGAGGCTTCCACGCCGTCCTCGGCCGTGACAGCGACGAGTATCTGCTCAGCGTCAAGGGGGCCCCGGAGGTGGTGCTGGCACGCTGCGCCACCCGCTTGGTCGACGGTGCCACCGAGCAGCTCACCGAGTCGGCTCGGGCCGATCTGGCCCGCACCGCGACCGGGCTGGCGCGGAGGGGGTACCGGGTGCTGGCGGTCGCCGAGGGTGCGCGGCCGTCGGCGGAGGAGCTGGAGTCTGAAGAGGACCTCACTGATCTGCGGTTTCTCGGATTCGTGGCCTTGGCTGACCGGGCGCGCGCAGCCGCCGCCCGAGCGGTGGAGACTCTTCGGCGCGCCGGGGTGCGGGTCGTCATGGTCACAGGCGACCACCCCAGCACCGCCGAGGCGGTCGCCTCCGAACTCGACGTGCTCGACAACGGTCAGGTGATGACCGGCGCCGAGTTGGACCGGCGCAGCGACGCGGAGTTGATCACCCAGCTGCCGCGGGTCACCGTGTTCGCCCGGGTCGACCCAGGCCACAAGGCACGCATCGTCCGACTGCTGCGCGAGGCGGGTGAGGTGGTGGCGGTCACCGGAGACGGCGCCAACGACGCCCCGGCGATCCGTACCGCCGACGTCGGGCTGGCGCTGGGCTCGCG
>CAYTMR010000228.1:0-4332 GCA_964438855.1 uncultured Micromonosporaceae bacterium
CCGCGTCTGTCCTGGCGTGTAGCACCGCACGGAAAGCTTCGCGTCGCCGTTCGCCTGGCCAGCGGGTCACACCTCGCTCAAGCTTGCCAATGTCGTTTTCGGTAAGACTCTCCCGCTGTCGGTAGGTCTCCCACAGATAGTGGTTGACCGCCTCTGCCAGCTCTCGTCGGGACATGGGTCTTCCCGATCCACTGGGCGAAGGCAGGCGCAGTCTCGCGGCTTCAAGTTTGTGGTTACGCGGTCGTTTTCGGCCCGGATGCCCCATGACGGACCCCTCATCCAAGATCGGTTCTTGTTCTCTGGTGGGATCGATGTAGTGAGGACAGCATATTCACGCGTACCGCAACGCTGCGACCTTATCCAGAACACTGCGCCGACGCGGCTCTGCTGCAAGTCGTGGACGAAGCCAGACTACAAAGATCGTTTGTGGAGCGTGTACGAGAATCGTGCGGGCTCACGATCATAGATGCTTCGCTATCGCAGCCGCTCGTACCGGGACCGAGCGCGGATGCGGAGCTCAACCGGTACTCCCATCAACTCTCCGACCTGTGCCGGGTAAGTCTCCCAGTAACTTGGACTTCAAGCCATCGCAAGTCCCTGTAACAGTCTGACTGTCGATAGCGTCGAAGCGAGTACGTCCGTGGGACGAATGCCACCGTACGCTCATCTCGGCTGGTAGCACACCAAAGTCATCCGAGAACGCAGGCAGGAGGACCTGGTGATGAATCTTGCGTTGATCAGTCACGAGCCGAGGACCGGACGGATCGCAGTCCACGAGCTGACCACGATCGCTGCCATCGAACCGTGCGTCAATGATCGGGGCGAGCGCATGTGGGACACCGAGGTCACCATCAGGCTGAGCGATGGCACTACCATGATCGACACGGATCCGGGCCACGCGATCATGGAAGTTCTCGGTCTCTACGCCGAAGACGGCGACACCCCACGCTGGCGCCGTCTTGCCACCGGCATGCCTGTTCCCAGGCGTAAGGAGACCGTCGTCGTCCGGCCAAGGGACACCGAATGACCCCGCCTCCTTGTGGCACGACGCTCATCCCATACCAACTGCGTCACGACACCTTGCCGATCCGCCTCTCAACAGAGGAGATGTGATGACCGCCCTGCTGGCTCTGACCGGCCCACCGCGGGTTGGTAAGACGACGCTCGCCCGTGCATTAGCCGACCGCTACGACGCTGGGGTATTCGAGCTGAACGAGGTCGCCTACCGCCTCCAGCGGGATGGCGAGCACGTCCCGCATCTGCTCATCGACCCTGACCCAAACAGCCGGTTCGGTGATGCGGTCGTCGCCTACTGCCTCAGACACACCTTCTTGGAGGGCTATCCACCGCCGGGGGAGATCGTCATCATCGACGGTCTGCCCGCCAGCCCGGCTCAGATGGGATACCTGCACGCGCTGGCGTCGTTGCGTAAGGCACCCCTCTGCGTGGTCGAGCTGGCCGCCCCCGAACCGGTACTCCGGAGGCGGGCGGCCATCCGGCACCCTGCCGACTTCGCCGAACGTATGGCGACCTGGCGCGAACGGGTCGGCCAGATCCGGAATGCTGCAGTGGTGCGCCGTCGCCCATACCTCAGGATCGACGCTGCCGGCGAGCTTGAGCAATGCGTGCAGCGCGTCTGGGCCTTCTGCACCTCGGCCGGTGTGTGTGAGAGGGGCGGGGACACCACCCTAAGCAAGGCTGTCTCACCTGGATGACCTGGTGGGGAAGAATCTACGGCTGGATCTTGGGGCGCAGCGCGCTCCTGATCGCCTCTTTGCTCACAGAAGCGAAGATGCGCTTAGGAACATCCGATTGCCGATACCGAAGTGTGTCCGGGCACGAGTAACTACCCAGCTGTAGCTCTAGGTCGAAGGCGCGTTTGCCGGTACGCAGCTCGAACGCTTCGATGCGGACTTGCTGTGTGTGCTGAGTGACCGTGAACGTCCGGCCGCTGTCTTGCTCCATGTAAGAGCAAGACTCAAGGCTGCGCCCGTACTCGGGCCCAGTGGCGCACAGCACCAAGGTCGCGTCGGTCACCTCCTTAGCCGTCCACTGGGAGGGGAGACTCTTGTCAAGAAGGCCGTCCGCCTCCAAGTCCTGCCATGGCCACCCGGACGCGTCTTCTGCGCGTCGTGAATCAGCATCCCGTGCCACGACGACCTGGTGCGGGCCTTTGCCCTTGTAGGCGGGTGCCCGGCGGTAGCGGAGGGGGTCGTCGCAGTAGGCTCCCGGGTCACGGTTGAACAGGTCACGAAGCGCCAGTTCTTCGATGCGGGTTTCGGCGTTGCCCACTCCTTCCCGAGCAGCTTCCGCAAGATCGGCTTCCGGGTAGTGGTCGAGTACTGTCTGGTAGACCTCGAGGGCGTTGTGGGGAGCGGCTTCCAACAGCTCGTTGCCGCAGTCGACGAGGACCGAAGGCGCGATTGCAGCTACCTTCTCGGAGACACCGTCGAGCGTCTCGTTCCGCGTGACCCAGTCGATATGGTCCCTAGCGTCACACGGGCCGATGCCGGGGAGCCGCTTGACGTAAGCGTCGACCACCTGCTCGACGTCGGCTTCCCTGTCTGAGTCCAGCTCAAGTACTCGCCTCAGAAGCGTCATCGCGTGTGGGAGGTTCGACGGAGTTCCCGCCTCCAGGGCCTGGTCGAGCTCGCCTTCGGCCGCTAGCAGCAGGAGGCCGACCCGCATTCCGAACGCTCCTGGCCACAGGGCAGAAGGATGCTCCACATACTTGGCCAGGAGGTCAGAGGCAGCCTCGGGCTGGATGCTGGATTCATGGAGCGCGGCCAGCAGCAGCTCGCACGCCTCGCGGCTGCCCTGGGTCTGCTGTGCCACGAACGGGTCGACCAGGTGGTGGCGGGCCCCGATCCGGTCGAGTTCCTTAGTGGCCTCGGTGCAATCGCCCGACTCGTGGGCGCTGGCAGCCGACGCCTCGATCAGGCGTCCGTCAATGGTGACTACGGCGAAGCCAGCCAGCACGGCCATCGCCGTGGCCGCGGCGACAAGTCGGTGCTGCCGTACGGTGACCTTTTCCCGCACGACCGGCTCGAGCGGCCACAGGGTCGGGTGGGGGATCGGTGATGGGGTACGGGGTCGCGCGGTCCACCAACCGTGGACGATCATGGCCAGCCACCACACGAGCAGGGTCACCCGCCAGGGCCATGCCGGCTGTTCTGCGGTAGCGGTGATTACCATCAGAGTGATGGATACGACGGTGGCGCACGAGGCCAGCAGCCAACGTCGCTGCAAGAGGTAGCCCACGCCGAGCAGCGTGGCATTGCCGAGCGCAGCCGCCAGTGGATCAGTCTTGCCGGGCGGGAGGCTCGCGCGAGGATCGTGTGAAGAGCCAAGCGGCCCGGCAGCGACGGCGGGGGCGCCAGAGGCGTGCGTGATCTCGGTGCCGCTGGTGGGCGCCGTTTCGTGGCCGGCGTTCACCTCGGGTCGCGGTGGTGGGAGGTGCGGGTTTCCAGGAGAAATATGCCAGCCGTCACCGCTCACGATCGGGTCGGTTGATCGGCCGACGGGTCCGCGGCGTTGGGCGACAAGCCTGGGGATGGCACGACGTCGGGAGGCTGCGCACCTCCTTGTTGCGGCATGTTCTCGGGCCAGGGGTCAGTCATCCTGATCTCCTTCTGCTACGACCACTCCACACGGTGAACCATCCTCGCTCAGCGTCGCAAGGGCGACACGGCGCGCACCGGTCAGCAGTGTAGACATTTAAGATCTCGTCTACTTTGACGTGGGTGATAGTGCGTTGCCGCAACCTGATGAGAGCGCCGCGAGGATCTCGAGGGTGTCGCAGCTGTTGGCTGGCCGGCTGCCGCGGACGGCCATGAGAACGGACCGACAGAACGGATCGGCTCGTGGGGTAAAGACGGGATCGTGCCTACTGACTAGTTCGCCTCGCCGCCTGCCTGGGCGCGAGCCGGAATTGAGCTGGCCATGCCACCTGCCCGGTAGGTGACACGGCGAACGAGCAATTCGAAAGGTCCACGGTGGGCGACGCGGCGCATGAGATCCGCGATCATCACGGTTGTGAACCATGTTGTCGTCGCGAGGATCGCTGTGCTGGCGACGGTCAGGGTGCCCGACAAGTCCAAAAGGAATGGCGTGAATACTAGTGCCCATACGACCGACTGGGCAAGATAGCAGGTCAACGACCGCTGCCCCGTAGCCGCGACCGCGCTGACGATCCGGCTGCCTTGCCCGCTGAGCCTCGTCGCCAGCAGCGCGATGAGCGCCGCATACCCGAAGGCCGCCAAGGACTCCTGTGCTCTCATGCAGCGATCCGACCACCCTTAGGGCGTCGGAATCCGGAATACCGATCACACC
>CAYTMR010000229.1:0-4310 GCA_964438855.1 uncultured Micromonosporaceae bacterium
GGAGGCGCCCATGTTCGCGTGGGGCGGGCGCTTGCTGGTGCGGTGGCGGTGGTTTGTCTTGGCTGCCGCGGCCGGCGTCATGCTGTTCGGAGCGACGTGGGGCACCGGCGTCTTTCCCTATCTCACCGGTGGCGGATTCGTTGATCCAGCGAGCGAATCCTCCCGCGCCGCCGAGCGGATCCGAGCCGAGCTGGGGGATCAGGACACCCACCTGATCGTGCTCTGCCGCAGCGATACGGAGACCGTCGACGCCCCGACGTTCGCTGAGGCGGTCACGGACCGGGCAGCGGCCCTCCGCGCGAGCCCTGCGGTGATCAGTGTGGTCAGCTGGTACGACACCGGCGCCCCGCACCTGGTCGCGACCGACCGCCATGCCACCTATCTCGCGGTGAAGCTGGCCGGTGAGGACGAGGACGAACTGGTCGACTCGTACCACCAGATACGGGAGTTGACCCCGGCTGCTGGTGTCACCACCGAGGTCGGTGGTTGGGTGGCATTCCTCGACGACGCCAACCAGCAGACGGAGCGGGACGTGGTGCGGGCCGAGGTCGTCTCCTTCCCACTGCTGCTGGTGCTGCTGATTCTGATCTTTCGGGGAGTGGTCGCGGCACTGGCGCCGTTGCTCATCGGCGGACTGGCCATTCTCGGCGCGTTCATCACGACCCTGATCCTGGCTCAGCTCAGCGAGGTCTCGGTGTTCGCGGTGAACACCATCACGGTCATCGGTCTGGCGATGGCGATCGACTACGCGCTGTTCATCGTGAGCCGGTTCCGCGAGGAACTGGATCGCGGCCGCGCGGTCGATGAGGCGATCAGGCACACCCTGGCCACGGCGGGTCGTACCGTGTTCGTTTCCGGCCTGACCATCATGCTCGCTCTGGCCAGTCTGTTGATCTTCCCGCAGTCGTTCCTGCGCTCCATGGCCCTGGGTGGCATCTCCGCCGTCGGGGTGGCGATGCTGGGGTCTCTCACTGTCTTGCCCGCGACGCTGGCGGTGCTGGGCCACCGGATCAACGCCGGGCGCGTGCGACTGCCGTTTCGGCGACGCGCCAACCAGCACGACGATCACGAAGGCGCGTGGGCGCGCCTGGCCCGCAGCGTGATGCGCCGCCCTGTGGTCTACCTCCTCGCGGTGATCGCGGTCCTCGCCTTGCTGACCGTTCCTGCGGCACGGATGCAGTTCGGTGGCTTCGACGAGCGGGTACTGCCAGCGGACGCCCCATCACGGGTGGTGGCGGAGCGCATCGCCGCCGATTTCCCCGGTGACGGCGTCGACCCGATCGCTGTGCTGGTGTCGGGAGCGTCACCCGCGGTCGCGGCCGACTTCGCCGCGCAGATCGAGGCCCTCCCGTTCGTGGAGTCCGCGACCGTCACCGCAGCACAGGGGCAATCGGCGCTGATCGCAGTGCAGTACCCGGGCTCACCCACCAGCGACGTCGCGCAGGACGCGGTTCGCGCCATCCGCGACCTGCCGGCTCCCGCCGGTGCAGAGGTGCTGGTCGGTGGCCGTACCGCCACCGATGTGGACCTGTTGGACGGGTTGCGCAGCGGGCTGCCGTGGATGGCGTTGCTGATGGCCACCGCCATCATGGTGCTGCTCTTCTTCGCCTTCGGCTCCGTGGTGCTGCCGGTCAAGGCGGTGGCGATGAACCTCGTCTCCATCGGCGCCGCGGTCGGGGTGGTCGTCTGGGGATTCCAGGACGGCCACCTCGCCGACCTGCTGGGCTTCACCGCCACCGGCTTCATCCAACCGGCGATGGTGCTGTTGATGCTCGCTGTTCTGTTCGGGCTCTCCACCGACTACGAAGTCTTCCTGCTCTCCCGGGTGCGAGAAGAGTGGGACCGTGGTCGGGACAACACCAGCTCGGTCGCGGCTGGCCTGCAGCGGACGGGGCGCATCATCACCGCGGCGGCGCTCCTGCTCATCGTCGTGGTGGCCGGTTTCGCCACCGGCGAGATGGCGTACGTCAAGCTGCTCGGGGTCGGAATGATCGTTTCGATCGCGGTAGACGCCACTTTGGTGCGTGCGCTGTTGGTGCCGGCGACCATGCGGCTGTTGGGCCACTGGAACTGGTGGGCGCCCGGGCCCCTGGGGCGGCTCTACCGGCGGTACGGGATCAGCGACGCCGACGGTCGGCTGGAGCCGGTATCCGCCACTGTTAGCCTGCACAGATGAGGGGTTTCCTGCCTGAGCTGCGCCACCCGCGCCGCACGATCGGCACCCGGACCTTCGACTTCGGCCGCCAGGTGGCGGTGATGGCGATCGTCAACCGAACCCCCGACTCGTTCCACGACCGTGGCGCCACGTTCGCGCTCGACGCGGCGGTGGCGGCGGTGAAAGCGGCCGCAGCCGCCGGGGCAGACTGGGTCGACATCGGTGGCCAGCCGTTCGCTCCCGGCGAGCCGGTGTCGGTGGCGGAGGAGCTGGACCGGGTGCTTCCGGTGATCTCGGAGGCGAACGCGGCTGGTCTCGTCGTATCGATCGACACCTACCGCGCGGAGGTGGCGCGGCGGGCCATCGAAGCCGGAGCTCATGTGGTCAACGACACCAGTGGACTTCGGGATCCGGCGGTGGCACGGGTGGTCGCCGACACCGGCGCGACACTGGTGATCGCCCACAGCCTCGCACCGCCCCGAACTCCCTATCCGCGTCCCCAGTACCGCGACGTCGTCGCGGAGGTCGCCGACTTCCTACGGCGTAAGGTGGATGAGGCCGTCTCGTACGGCGTCCCGCCCGAACGTATCGTGATCGACCCAGGGCACGACCTGAACAAGAACACCTACCATTCGCTGGAACTGACCCGGCGGCTGGACGAGATCACGTGCCTGGGCCTGCCGACCCTGGTTGCGGTGTCCAACAAGGACTTCATCGGGGAAACCCTGGACGCCCCTCACCATGAGCGCCGTGACGGGACCGTGGCGACGCTCGCCATCTGCGTGTTCCTGGGCGCGCGGATCGTGCGGGTGCACGACGTGGCAGCGGGGACCGCTGCGGCGCGGATGGCCGAGGCGGTGCTGGGTCTGCGTCCGCCGGCAGCGCCGCGTCACAACCTGTGAGGCTGCCCTCTCCTCCACCAGCAAGGGTAGGTGCCGACAGCGGCGCAGCTTATGTGAGCGTGCCCCGTGGTGACCATGGCCGGCGGGGCATCGGGAAGAATTGCCGCCATGAGGGAGGTCGTGCTGCTGGGTTCGACCGGCTCCATCGGTACCCAGGCGATTGACGTGGTGCGCCGCAACCCTGACCGGTTCCGGTTGGTGGGTGTGGGCGCCAGCGGCCGGGACGTGGGTCGGCTAGCAGCGCAGGCGCTGGAGTTTGAAGTCGCGGTGGTGGCGGTCTCCCGGGCGTCGGCTGCGCAGGACCTTCAGCTCGCCTTCTACGCCGAGGCGGCGAAACGCGGGTACGCCACCGGCGATTTCAAGATCCCGAAGATCCTCGCCGGACCGGATGCGATCACTGAGCTGGCCACGTGGCCGGCGGACGTGGTGCTCAACGGGGTGGTCGGGTCCCGGGGGCTGCATTCGACACTCGCTGCCTTGCACGCAGGACGCACCGTCGCCCTGGCCAACAAGGAATCCTTGGTCGCCGGTGGTCCCTTGGTGCGGGCCGCAGCGAAGCCGGGCCAGCTCGTGCCGGTCGACTCCGAGCACTCGGCACTGCTGCAGTGCCTACGAGCGGGAACCATGGCCGAGGTGCGCCGGATGGTGCTGACCGCCAGTGGCGGACCGTTCCGTGGACGCAGCCGTGCCGAGCTGGCCGAGGTCACCGTGGAGCAGGCACTCGCCCACCCCACGTGGGACATGGGGCCGGTCATCACGATCAACTCAGCCACCCTGGTCAACAAAGGGCTCGAGGTGATCGAGGCGCATGAACTCTACGGCGTGCCGTACGACCGGATCGAGGTGGTGGTCCACCCGCAGTCGGTCCTGCACTCGATGGTGGAGTTCGTCGACGGGTCCACCATCGCGCAGGCCAGCCCGCCTGACATGCGCCTGCCAATCGCGTTGGCGTTGGGCTGGCCGGACCGGGTGCCGCAGGCCGCACCGGCGGTGGATTGGACCACGGCGCACACCTGGGAGCTGTTGCCGCTGGATGAGGAGGCCTTCCCGGCGGTGCGCCTGGCGAAGGAGGCGGGGCTGGCGGGGCGGTGCCGTCCCGCGGTGTACAACGCCGCGAACGAAGAGTGTGTGGCGGCGTTCACCGAGGGCAGGTTGCCGTTTCTCGGCATCGTCGACACCGTGGAGCAGGTCCTCACCGAAGCTCCGGATTGGGACGAACCGGGTACGGTCGAAGAGGTGCTCGCCGCCGAGGC
>CAYTMR010000230.1:0-4284 GCA_964438855.1 uncultured Micromonosporaceae bacterium
CGGCGCAACCCTTACCGGCTCCACCGGCGACGTGGGCCGATGTCGAGGAGGCGTGGCGCGCGTCCGCCACCTGACTACCCCGCCAACTCAATCACGCGGGCCCACCCGGCCCGTTCCACAATGTGAGGAGATGACATGCGGATCGCGGTTGCTGGAGCCACCGGTCGGATCGGATCGTTGACCGTTGCTGCGCTGGAGCGGCGGGGACACGATGTGGTGCGCCTCAGCCGGTCACTCGGGGTCGACCTGCTCACCGGTGACGGACTGGACGCGGCGTTGTCCGGGGTGCAGGCAGTGGTCGACGCGACCAACATCGCCGCGGTTGATCGGTCTGAGGCCGTGGAGCAGTTCGGCACCATGACCCGTAACCTCTTGGCCGCGGAGGAGCGAGCTGGGGTGCGCCACCACGTTCTGCTCTCGATCGTGGGGATCGACCGGGTGGACGGCAACGCCCACTACGCCGGCAAACGGGAGCAGGAGCGCCTGATCACCGAAGGGTCGGTGCCGTGGACGATCGTGCCGGCGACCCAGTTCCACGACTTCGCCGCGATGGTGACGAGCTGGACCGAGCAGGACGGTGTGGCCACCATCGCGCCGCTGCTCGTGCAGCCGATCGCACCGCAGGACGTGGCCGACATCCTCGCCGAGATCGCCGAGGGTGAGCCGCAAGGGCGGTACGTCGACGTGGCCGGCCCGGAGACACAGGACTTGGTGGACATGGCACGGCGGACCTACCAGGCGCGGGGTCGGGACATCACGCTCGTGCCGACCTGGTCCGGCGTTTTTGGCCCGTCCATGGCTGGTGAGGTGTTGCTACCGGGCAAGGACGCCCGGATCGCACCGACCACATTCGACGAGTGGTTGGCCGCCGGCGCGCGTTGACCGGCCGCCCGAGCGAAGGGCGAAGGCGGGTATTGCGAGCGCACTGGCAACGTCGGTAGCCGGCGTTGCCAGTACGCGATCCTTGCTCGAGGCGAGACTGACCGTTGGCATTCTCTTAGGGATCATCTGATCGCTACAGCTGAGCTGGCTCGCAGCGTCGCTGCTCCCTTCGGGGGAGGTGAGGTCTCATACTGGCTCGGAGCGCTGCATGATGTGGGTAAGATGGCCTGCGGTTGGCAAGGAAGGCTCGTTGCTGTCGCTTCGACAGAGCAAGCGGTCCGCATTGATCACAAGGCCCTGGGCGCGCGAATCGCCCGGGATCAGGGCTTGGGGCCGTTCGCTAACGCGATCAATGTCGCCACGACGGCGGCGATGCTACCGACACATGACCTTCCGGCAAATGGGATTCGTGGGTCGAAGAGGCTGACGAGGGCTCCTGCCGCCCCAAGCCACCGACAGTGGTCCACTCTCGATCACCAATAGTGGAGCCTGTAGCGAGACGCTTCCGATTTCGTTATCGGACGATCGGCCTCGGTCGTACCTGCGGAGTTTCACCCAGCCACTGCGCTGGATGGGAGTCGTTGCTACTCGGACAACATCCTCACGCCGACTGGTCGGATGGCAGGAAGGTGTAGTGCTGTCGCGTCGTGTGCGACTCAGCGTTGAGCTGCGATTCGAATGAGCTCCTCCACCTCCGCATTGAAGAGTAACTCCGGGTCGAAGCCCATAGGGTCGAAGTGGCCTTCGACTTCCAAACTGATGACGCCGTGCAGGCGGGTCCAGCCGGTCACCGCGAGCCGCAGAGCCGGTCCTGGCCAGCGCGTGTCCGTGCCACGGGCGGCGAGACCGGCGGCGAGCTGTCGCTCAAGCTCGGGGTAGTCGGAGTCGACGGCGAGTTCCGCGATGGGCTCGAGGAACGCCCGCATGGTGCGGGACGCGGCTTCGATCGTGTGTGCTGGTGCGTGGTACCCGGGCACCGGCGTGCCGAAGAGCAGCAGGTAGCGGTGGGGTTGGGTGAGGGCCCAGGCGCGGTAGGCGCGGGCGAGCGCGCGGATGCGGTCGGCGGGTGGTGAGCCGGCGGCTGCCTGGCCGGCGGCGGTGACTGTGTCGGCGAGGTCGTGGTAGGCGTCGCTGATCAGCTCGGTGAGTAGTTCGTCCCGGCCGGCGAAGTATCGGTACAGCGCGGGGCCGGTCATTCCCAGTTCTTTGCCGATGGCGTTGAGCGAGAGTCCTTGCGGCCCGGCTTCGGCGATCTGTCTGAGTGCGGCCGCCTTCGCCTCTTCACGTAGCTGGGCACGAAGCCGCTCCCGTCTGGTCACCCCCACCATGAGTGATACTCTAACTTCCGTTAGAGATTCTAACGGTTGTGAGGGAGTCTAGCGTGTCGATCACGCAGGTGGTCATGCCGTGCCCAGGTGAGCCGGAGGTGCTCGCGCTTCGACAGGCCGCGCTGCCGGAGCCGGGCCCGGGCCAGGTGCGCGTCCGAGTGGAGGCGACAGGGGTCGCGTTCGCCGAGGTGCAGATGCTGCGGGGGCGCTACTACGCCCAGCCACGGTTCCCGTTCGTGCCCGGCTACGACCTGGTGGGCAGGGTGGAGGCGGTCGGCCCGAGGGTCGACCTGCCGGTCGGTGCCCGGGTGGCGGCGATGACCCGCACCGGAGCCTGGGCCGACGCGGTGGTGGTGCCGGCCAAGCATCTGGTCTCCGTGCCCGAGGAGGTGGACGCGGCCGAGGTGGTGGCTCTGATCACCAACGGGGTGACCGCCTGGCAGATGCTGCACCGGGTCGCCCGGGTCGGCGCGGGTCAGACCGTCGTGGTCCACGGTGCCGCCGGAGGGGTCGGCACTCTCTTGGTCACGCTGGCTGTCCGCGCCGGTGCCCGTGTCATCGGCACCGCTTCTGCGGGCAAGCACGGTGCGGTCCGTGCGCTCGGCGCCGTACCCCTCGACTACCGGCAGGCGGATCTCGCCGCACAGGTACGTCGACTAGCCCTCGAAGGAGCGACCGCGGTTTTCGATCACGTGGCAGGGCCGGGGCTGCGTGAGTCGTGGCGGATGTTGGGGCGCAAGGGGACGCTCGTGGTGTATGGCAGCGCCGGGACGATGGACGCCAAGGGGTGGCGGCTGGCGCCGTTCCTGCCGGTGGTGGGACGGGTGATCGGCTCGACGTTCGTGCCGGGCCGGCGAGTCACGCTCTACGCCATCAGTCACCGGCGGCACTTCCGCTCGGATCTGGTCACTGTGCTAAACCTGCTCGCCAAGAGGGAGATCCAGCCGGAGATCGCGGCGCGCCTGCCTCTGACCGACGCGGCGAAGGCGCTGCGCATGCTGGTCGACCGACGCGCAGTCGGCAAGATCGTTCTGCTGCCTGCCGGGGCCTCCTAGGGGGACGCCGGCGAAGCGTCATCCGGTCGAAGTGGCTCCACTGACACCGTGCTCGTCGCTGAGCGGCACCTGCTCCGCTGCGGTGCCCACAAGGTGGGCGGCGAGCCCACGTACTTGCGCCAACACTTCCGCTGGTGGCACGGCAAGGTCAAGCGCGTGACAGATGATGTCCACTCCGGCGTTGCGGACGACGTGGACGGTGGCCGTAGCACCGAGCTCGCTCGCGGCGTAGACGAGATAGCCACGCCGTAGCCGCAAGGCCGTGCAGTAGGCCAACATCTGGTAGAGATCGCCCGTGCCGCCTTCCCACTTGTACTTCGCGTCGATCACCGCCGTGTCCCGGCCGCCATAGCGCCAGACGATGTCGGGTTTCATGGTGACGCGCCGGGCCACATCCAGGGCGATGGGCGGCTCCTGCACCACCCTCCCGCCGTAGTGTGCGACTAGTGTTTCCCGCAGAGCCGTGGTGAGGAAACCTTGGAAGACCGCCGGCATGTCGAGGAGTAGTCCGTTGGCGACGATCGGTCCGTCGTCGTACTCGATGGACGTGGCGCGCAGGACCAGCTCGGCCAGGCGCAACGCCGGCTGGTACCGCGTGTTGAGCCGACTGGGCTGCCAACGCGGGATGGGAGAGCACGCAGGAAGCAAGCGTGCCGCGACGAGCCGGTTGGCGAGGCGGCGCAGAGACACCCGGGCATCCGGGGTGACCAAAGGTACACGGGTCATCCGCTCACATGCGGTACGCAAGATCTGGTTTTCCGGGATGTCGACGGTGAAGTCGTCGTAGCGGACCTCCAACGGCCACGGCTGGCCTTGGTGTCGGTGCATCTGGGCGGCTTCGCGCAGCCGACCCCGCATCACCGGTGAGGCGCCGTCGACCACCTGGTAGCCCTGCAGCAGGCCCTGCCGCAGCGCCGCATTGACCTGCCGCGACAACGCTTCGGCGAGCACGGGCACTAGCTCGTCGGCCGGCGCGTACGGCACGTCGTCCGGCCGCCAATGCCGCCCGGAGGCCGCGA
>CAYTMR010000231.1:0-4219 GCA_964438855.1 uncultured Micromonosporaceae bacterium
GGCGTCGAGGACGTTGAGGACCTGATCGAAGACTTCGCCCAAGCGCTTGATCAGGCCGCATAGGCGGCCGTTGCTAGATCGACGTTGACTCGATACCCTCCTGTGTGTCATGGCCGACATTCACATAGGAGCTTCCTGACAGTGTCCTTTCTTCCAGCGGTAAGCACACGGAAGGCGCTGTGCCGCGCGATCATGGCGACGCTGTCATCTATCGCTTTCGTCGTGCCCGTCGCCGCTGTCGCTGCCAGCCCAGCTGCGGCTGCAAGCTGTACTTTCGACACCTATCGAATCCACCCGAGTGGACATCAACAGGTGACCAACAAGATCACTGGTTGCAAGTCGGTTGGTGCGCGCCACTTCTGGTGCGCTGATTCATGGTGCAATAGTGGTGCGTGGACGAACTGGATGACGCACTCGAGCAGCGCACTGTCTCCATACAAGCAGTACTATGCGGTTGGCGAGGGGCAGGGTGTCGCATCATGAACCTGCGCAGAGTGGCGACAGTGGCCAGTGTCTTGCTGGTCACTGTCGCCGCCTGCTCCGACTCGGAGCGCGCAGCTGCGCCAGAGCTGTTCGACGGGAAGCTTCAGGAGGCTAGAGCCGCCGGTGCCACCGATGAGCAGATTGCCGTCCTCGCAGAGGCCGAAGAAGCCGGTGTGCTCACCTTTGAGGCATACAGCGCAGCGGTTGACCGTGCGCTTCGCTGTATGCGGGAGGCCGGTGTAGCGGTCATTGATGACGGCACCATACAACATCTGGGTCTCCGCCTCCGTAGTTACAGTGTGCCGGCCGAGGACGAGGAGGTCGACCAGCGTGAGCCGATGCCGGGAATCACTGTGCACCGCTGTGTCGCCGAGCACAGCATCTGGGTCGAGTTTGCCTACCAGGACCAGCCGGCCTCTGTCGAAGCCCGAGCAGAACACTTCAACCAGTATCGAGACGCCATCCTCGACTGCCTCGCGAATTACGGGGTAGAGGTTGACGTGGATGCAAGCGAGGCCATGACCGAAGCCGAGCTGAACGCCGAATTCCAGCGCGCTGGCGAGCGGCGAGATACGTACGGCCGATGCCTCGACGAGACCGGATACTCCAGATAGGGCTCTTAGTGTGGTCGGTGGATCAATCAAGACGCATCTGAAGTGGCCAAATGGTCTGATGTCGGCGGTTATCATCGGAGCGCTCGCGCCCGCACTTCTGGGCATGGCGTGGGTCGTTTCGCGGTCTGTGAGCAGCCCTTTGCAGATGGATGCGCCTGTTGCACCGCTGGTGGTGCCGATCGGATCTGCAGTACGTGACACGCCGATCAGTGCGCAGATCACCGTTGAACGTTCAGATCCGTTTCAGGTATTGAGTCCGACCTCTGGAGTGGTGACCGGCGTACATGTGAGCGATGGCGACAAGGTCTCCGCTGGAGATCAGCTCGTCGCCGTCGACGACCGGCTGCTGGTGGCGTTCACCGGAGACGCGCCACTGTGGCGAGATCTCGCCTTGGGCGATGTGGGGCAGGATGTGGATCGGCTCAGGAGTTACCTGAGCGACCTCGGGTTCGAGGCAGGCACCGTGCCCGGTCGGGTGACGCCGGCGACGACGGAAGGCATTCGGCAGTTCAACGCTGCGCTGGGGCGGGCCGCCACCGACCGGACGGCGCACCGGGAGGCTTTGCCCTGGATCGGCGCTGAATCGATGTTGGTGGATGAGGTAATGGTCCGCGTTGGTGATGTGGTCGGTGAGGGAGGGGTCTTGATGACCGGGCCGGCTGAACCGATCGCGGTGTTAGTCGAGCTTCCCGAAGGGCAGGCGGTTCCCAACCCACCGTACGTCCTGACGGTCGGGGACGTCCACGTTCATTATGAGCCCGTCTCCGGACGGATAACAGAACCTGAAGCCGTGGCGGCGGTGGCAGCTGCCCTTCGCGGCGCTGATGAGGGCGTCGGCACCGTCCGGCCGGCAGAGCCGGAGCACGTTGGCACATTGCCGGCAGCGGCAGTCATCACTGACACCGCCGGGAGGACCTGTGTCTTCGATAGCGTTGAGGGAGCGCCGATAGCGATCGACGTGTTCGGTGGATCGCTGTCCACTGTCGAGGTGTCCAGCGACTGGATCGGTAGGCCAGTGCTGGTGAACCCGCGCGAGCTGCGTGAGGATCTGGCGTGCGGTTGACCGTACGAGGATTGCGACACCGTTACCTGCGCCACGCGCCATACGTGTTGAAGGGGATCGACCTCGAGCTCGGCGAGGGCGAGGCGGTGGCCATCACCGGGCCGTCCGGCTCCGGGAAGACGACACTCCTGGCATTGCTCGGTGGGCTCATACCGGTCCAATCCGGCAAGGTTCAAGTCATCAATGGTGATGGCTCGGCTCATCCGCCATCAGCACAAGTCGCCTGGGTGCTGCAGACCGTTAACGTTCTGTCGGACCGCACCGTCTCCGACAACGTTTGCCTGGGAGGCTTTTCCCGAGGGCTGAGTCGTAGTGACGCAGTGTCCGAGGCACAGCGGTGGCTGGAGCGAGTTGGCCTCGCTGACCGGGCCGAGGAACCGGTGAGAGTCCTGTCGGGAGGAGAGATCCAACGCGTGGTCATTGCCCGCGCCCTGGTGTCAGGACGCCCTTTGTTGTTGGCCGACGAGCCGACCGGACAGTTGGACGCAGCGACGACCGACTCGGTGCTTTCGGTGTTGCTGGACCGGTCTCACGGTCGGAGTGTCATCGTCGTCACTCACGACCCGGAGGTAGCCCGCCGTTGTGATCGTGCGCTGCGGCTGCATGATGGAGTGCTCCATCCAGAGGGCGCAGGCGCCCCGGTAGCGGCGGGATGAGGGTCGGAGGTGAGCGCGACCACGGTCGCTCCTGGCGGACTGGCGTCGCGGTCGGTGAAGGGGTGCGGTCGGCGCTTGCCGGGCGGTGGCTGAGCGCACTGCTGGTGCTGCTCGTGTGCTGGGTCGGCGCCTCGTCGGGCGCCTTGGACGCGGTGACGGTCGCGCGGCTGGTGGCTGATGAGCAACGGTTCTTGGACGCCGGCGGCAGCGTCGTCATCGTGGAGAACCACGAGGCCGGGGTTCCGGCTGCGGGATGCGAGCAGCTGGCTCATGTCGACGGCGTGTACGGGTCTGCCGCCCTCACACACGTGGGAGAGCCAGCTACGGTGAGTGGTGCTCGTGGCGGGGACCTGCCCGTCTTCGCGGCCAGCGGCGACCTGTGGCGGTTGTTGCGGGTGGAGGGCAGTGACTCCCGGTCAGGGATTGTGTCAGCGGCTTTCGCCGCCCGGCTCGGATGGGTCGACGGTGACTGGGTCCAGTTCGAGCGTTCACCTGGAACCCGCGGTGAGTGGCTACCCACCTCTCCCATGCGGATCACGGTCGCCGATACCCGGATCCTCGGAGACGAGTACACCGGGGTCATCTTTCCCGCGGTCGCCACCGTCCACGGCACCGCCGACGCATGTGTGATCGCGGCCGATCCGGCACGGTTGCCGGCGTTGGTGGGAGCGCTGCCGGCGGTATTGGCGACCGGCTACGGACAGGTGGTGGTACGGGACAGGTTGATCACTGGTGAGTTCGCCGCCGACTACTCCGGCGCCTATCACGAGCGGCCACTGCGGTGGGCGTGGGCTGTGGCCGGCGGGTTGTTGGGGATGGTGTGGTTTCTCCTGCGGTGGATGCGCCGTAGCGACGATGCGCTCTACGCCACCATGGGCGCGGATGCGGTTACGAGGTTAGTGATCCGTGGCACGGAGTGGTTTGTGGTGGCGGGACTCGGAGGGGGTTGGGCGATCGTGTTAGGTGTGGTCACCGCGATGGTCGCAGACGCTCCCTTTTCGCTCGCCGCCACCTACGTGACCAGGCACGTCGTCGCCGCGCTGCTGACCGCGACGGCGGTTGTCCTGCTCGTGCAGGCACGTCGTCCCCGCTCCGTGCTCGCCGACCTCAAGGACCGGTAGCACTGACGGGTCAGGGCGACGGCAGACCCAGGGGCACCGGCATCGCCGTCACGCTCAGTGAGCGTTTGACGGGAGAGCTGCTCAGACGGCTGGCAGTGTGGTGCTGCCGATAGGGACACGACCAGATTTGCTCTCGCTCTCGGCGGTAGGGGATAGTCATCGGGTGGCAACTCCTCCACCGTCTGCGGGCCATCTCGCGGATGCCCACGTGCTCATGACCGGCGGGACCGGCTTTCTCGGGCAGGCGCTGCTGGAGAAGCTACTGTCGAGTTACCCCACCAC
>CAYTMR010000232.1:0-4207 GCA_964438855.1 uncultured Micromonosporaceae bacterium
GTGACCAGGTGAAGGTGGTCGGCTGGTACGACAACGAGTGGGGCTACTCGAATCGCCTCGTGGACCTGGTGAAGTTGGTGGGCTCGTCACTGTGATCAAGACCCTCGACGATCTTCTAGCCGAGGGGGTTGCAGGTCGGCGCGTGCTGCTGCGCGCCGACCTGAACGTGCCCCTTGACGGAGACCGGATCACCGACGACGGGCGGATCCGGGCGGTGCTTCCGACCGTAACCGCGTTGCGGGACGCCGGCGCCATCGTGATCATGTGCTCGCATCTGGGGCGCCCCAAGGGCGCGCCAGATCCGCGGTACAGTCTCGCCCCGGTCGCCCGGCGGCTGTCCGAGTTGCTGGGCACCGAGGTCTCGTTCGCCACCGACACGATCGGCGAATCAGCCCGCAACGTCACCGCCGGGCTCTCCCATGGGCAGGTGGCATTGCTGGAGAACCTCCGCTTCAACCCGGGGGAGACCAGCAAGGACGACCAGGAGCGGGCAGCCTTCGCCTCCGGCCTGGCTGCGTTGGCCGAGGTCTACGTCGACGACGCCTTCGGGGCAGTGCACCGCAAGCACGCCAGCGTCTACGACGTGGCCTCCCTCCTGCCCCGCTACGCGGGGAAGCTGGTACTGCGCGAGGTAGAGGTGCTGCGACGCCTGACGGAGCAGCCGACCTCTCCGTACGTGGTGGTCCTCGGCGGCGCCAAGGTCTCCGACAAATTGGCGGTGATCGAGTCGCTGTTGCCCAAGGTGGACCGGCTGCTCATCGGCGGTGGCATGTGCTACACCTTTCTCAAGGCCCAGGGCTACGAGGTGGGTGAGTCCTTGCTCGAAGCGGAGATGGTCGACACCTGCCGCGACCTGCTCGCCCGGGCCAAGGACCGCATCGTGCTGCCGGTCGACGTGGTGGCTGCGACCGCCTTCGCCCCCGACGCTGAGCGCGACATCTACGACACCACTGCGATCCCTGCCGACCGGCAGGGGTTGGACATCGGTCCGCGCAGCCTCGAGGCTTTCTCCGCTGCGCTCAAGGGCGCCCAGACCGTCTTCTGGAACGGGCCCATGGGTGTGTTCGAGATGGCGCCGTTCGCTGCCGGCACGCGGGGCCTGGCCGAGGCGATTCTCGCGGTCTCGGCGGAAGGCGGGTTTACTGTGGTCGGCGGGGGTGACTCCGCGGCTGCGGTACGCACCCTTGGGCTCGACGAGTCCGGCTTCGGGCACATCTCCACTGGCGGTGGTGCCTCTCTCGAGTACCTGGAGGGCAAGACCCTCCCCGGCCTGGCCGCGTTGGAGGTCTGAGCGTGAGCGCTCCGAAGCGTCGGCCGCTCATGGCCGGCAACTGGAAGATGAACCTGAACCACCTCGAGGCGATCGCGCTGGTGCAGAAGCTGGCGTTCAGCCTGGACGAAAAGCACCTGACTGACGTCGAGGTGGTGGTGCTGCCACCGTTCACCGACCTGCGCAGCGTCCAGACGCTGGTTGACGGGGACAAGCTGCTCATCGGGTACGGTGCGCAAGACCTTTCGGCCCACGACTCCGGGGCCTACACCGGCGAGGTCTCTGGTGCCATGCTCGCGAAGCTCGGCTGCCAGTACGTCGTCGTGGGCCACTCAGAGCGTCGTACCTACCACCACGAGGACGACGCGCTGGTCAACGCCAAGGTCAAGGCGGCGCTGCGCCACGAGCTGTCGCCCATTCTGTGCGTGGGGGAAGGGCTGGAGGTTCGCGAGGCCGGCCAGCACGTCGCCCACGCCACCGCTCAGCTCGACGCCGCGCTGGAGGGACTGACTCCGGCCGAGGTGAAGCGGATAGTAGTGGCCTATGAGCCGGTGTGGGCGATCGGGACCGGTCGGACGGCCACCCCTGCCGATGCCCAGGAAGTCATCGGTGCGCTCCGGTCGCGGCTGCGGGAGCGGTTCGGCGGCGAGACCGCCGACACGGTACGGCTGCTGTACGGCGGTTCGGTGAAGGCGGCGAACATCGCGGGGATCATGGCAGAGCCGGACATCGATGGCGCACTCGTCGGTGGGGCGAGCCTGATCGCCGACGAATTCGTCGGGATCTGCCGGTACGCTGACCAACCAAACTGACACATCGACCACCTGACCGGGCTGTCCGGTTCGTCACCGCAACCGGCGGCCCGGTAAGGTAGGTCATCGCTGGTGCCCGATACCCGACCGGAGGACTGACCGAACCATGCCGACCTGGTTCCCTTACGTGCTGATGCTGTTGCTGCTGATCACCAGCGTGCTGCTGACCGTGCTCGTGCTGCTTCACAAGGGCAAGGGCGGCGGCTTGTCGAGCATGTTCGGTGGTGGTGTCAGCTCCAACCTGGCCGGTTCGTCGGTGGCCGAGAAGAACCTCGACCGTTACACCATCCTGGTAGGGATTGTCTGGTTCGCCTGCATCGTGGCGTTTGGTCTTTGGCTACGTGTCGCCTTGAGCTGACCAGCTCCAGTGGTGCGCCGGTGCTTGGCGCCGCAGCGGGCCTTCGGGTACGATCGAGGTAAGCGGCCCAAGAAGCAGGAGTATCTCTAGCTGCTCCGTGGGCCAGGTGCGCGGAGTAGCTAGCGTTCTGCGATGCCCCTTTTGCGCGCCTGAGCTCGGTCAGTGAGGCAACGAGTCACTTGCGATCAATACCGTCGACTCGGTCTACTGAGTGTATCTGCCTTCGAACGGAGCGGAGGTCGCGGTGCGGATTGTAGGCAAGCTGATAGTCTCGTCGCTTCTTGCCGCTGCAACCTATGGGATCACCGAGTATTTGGTTGAGGATCGAATCTGGAGCATCGTCCTGTCGGTGTTATAGCAGGCGCTTCGATGGTGGTCCACTACCTGATCGACTTCGAGGCTCGGCTGGCACAGGTTGAGGTCGCTACGAAGGAGCAAACGGCCAAGATTATTCGTCAGGTGGCCGAAAATTCTGACGGGTTGAGGAAGGAGCTCGCCAAGGCTAGCGAGGCTACCGAGCTGTTCAGGCTGCTCGAAGCCTCGGCGGTGAGTACCAGGATGATGGCCAAACTCGTCCGCCACGCCAGCCTGATCGACTCGCGTCTGGAGCCGCTCGCCTGCCGATTCGCCCGGTCAGAGATAGACGGCTTGTCTCAGTTCCTGAAAGAACTCGGTGAAGAAGGGATCGTGGTCTACGAAGGTGAAGATCGGGACTGGCTGCTCACATTGACCCGAGAAGCGGACGCGAGTATCGATGCTGTCAGTCTCACCACAGTTGACGCGAGCGGCAACAGCTGGATCGATGGCGGCTTTTGGACAAGCGATCTTGGTCAGCGATACCTGGAAGCTCAGCGTGAAGCGATAGGGCAGCGTAAAGTAAGAGTTCGTAGGGTCTTCATATTGCACGGTGAGGACGGCCTTCTGCGCGATGTCGGGCTCTCATCGGTGTGCCAACAGCAACAGGAGATCGGAGTCGAAGCCAGAATCCTCGACCCAGCCTCCACGCCGGAGAGGCTGAAGGGCAGTTTCTTCGACCTAGTGATTTTCGATGGTGTCGTGAGCTACGAGATGACGCCGGCGTCACTCATTGACGACAAGGTACATCCGCGGATACTAAATACTCGACTCGAGTTTCGCCCGAACCGAGTGGCGATGAGATCGCGCTACTTCCAAGACCTGTGGGAGGCGGCCTCACCCTTCCCTCGACCACGACAGTCATCCGAGGAGCACATACTCGATTCGCCGTAGCGGTCTATCTGGTACCAGGACCCCCTCGGCACGTGCAGCCGCAACGATCTCTACGTTCATATCGAGGAGGGGTCGGCGTGTAATTCGTTTGAGGATGGTGCGGACTGCGTGTTCTGTGTGGAGGAACTGAGCAGTAAGAATCGACATAGTTCGATAAGCTGTGAACGGTGCGGTGTCTGAGTTGAGAGCGAGTACGGGGGGAAGCTCGTCCCAGGATGTGGGGAGGTTGCCTTCCCAGGTGGGAGGCGAGTGAATGAGGTCGTCGGCTTCTGATAGCAAGCCCAGCCGGAGCAGCTGCCACACCGCTGCCAGCATCGCGCACGACCACGTGCGCTTTCCGCCTTGCTGCTCAGAGAGCGATACGTTCAGGGTGACCTCATGCACGGTGTTGGTCAGTGATTCCGTGTTGTCCTGATTTGTTTCACTCATGAGTGCTGTGCTTGTGATATGGTCCTTCACTAGACGTGCTAGGCCGTGTTTCATAAGTGGGCCTGGGTGATCAAGTTCATGGTGTGTCGC
>CAYTMR010000233.1:0-4185 GCA_964438855.1 uncultured Micromonosporaceae bacterium
GCCAGCTCGGCGACGAGCAATTCGTGGGAGCGCCGATCCCCGGCGTCACGCAACGCGGCCGGGTCGTCGAAACCCAGCTCATCACGCAGTCTCAGTAGCTCCTCACCAGCTCGCCCGGCTAGCCAGCGAGCGAACTCGCCGTCGTTCTGCGGGGGATTCACCACGTCTCTCCTCTCCGGCCGACCTGGTGTCAGGCCGCGTGGTAGCGGTTCTGGGCCGACTCCAGCCCGTCGGTGATGATCGCTTCGACGAAATCCGCGGCCCGGTCGATCAGGTAGTCGAGGTCTTTGCGCTCCGCAGCGGAGAAGTCGCTCAGCACCCAGTCGGCTGGGTCCTGACGCCCCGGCGGCCGGCCCACACCGAACCGCACCCGGATGTAGTCCCGCGTGGCCAAGGACTGGGACAGGGACCGCGCTCCGTTGTGTCCGGCCTCGCCGCCGCCGAACTTGGCGCGAATAGTCCCATAGGGAAGTTCGATTTCGTCGTAGACGGCGACCAGGTTGGTCGTCGGAACCTGGTAGTAGCGGCACAGGGCGGCGGTAGGCCCACCGGAAAGGTTCATGTAGGACATCGGCTTGGCCAGGACCAGTCGTGGCCCGCCCGCTCCCAGCCGGGTCTCCGCCACCTCGGCCACGGCACGCTTGTGCCGACCCAGCCGGACCCCGGTGCGGGCAGCCAGCAGATCCACGACCATGAAGCCGACGTTGTGCCGATTGCCCGCGTACCGGGGCCCGGGGTTGCCCAGGCCGACGACCAACCAGAGGGGGTCCGCCATAACGGCTTACGCGCTCTCGCCGCCCGCTGCCGCCTCCTCGCCCTCCGGCTCGGCCTCGCCCAGTTGCGCGGCGGTCGGCGCCACACTGATGGTCGCCAGCAGCATGTCGGGCTCGGTGACCAGCTCGACGCCCTCCGGCAGGCGCACATCGGCAGCGGTGACGTGGCTACCCACGTCGAGGCCTTCGATCGACGCCTCCAACTGGTCGGGCAGGTTGGTCGCGTCGGCGGTCACGGAGATCCGGTCGATCTCGTGGATCACCAGCGTCCCCTTGGCAGGCTCGCCGACGAGCTGTACCGGCACCTCGACCGTCACCCGCTCGCCGCGACGCACCACCAGCAGGTCAGCGTGGACGTAGGTGTTCTTGATCGGGTCGCGCTGGATCGCCTTGGGCAGCGCCATCACCTGCGTGCCGTCGGAGAGCTGGACGGTCAGCACCTGGGTCATGCCACCGTGCCGGATCGCGGCGGCGAACTCGCGGGCGGGCAGCGCCAGGTGCTTCGGCGGATCCCCGAACTCGTAGAGCACCGCCGGAACTTTGCCCGCGCGGCGGGTACGGCGGGCGGCGCCCTTGCCGAACTCGGTGCGGAGTTCGGCCTTGATGGTCGAGACGTCGGACACGGCTGCTCCCGGAGCGAAGTTCGTAGATGGGTCGATGCAGTGCCGGGCGGGGCGGCAGCCGAGGCTGATGTCCGCGTCGATCACGGCATCCGCAGCGGTCTACGAACGCCCTCGCCGTGGCAACCGCCCCACTCTAGCGGATCAGCTGAACCCGCCGAACAGGGTGGTTACCGATCCGTCGTCGAAGACCTCACGGATCGCCCGTGCTAGCAGCGGCGCGATCGAGAGCACCGTGATCTTGTCCGAGCGTTTCTCTGGCGGCAACGGAAGCGTGTTGGTGACCACGACTTCGCTGATCTGGCTGTTCTTCAGGCGTTCGGTCGCCGGATCGGACAGGATCGCGTGAGTGGCGGCGACCACGACGTCGGCGGCGCCGGCTTGGTACAGCAACTCGGCGGCGCTACAGATCGTGCCGCCGGTGTCGATCATGTCGTCGACCACGAGACAGACCCGACCCTCCGCGTCCCCCACGACCCGGTTGGCCACGACCTCGTTGGGATGCAGGGGGTCACGGGTCTTGTGGATGAAGGCGAGCGGGCAGCCGCCGAGCCGGTCGGCCCACCGCTCCGCCACCCGGACCCGCCCCGAATCGGGGGCCACCACCGTGATCGGCCGGCCAGCGTACGCCCGCTCGATGTAGCTGGCGAGCGTATCCATCGCGAACAGGTGGTCTACGGGGCCATCGAAGAACCCCTGGATCTGCGCGGTGTGCAGGTCGACGGTGAGGATCCGGTCGGCGCCGGCGGTGTGGAGCAGGTCGGCGATCAGCCGGGCCGAGATCGGCTCCCGGCCGCGGTGCTTCTTGTCCTGCCGGGAGTAGGGGTAGTAGGGCAGCACCACGGTGGTACGTTTGGCGGACCCCCGCTTCAACGCATCCACCATGATCAGGGTCTCCATGACCCACTGGTTGACCGGTTCGCTGATCGACTGCACCACGAAGGCGTCCGAGCCGCGCACCGACTCCCGGTACCGCACGAAGATCTCGCCGTTGGCGAAGTCGTAGGCGTCGGTCGGCGTCGGCGCCACTCCTAGTGCCTCGCCGATCTCCTCAGCCAGCTCCGGAAACGCCCGTCCGGCGAAGAGCATCAAGCTCTTGCGGTTTACCGTCTCGATGCTGGCCATCGGCCCCTCGTCCCCTCGGCGATCACTCACTTCCAGTATCCATCCCGACCAGCGGTCACCGTGGCAGGGCCTCGGCGTGTGATCTCCGCCTGCTCAGCCCGCACCATCGGGCCGCCGTGCGCGCTGCGCCGCCTCCGCCGACCTGGTCCCGGCCCGGCGGCGCTCCACCCAGCCTTCCACGTTGCGCTGTCGGCCCCGGGCCACGGCGAGCGCTCCGGCGGGCACGTCCATGGTCACCGCGCTACCGGCTGCCACGTAGGCGCCGTCGCCGATCGTCACCGGTGCGACCAGGCTGCTGTTGCTGCCCACGAACGCTGCCTCACCCACCTGGGTGCGGTACTTGGCCGTCCCGTCGTAGTTGACGAAGATCACGCCGGCGCCGACGTTGGCCCGCTCCCCCACGTCGGCGTCCCCGACGTACGCCAGATGTGGGATCTTGGCGCCGGCACCGACCACCGCCTGCTTCGTCTCCACGAAGGTGCCGACCTTGGCGCCAGCGGCCAGACGGGTGCCCGGTCGCAGCGACGCGTACGGGCCGACCAGCGCATCGGGGCCGATCACCGACTCCACCGCGTGGGCCCGCACCACTGAGGCACCAGCGCCGACCTCGGTGTCGATCAGCGTGACGTCCGGGCCCACCGTGGCGCCTTCACCGACCACCGTGCCACCGCGGAGCTGGGTGTTCTGGTCGATCACTGCGTCCGGTGCCAGGCGTGCCGTGACGTCGATCCACACAGTCGCCGGGTCGAGGATCGTCACGCCGGCCCGCATCCACTCCGTGTTGACGCGATCGCGCAACAGGCCGCGCAACCGCACCAGCTCCACCCGGTCGTTACAGCCGAGGGCTTCGGTCGGGTCGGCCACGGTGTGCACCGCGACGGGGTGGCCGGCGGCGACGAGCAGCCCGAAGACGTCGGTGAGGTACTCCTCGCCTTGCCCGTTGTCGGTGCTGAGCTTGCCGAGCGCGTCCCGCAGCAGTGTCGCGTCGAACGCGTACACACCCGCGTTGATCTCGCGCAGCGCCCGTTGCGAGGCGGTGGCGTCCCGCTCCTCGACGATCGCCTGCAGTGTGCCGCCCTCGCCCCTGACGATCCGGCCCAGCCCGGTGGGATCGGCCACCTCTGCGGCCAGCACCGTGGCGGCGGCGCCGGCGGACTCGTGCGCGTCGACGAGGGCGGAGACCGTCTCGGAGCGCAGTAAGGGCACGTCCCCGTTGAGCACCACCACCGTGCCACCGACCTCGGGGAGCGTCGCCAGCGCGGTACGTACCGCGTGTCCGGTGCCTCGCCGCTGCGTCTGGGTCACCGGGACGGCATCCGGCGCGATGGTGTTGAGGTGGTCGACGACCCGGTCGGCCCCCGCTCCGACCACCACGAGGGTCCGGTCGGCGGCGAGGTCGGCGGTGGCCGCGAGCGCATGTCCCAGCAGGGTGCGGCCCAGCAGCGGGTGCAGGACCTTGGGTAGTGCCGAGCGCATCCGTGTGCCCTCACCAGCGGCGAGCACCACGACCGTACGGGACTGGGATTGGGACACCTGGCTCCCCCTCGCCACCTGCGCACTTGATGTGAACCGGGGCCGGACCGCCGGCAGGAAAGCTCGGCTGCCAGGGCTCGAACCTGGAATACGGGTTCCAAAGACCCGGGTGTTGCCAATTACACCACAGCCGA
>CAYTMR010000234.1:0-4172 GCA_964438855.1 uncultured Micromonosporaceae bacterium
GACAGCAGTCCGATAGCGGGCAGCGTCAACTGCCGACATCGGCAGCCATTCCTAAACCTCGATGAGCCCTGGGAGCTCGGTCAGTACATCCTCTTGATTTCGGCGAAGATACGCTGGGGCGATCTGGCGTCGGAATTTTCTTGGTTGTAGCTCGGTGGCATCGAGGACCAGGTCAGGACGCAGGTAGGAGACGAGGTTGCGGAACTCGGCGACTTTGTTCTCCAGCGGTGTGCCGGTGAGCAGGATCGCCCGCTCCGAGGCATTGATGAGGCGTCTTGTTCGAATCGTCCGCTGCGCCTGTGGGTTCTTTATGTAGTGAGCTTCGTCGACCACGACGCACGCCAGGTCGCGGCATTCGTTCAGGGACTTCTCCCACCACGCCAGGGTCTCGTACGTCGTGATGGCCACCCCGCCATCGCGCATCCACACATGGGCTGCGCGGTCGCGCTCCGGCCCATGGACCCGGTGCGCTCGCAGTTTCGACTTGCTGACCACTTCGCGGGCCCAGTTGGTCACTACGGCGGCCGGGCACACTACCAGGAAGTGGGTTTCACCTCGACTGCGCAGGTGCGCGAGGACGGCAATGGCTTCGACAGTCTTGCCGAGCCCCATCTCGTCCCCGATGATGACCTTGCGCTGCACGAGAGCGAAGCGGGCCGCGAAGCTCTGGTAACCACGTAGCGACACGGTCAGGTGTTCACCGCTGAGCGCCTGGTCACGTACCGCCTCAACAATCTCCTCTGGGAGATCACCGTGGACTGTCTTCTCATCCTCGGTGACGAATCCCAGTTCGGAGAGCATGGCGAAGTAGTCGGCTGGGCGGGCGAGGAAGTCGTCCCACGGGTCGACATCGATGCTTTTCCGGCCGGACACGGTCGACATGCCGAGCAGTTCGGCTCGCCGTTTGACGATCTTGATACCTTCCCGAAACCCTTCCACGGCGAGCTGCCGAGTCGGGATGACAAGAAGGTGAGTGGTGCGGTCGCTGATCGCTGACCGCAGCGGTGCAAGCTCGGATGCCCGCTCGATGTCGGCCGACGCGCCGTGAGTCTGCCGGCACGAGTCCCATTCCGCGAGGCAACGCAGCAGCTGGGTGGTCTCCGGCCGCCGGTTGTTGATATCGATGCGGACAGGCATCTCGTCGTACGTCGTCCGCCAGAGCGTCTGGGCTGCGCCGAGCATGCGCCGTGCCGAAGTTTCTCCCACCCCTGGGAGCGCCTGCAAGGTCAGGCCAAGATCCAGCACCTCCTGTACAGTGCTGATCTTCGCCTCGGCGAGTATCCCTAAGCGGAGGCGGTCGCGGGTGGCGCTCCGTAAGGCATCAATTGGCATCTCCTGCAGGATGCGTTGGGTTTCTCCACGGCGGACCTGCTCGCCCGCTTTGTGCGCCGCTGATCGGTATGAAGCCTCGGAGGCGACGACCTTGGCGATGGTGTCCATCGCCTCGAACAGTCCGTCAACGACCGCTCGAGGCAGGATCTCGGGCGGTGGGTCGGTCTGCCCGGAGACGAGCGTGCAGCCGAGCGCGGGATCGAGTAGAGCCTCGGGCCTGAGCTGTTCTGGATCAATCTGCGCGGTGAAGGTACCGAGTCGCTCCAGCCAACGAGGACCGTCGTTACCGCTGACCGCTGCGTGTTGGTGACGTAGGCGTTCACTCGCGGCCGCCGCTGACCTCTTTTTCGCCGCACTGCTGAAGAAGCGACGCACGCCGACCGCCGGCCTGACTTCGGCGATGGTACGCGGTACGTCCTCAGTGAGCAGTCTCAATAGAGCGTGATCGTCGGGGGTTGGCATGGGAAGGTTGGCGCGTTCCCACAACCGCTGAACAGCGTCAGTGTCCCGCATGTCGAGCGGGATCACCCGCCAGGCGGCGTGGCCGGCCCTGCTGATCTCAACGCTTCGCGAGTGCAGTGCCTGCTCAACGCGGCTAGCGGCGTCCTGGACAGCCTGGTGCCATGCCTGGATGCGCCTAGCCTGCTGCCCCCACCGCTGGAGATCCGCTACGAGGCGACGGACCTGATCACGCTCTACCTTGTCCATAGCTCACCGCTGAGTCCGAAGTTAGCGGGAAGTATGATAGTGCACTCATTACACAGACAAAGAACCCTGAGGGCAGCCGGCGAGCAGGAGGACGTCAGCCGCAATAGCCGCTAAGCGCACGGGCAACTCGTACCGCCTAGCGCCCGCCAGTGATGTCATTGCTCACCAATGAGGACCCGCAGGCTGCTGACGTGGAGGAAGCATGAGGCTCGAGGAGCTCGCTCCCGGCGCCCGGGTGGCCGGAGTGGTGCCCGGCGAGACGGTCATGATTCTCGGCGCGCAGCCACACGGCTCCGACGCGGTGGAGCTGACCTACAAGACTCTTGACGGGAGTCTTGGTCAGCGGATGCTCTTCCGGGAGGATGAGTCCAAATTAAGCTTGTCAGCCGAAGGAAGTCGGCCGTTTGACGCCGACGCCCGAGACTTCCAGCTGGTGGCGGAAGCCCAGCGGATCTCCTTGGCCGGGCTGTTCGACCCGATGTTGGCGGTGGCCACCAGCGATGTCCAGCCGCTACCCCATCAGATCCGGGCTGTCTACGGCGAAATGCTCGACCGCACGCCACTGCGCTTCCTGCTCGCCGACGATCCCGGTGCCGGCAAGACGATCATGGCTGGTCTGTACATCAAAGAGCTCCTGCTCCGCGATGACGTGAAACACTGCTTGATCGTGGCGCCAGGCGGGTTGGTCGACCAGTGGCAGGACGAGTTGGCCTTCAAGTTCGGCCTGTACTTCGACATCCTCACCGTGGACATGGCCGAAGCTGCGCTCGGCGTGGGCGTCTTTGAGCGGCACCCGCTGCTCATCGCCCGAATGGATCAGCTCGCGCGTAATGAGTATCTGCTTGCCCAGCTGGACGATGCCGAGTTCGACCTGGTTGTCATCGACGAGGCCCACCGGATGGGCGCGCACTACTTCGGCGGCAAGGTAGACAAAACCAAACGGTTCCAGCTCGGTGAAGCGCTACGCGACCGCACCCGGCACCTGCTGCTGATGACAGCCACCCCCCATGCGGGCAAGGAGGAGGACTTCCAGCTCTTCCTGACCCTGCTCGACCGCGACGGTTTCGAAGGCAAGTTCAGAGCCGGCGTACACAGCGCGGACACCAGCGGCCTCATGCGGCGCATGATCAAGGAGGATCTGCTCACCTTCGACGGGAAACCGCTCTTTCCTGAGCGAATCGCTCAGACGGTTCCTTATGAACTCACCGCCGATGAGCAGGATCTTTATGAACGCGTCACCCAGTACGTACGGGAGGGGATGAACCGGGCTGCCCGGTTGGATGACAAACGTCGCAACACCGTCGGTTTCGCGCTCACGGTCCTCCAGCGGCGCCTAGCCTCCAGCCCGGAGGCGATCTACCAGTCCCTGGTCAGGCGGGCCGATCGACTCAAGCGTCACCGGGAAGAGCTGATCAACGGCCGCAGTGTCAACGAGGAGCTCTTCTCGATCGACCTCCGCAACTGGGATGACGACGAGCGTAGCGCCGAAGAGGTCGAGCGGGTGGAGGAGGAGCTGCTGGACTCGGCCACCGCCGCTCGCACCATCGAGGAGCTTGATGCCGAGCTGGCCGATCTTGCTCAGCTCATCCAGGTCGCACACCGGGTCCGCAATCTGGACACCGACCGCAAATGGGTCGAACTGCGCAAGATCCTTGAAGACAACGATCTCATCCATCCCGGCGCCGAAAAGCCGCGTAAGCTGATCATTTTTACCGAACACCGGGACACCCTCGACTACCTAGCCCGCAAGATCCGTTCGCTCTTCGGTAAACCGGAAACCGTGCAGACCATCCACGGTGGGGTCCGACGCGCCGACCGGCGGGCCATCACCGAGGAATTCACTAAAAACCCCGCCTGCCAGATACTCCTGGCCACCGACGCAGCTGGGGAAGGGCTCAACCTCCAAGCCGCCCACCTGATGGTCAACTACGACCTGCCGTGGAACCCCAACCGCATCGAGCAACGATTCGGCCGCATCCACCGCATCGGCCAGACCGAGGTATGCCACTTGTGGAACCTGGTAGCCGCCAATACCCGCGAAGGCGAGGTGTTCACCCGGCTGCTGCAAAAAATCGAGGAGCAGCGCAAGGCGTACGGCGGCAAGGTCTTCGACGTCCTAGGTGCGGGCTTTA
>CAYTMR010000235.1:0-1755 GCA_964438855.1 uncultured Micromonosporaceae bacterium
CGGTCGCGGAGGCGAGAAACCCCCCGAGGGTGATGCCGATCTGAATGGTGGCGAGAAGGGCGAGCGTATGTGGAACACCGAGGTCACCATCCGCTTGCCCGACGGCTCGATCCTCATCGACGAAGACCCCGGCCACGCGATCATGGAAGTCCTCGGCCTCTACGCCGAGGACGGCGACACGCCCCGCTGGCTCGGCCTGGCCACGGGCATGCCCGTCCCCCACCGCCCAGAAACCGTCATCGTCAAGCCGAGCAGAGCCAGCTTCCCACAACCGAAGGCATGGAACCTGCCCGGATAAGCGCCCGATCGTTCACCCATGGCCTCGTGCATCCAAGTTGACCAGCGGCTCTTGCCGACCGCCACCACCGGCTAAAGGAAAGATCGATGATCGCTCTGCTAGCTCTCACCGGCCCACCCGGAGTCGGTAAGACCACCCTTGCCCACAAACTCGCTGACCGCTACGACGCCGCCGTGTTCGACCTGTCCGAGGCCGCCCACCAGCTCCGGCAACTCCACCCGAACGTCCCCCACCTACTCGTCAACCCGGACCCCGCCAACCGCCATGGCGACGCCGTCGTCGCCTACTGCCTACGCCACACGTTCCTCGAAGGCCTCACACCACCCGGCGAGGTCATCGTCCTTGACGGCCTACCAGCCACCCCTGCCCAGATGGGATACCTGCACGCCCTGGCGACACTGCGCAAGGTCCCGCTCAGCGTCGTGGAACTCACCGCCCCACAACCGGTCCTCCGCGCACGCGCCGGAGTCCGTAACCCCACGGACTTCGCCCAACGCCTGGAGAGCTGGCGCGAACAGGTCGGCCAGATCCGCAACGCCGCTGTCGTACGCCACCGCCCGTACCTCTTCGTCGACGCCACAGCGGGGCTTGACCACTACGCACAACGCACCTGGACCACCTGCATCCCGCCCGGTCTCCAGTCGTCAACTGCACCGCCGCGAGCACCGGCACCACCACCAACTCCGCCCGCGGCGCACATGTCGACCACGCCCAAACCGTGAGGGCCAGGCTATGCCCTGTCTTCGCTATAGGTGGCGCCGCACCATCGGCGATCTTTCCTCGATGACGATCAATAGCACGGTGACGTACGGTGACATTGGGACGTAGTGTCAGCCCTCAAGGAAGGTGAAGATGGAGCCTGAGTTTCGGCATCTCACAGATGATCCACTCGCGCGAATCGGACCCCGGTTCTCTTTGTCGACAGCGTACGGGGACCTGCCGTTCAGCGTCGAGCCACCAAGCGGCCTGCGCACAAGACTCTTCGTGCTGCGGGTAGCTGGCGCACCCGCACCACGGCGCAGCAGTGTTCTTCCGACGTCCCGGTACTGTCCGGACCGCCAGATGGGCGTCACCGCTGACGCCCGAGCATTGCCCTCTACCAGTTCGGCTACGACCGCACCACAATCGGCTCCAAGGACGGTAGTGGCAACCCGATGGAGGACTGGAAGCCAGATACATAGATAGGTTCAGCATGACAGTCCTCGTGCTCAGCCCCGAGATGGACCTCACCGCCGATCGCGTGGTGGCTGAGTTGACCGCACGAAATGTGCCGGTGGTCCGGATCGACACAGCGTGGTTCCCCACCCAACTGGCGATGGACACCCGGCTAGAAGCGGAATGCTGGACAGGCACGCTCAGGACGGATCGCAGATCCGTCGATCTGACTGAGATCCGATCGGTCTGGTATCGAAGCCCAACCGCCTTCAGGTTTCAGGCCGGCATGTCCCGGCCGGAAC
>CAYTMR010000235.1:1765-4152 GCA_964438855.1 uncultured Micromonosporaceae bacterium
CTATCGTCCTGATATCCGCTGGTTGTTTTAGCTACGCCCGACCGACTACTGTTTCCCGGCGGGCATGGCCCGCCGGCAACGGCGGCATGCCGCTTGGGAAGCGAAGTTCGGCTTCGGTGGAGTGCTCGCTTCCCTCCCCATGCTCTGGGTGAACCACCCTTATCGGAGGCGGACGCCTCCGTAAAGACTCTCTCCACGCCTGCCGTTCTGGAGTCGGGTGGCATCACAGTGGCCCACACCGATCGCCTGACGATCGACGACTTGGCCGACCTGTCCGGGGTTGACGTCACCGCTCACCTGTTTCAAGAGTTGATACGGAAGAAATATGACGTCCGCCTGACAGCAGTCGGTAGACGGCTCTTCGCAACAAAGATCGAGGCTGTGACCGCCGCAGCGCAGGAGGATTGGCGCAACGACCTCGACCGGCTCATCTATCGGGTGATGGAAGTGCCAAATCCCTCGAGGAAGCGAGCCGCCGCTATCTAGAGACTCTCGGGTTGGCGTACGCCGCTTTCGACTTCGCCGTCGACCGGGACGGCCAATGGTGGTTCTTAGAAGCAAACCCTGGAGGCCAGTACGGATGGCTCGAAGCAGCAACCGACGCGCCGATCAGCGCCGCCGTGGCCGACCTGTTGGAGAGAGGGCGGATGTGATCGACTGGGAGACGCGGGCGGAAGAGTTGGCTGCGCATCTGAGCGCGGTCGGCGCGGTGCGAGATCCCGCGTGGCGGACTGCCTTCGCCACCACGCCGCGGCACGTCTTCGTGCCCCAGTTCTACGCCCTCGACCAGTACCGCCAGTCACGCACTCTGGTCAGCAGCACCGCACCGGCGCAGCGAGAGACCTGGCTGGCATCGGTGTACCGCGATGAGGTGCTGGTGACTCATTTCCAGCCGATCGACGGCGCGGTGCTGCCGGACGGGCGAGAGGTACGGGTCGCCACCAGCTCGGCCTCGATGCCGCACATCGTGGCGGTGATGCTGGATCGGTTGCAGGTCGCCGACGGGCACCGCGTGCTCGAGATCGGCACTGGCACGGGTTACCACGCCGCGCTGCTGTCCGCCCGACTCGGGGCCGAACGGGTCACCAGCATCGAGGTGGACGCGGCCGCAGCGGCTGAGGCGGCCAGGCACCTGGCAGCGACCGGCTACCAACCCACGCTGGTGGTCGGCGACGGCACCGACGGGCACGCCGACGGCGCCCCTTACGACCGGATCATCGCCACCTGTGCGGTCGATCGCATCCCAACCGCGTGGATCGACCAGTTGGCCGACGACGGAGTGATCGTTGCCCCGCTGACCGTCCAAGGTGCGCTGGCCGTGCTGCGCAAGAACGCACCCGGGCAGGTGTCGGGCGGGCTGGACGTGGAGCGGGCGTACTTCATGGCCATGCGGCCCGCCGACCCGGCGGCGGACGATGGGGACACGACCGACATCCCTGACTTCCGCGGCCCGGTGTCACACACCACTACCAGCACACCGGCCACCGCATGGCAGGATCTCGACTTCCGGTTGTGGCTCGACCTGCACCTGCGCGATGGGCGCGTCGCCGACCGATTCGACGACCAGGGCGACCGCGTTGGCGTCACCATCTCCACCCGCAGCGGGCGGGCCGAGGCCGACTACCAGCGCGGCGAGGACGGAGCGTGGCCGGTGCGGCAGGACTCGGCTCGGCTATGGGACACCGTCGAGGCGGCATGGCAGCGCTGGCAGCGGCACGGGCGCCCCGAACGGACCCGGATCGGCATCACCGCCAACATTGGCGGCCGACAGTTCGCCTGGCTCGATCACCCCGACGGCCTCGTACGCTGGCCGGTCCGCTGACCTGGTAGCGCACGATACGGGGCTGCTGATCTGGCTATCCCCCGCTACTGAAGCCGATCCGTTGGCGCCAGCGGGCGATGGTGGTGTTTTAAGGCCTGACAAGGGCGACGAAGGCGCTGCCCGTGAATTGGCTCACCTGCTATACGAGCAAGGAGCTCGGACGAACTAGGTCGCCGCGCCGCAACCGGCGAGAAGTACGCCGCCTTTCAGTTAGCCAGGCTGCTGAGCGACCGCGGCAACCACGATGAGGCAGCCGCGGTCCTACGCCCCCACGCGAACGCCGGCGATTCTTGAGGATGCGCGTTTCCGACGCCTCAGATCCTGCTCGACAACCATCTTCGTCCGCGACCTACCGAGCCCACCACCGACACGGCCTGGAGCCGAGCGCCGGGCAAGATAGCAAGAACGGTCAGGCACACCCGCCCGCTGCTCGATCACACTGGAGCCGTGCCAGAAACTGGACGCGATCGCCTGCGTGAACTGCTCGACGCCGTGCTTCAAGGCACCGACGGCCCCGCCGAAGGGGGCTCCCGTCGGCTCGAGGACATGGCCGAGGAGGCCTTCA
>CAYTMR010000236.1:0-4116 GCA_964438855.1 uncultured Micromonosporaceae bacterium
CCCGGTGCGCCGCGCTTGCGCGGCGCCTTGATCCTGTAGAGAACAATTCGGCAGTCGTTGTGTTGCCTTGGCGCCCGCTGGGCCTGCCTCCCGTGTGTTGACCGGTATCGTTGTCGTGTGGCATCTGCCCTCAAAGTTAACTTCGTTGGCAACGTCGATTTCGGCGACTTGATCGCACTCGCTGCTCTCGGCCTTAGCCTATGGACGTTGCTACGTCCATGGTGGAGCGGGCGGAAGGCCGACCTTGAGGTACGCAGCGAGCAGTACCGCCGGATCCAGGGGGATCGCGCCGATTCCGCCGCTCGGTTTGTTGTGAAGAACCATGGACCGGCTGAGGCCCGAGATGTTGCCGTGAGCTTCCTCCACGATGGGCAGCCCGTGAACCTCACCTTGGTCGGTTGGCCAACTGGCAGTCATTAGAGACGAGGCAAACTAAAGGGGCGTAATGGCTATTCCCGACTTTCAGACGCTCATGCGGCCGGTGCTGGAAGTGCACGCCGACGGCCTGCCTCACTCGACATCTGAGGTCCGCGAGCAGGTTGCCAAGCTTGTCGGGGTCACTGCAGACGACCTGATGGTGCCGCTTCCCAGCGGCAACGGATTCTTGTTTGCAAACCGCGTGGCCTGGGCCGTGACTCATCTGGCACAGGCGGCACTGCTCGCACGGACAGCGCGCGGGATTACCCAGATCACTGACCGGGGCCGTCAGGTGCTGCACGAGCATCCTGGGCGGATCGACGTCACCGTCCTAAGCGAGTTTCCCGAGTACGTCGAGTTCCGCAACCGAACGCGCCAGCGCCGCGGCCACACACCCTCTGAACAGGCGCCCAGCGAGCTCAACGCGGTTTCACTGACCCCGCGCGAAGCCATCGTCGAGATGATCGAAGCCGCGCACTCCGCGGTCGCCGCCGAGCTCCTCGAGCGCATCCTCGCCCAGCCGCCCGACTTCCTCGAACACCTCGTGCTGAGGCTGCTCGTCAAGATGGGCTACGGCGACCTGGAACGAGCCACCCAGCACCTCGGTGGCACCGGAGACGCAGGGCTGGACGGGCTCGTTCGCCTCGACCCGCTCGGCTTAGACGTGGTCTACGTACAGGCCAAGCGCTACACCGACAAGACCGTAGGGCGACCGGAGATCCAAGCGTTTGTGGGCGCCCTCCACGGCGCGCAAGCCAGCCGCGGCATCTTTATCACCACCAGCCGATTCAGCTCCGAAGCCATCGACTACGCAGAACGTGTCAACGCACGGATCATCCTCATCGACGGGGCCGACCTCGCGAACCTCATGATCAAACACGACTGCGGCGTGGTCACCGAGGAGACCTACACCCTCAAGCGGGTCGACGAGAACTTCTTCGCCGAGCCGTGAGCGATCACCGCACTCGGTGGCCTGCGCGCGTGCCAAGGACAAGCACATAACCAGAGGGATTGCCCGCCATTACTGCCCTTTCACGACAGTCGGGAAATCGCGTACACGTTGCCGCATGGGTTCTCCAGGTATGCCGGCTATTGCTACGCACGCATAAGCGTTACAGCTAGTTCGGCCATGCCGTCGGTGCCCTCGATGATGGCGTCAGCTCCTGCTGCGGCAAGGAGCCGGCGCTTACCCGGCTTGTTGGCGAATCCGATTGTGCGAACGCTGGCGGCTCGGCCGCCATTGACATCGGAGACTGAATCGCCGACGAGGACGCACATGGCCGGTTCGGCGTTGACGGCCCGGACAGCCTGCTTGATCGGTTCTGGGTCTGGTTTCATGCGCGCTGGGTCGGCGTGGGCTCGTCCGATGATTGTCGGTATGTAGCGGGTGAGGCGGTGGGCATCGAGGTACCGTCTGATGGCGTTGGCTGAGTTGTTGCTGACGATGGCAAGTGGTCGGCCAGCTTCGTGGGCGGCGACGATGACCTCGCGGGCGTAGGGCGTGGGTGCGGCTCCGTCGACTGCGATCAGCTCGGCTGCGCACAGTTCGTCCTCGACCTGCCTGGTCAGCTTCGGGCATCCGATGGTGGCGGTGAACCGGAGGACGGCGAGGGGGTCACGCTCGGCCTGGATATGGGTCGGGATGTCAACGCTGTAGGCTGCGAGTATGCGGCGCAACTTCGCGGCAACGGTGTGGTCCGGGATGGTAGCGAAGACCGCGCAGATTGGGCCGTCGAAGTCGAGCAGGATCGGGCCGGTGTCGGCGAGGACCTGTGCGACGGTGTAGGGCGGGTTCATGGCGTGTAGTCGTAGGCGATGGTCGACCACATTGAGTCGAACCAGGTGCGGGCCTGGTGCACGTACTGCGCTGCGTCGGATGTCTCATCGTCGCTGAGCGCGCGGTGGAACAGGATCGCGTCTTTGCCCATCGGGTCGTAGATCGCCACTGGCTTCCCGTCGATGGTGACGGTGTGTTCAACGACGGGGTAGAAGCCGAAGAACACTTCCTCGCCGTTGAGGATGTAGAGCTTGAACAGCGGCGCGGCCCGGTGGACCCGGACTTCTGCTCTCGCCTCTTTGACCAGGCCGAGGTCGCCAAGTTCCCGGACAGCTTCAATAATCGCGTCCGTGTGGCGGCGGGTGATGCGAGCGGCGCGCTGCCGTACCGCGGGGTCGTCGGCCTGAGTTTCAGCCAGTGCGGGTAGGGCCATCGGCTGGCTGGTGTCGGGCAGCAGGATGCGCACGGCGACGGATTCCGGGGTGAGGCGTCCGGCGCGGATCTCGTCGAGTGGTTCGGTCAGGACACCGTGGAGCGTCTCGCCGGAGAAGCCGGCGAAGTCGATCGTGACGTGAGCGCGTTCGAACGCGGCCTCAACGTGGGGCCGAAGTCCGACGGGCCGTTCGGTCTGGGCGCGCACGAATGCGCCGCTGCCTTGTCGGGTGACGATCAGGCGCTCATCGCGCAGGATGCGCAGCGCTGCCTTGACGGTCTCACGGGCGACGTTGTAGCGGCGGGCGATGTCGTGCTGGGACGGCAGCTTCTCGCCGGGTTCGAACTTCCGGGTACGGATCGCAGCGCGCAACACATTCGCGATCTGCTGCGACGGGGGCCTGGGGTCGTCCGGGTCCAGCCCGGCCAGGTCTTCCAGCTCGGTGGCCATGCCACCAGGGTAGTTCCTGGCTAGCCAGGCTGGAAAACTTTGCCCCGACCCTTGACCTGGCTAGCCAAGTCGTCCTACCTTGGTGACAACCACCACTTGGCTAGTCAAGACGGTCAGGTAGCCCTGTTGGAGCGGCCAGCGGGGCAGAGTGAAGGAGAGGGCAGATGGTTCCGAGCACGATGCGGGTTCCGGTTCCGTTCGAGTTCGTGTTTCCCCATGGCGCGCTGGGGTTGCGGGTGGAGCCGGTGACGGACTTCGACAAGCGTGGTCAGGGGGATGACCAGGCGCGGGACCGGGCCACGGGTGAGCGGCTGTGGCAGGTGGTGGTGATGGACCTGGACCCCGAGGCCGGCCGCTTCGGTGGGTCGACAGAGGTGCGAGTGAAGATCGCCGCCCCGCATCAGCCGGTGTTGCCGCCGCCTGCGGTGCCGGGTTACCCGCCGGCGATCGAGTTCACCGACCTGGTGCTCACGCCGTATGTGGACACGCAGCGGTGCAAGGGCCACTCGCAGGGTGCGCACCGTTGCCGGGCGCGTCTGGCGTGGTCGATCCGCGCAGGTGGGGTCACGGCTCCGAAGACGCTGGCTGAGTCGAAGAAGACGGCGGCCTGATCCGAGACGAGTCGCGGGGCGGGCCACTCCGCCAAGACGTCGCCCGCCCCGCCTTCTACCCATTCCAACTTCTGCTGAAGGAGGTGGGCTGATGCCCACGGTATCGAAGGCTGCCCGGGTTCGGGATGCGCTGTGGGCGCTGGTTCCGGCCCGGTCGGCTGTGGTGGTCGCGACGTGGTGTCCGTCGTGTGCGCGCTGGCTCGGGCCGCGCTGCTTTGACCCTGACGCGAACGTCTGCCGGTCCTGCCTTGGTCGGGGGTGGCGGTGATGGCTGCTTCTGGCCGGTTGGTGGCGGTGCTGGCTGGTCGTGGTGTGCGGGCGGTTCGGGATGTCTACCGGCTGCCGGTGCCGGATGCGGTGCGGGTGGCGGCGTTGGTGGAGATTTCCGCTGCGGCTGCGGCGTTGGCGCGCACGATCGTCAAGCTTCG
>CAYTMR010000237.1:0-3887 GCA_964438855.1 uncultured Micromonosporaceae bacterium
CTGCTGCAGTTGCTGACCTTGCTGGCGATGGAGGAGCCGACCAGCTTCGACGCGGAGGAGATCCGCACCGAGAAATTGAAGGTACTGCGCGCCATCTCGCTGCCAGACGACATCGCGACCGGTACGGTGCGGGGGCAGTACCAGCAAGGTTGGGTCGCTGGGCAACGGGTGCCGGGCTATCTGGAGGAGCCCAACGTTCCGCCTGACTCGACCACGGAGACGTACGTAGCGGTACGGCTGGGTGTCCAGAACCGGCGTTGGGCCGGAGTCCCGTTCTACCTACGCACGGGAAAACGGTTGCCCCGACGGGTGACGGAGCTGGCGGTGCTCTTCAAACGCGCACCCCACCTGCCGTTCCAGCCCGCCGACGTGGAGATGCTCGGCAACAACCAGCTCGTCATCCGGGTGCAGCCGGAGGAGGGCGTGGTACTCAAGTTCGGGTCCAAGGTGCCGGGCACCACCATGGAGGTGCGCGACATCGCCATGGACTTCCAATATGGTGAGGCCTTCACCGAGTCCAGCCCAGAGGCGTACGAACGGCTCGTCCTCGACGTGCTGATCGGCGACAGCACCCTTTTCCCGCACGCCGACGAGGTGGAGGCGAGCTGGCAGGTGATCGACCCGCTGCAGGAAGCATGGGCAGGCACGGTCCCGGAGCCCTACCGGGCCGGGGAGTGGGGCCCGCGGGGCGCGGACGAGTTGCTGGCACGCGATGGTCGGCAGTGGAGGCGAGCATGATCGCGTTGTGGGACACCAACGGCAGCGAAGTGGTCCGCAAACTCGCCGCGGAGCGACGCCGTGATGGTGTGACGAGCGGGCTCGCCCTCACCTTGGTAGCGATCGTGGACGAGCGCCGGGTCCGGGAGGTGGAGGAGGCGGTCACCATCGCGGCCTCCGCTCACCCGTGCCGCCTGCTGGTCGTCACTCGGTCTCCCGCCAGCGGCAAGGAGTACCCCGATCGCCTCGATGCCGAGATCGTGGTGGGTGGCCGGCTCGGCCCCTGCGAAGCGGTGATCATGCGGATGCAGGGTCGCTTGGCGCTGCACGCTGAGTCCGTGGTGATGCCTCTTCTCGCCCCGGACGTCCCCGTGGTCACGTGGTGGCATGGGCCGCCGCCGGACGAGATCAGCACCGATCCGCTCGGCGTGGTGGCTGACCGCCGCATCACCGACTGTGCACAAGCACCCGACCCGGTCGCGGCGCTGCGGCAACGGGCGGTGGACTACGCCGCTGGCGACACCGACCTGGCATGGACGCGCATCACCGGGTGGCGCACCCTCATCGCCGGGACCATGGAGTGGGCTGGCAACGAGTCGGTCACCGTGGTGGGCGCGGCGGTGACGGCCCCGCCTGATGACGCCAGCGCAGCGCTGTTGTCCGGCTGGTTGGCTTCCCGGTTGGGTATCAGACCGGTCCGCCACGACCCGGTACGGCCGCAGTTGGAGGCGGTCCAACTCGACCTCGCCACCGGTGAAGAGATCACCATCACTCGGCGAAATGGGAGTGCGGAGCTTCGCCGCAGCGGCCACGCGCCTCGCACCATGCCGCTGCTGTCGCGCACCCTCGGCGACGACCTCGCTGAGGAGCTCCGGCGACTCGACGCCGACCAAACCTACGCTGCCGCGCTGTCGGCGACCACCGGCGTGACCGGGTTGGTGCACCGCCCATCTACCCGGGTGCATCGGTGGGTGGATCCGGAATGGGAGGAGGCGAAGGCCGGCTGATGGCCACCAACGTCGTAGTACATCCCGACCCCACCGTGCTCGCCGAGTCGGTCGCAGCCCGGCTGCTGCTCGCCATCGTCGATGCTCAAGCCGTCCACGGTGAGGCCAACGTGGTGCTGACCGGTGGCCGCGTGGCGGCCGCGGTCTACCGTGCGGTGGCCGCCAGCCCAGTTCGGCACGCGGTCGACTGGTCCCGGGTGTCGTTGTGGTGGGGTGACGAGAGGTTCCTGCCGTCCGGTCATCCGGACCGGAACGAGACCCAGGCTCGCGCCGCCCTGGCCGGCCTGCCGCTCAACGACGACCGCATCTACCCGATGCCCGCTTCGGACGGCCCTGACGGAGATGATCCGGAGGCGGCTGCGGCCCGTTACACAGGGCTTCTGTCGGAGGTGGCCAGCTCTGGCCCGCTCCCCCGGTTCGACGTCCTGTTGCTGGGTGTGGGCGAGGACGGCCACGTGGCATCGATCTTCCCCGGCATGCCGGAGGTCTCGGCCGACGGCTCCGTGTGCGCGGTGCGGGGGGCGCCGAAGCCACCACCGGTCCGGCTCAGCCTCACCCTGCCCACGATCAATACCGCTCAGCAGGTGTGGCTCGTGGCCGCCGGTCCCGACAAGGCCGAGGCTATCGGTAAGGCGCGCTCCGGTGCCGACCTTCCCGCCGCCGCGGTGCGCGGTGTCGATACCACCCTGTGGTTGCTGGACCGGGCCGCGTGGTCGCAGGGCCCGCAGACGAGCTGAGCCGCACAGCGATGGCCACAGGGCCGGTGGGGTGCACCGGCCCTGTGGCCATATTTCTCTCAGCATTGACAGCGTGTCGTCGTCATCGGGCGCCGACGTAGGCAGCTAGGTACTTCCCGGTGAGGGTGGACCGGGCGGCGACGAGATCAGCGGGAGTGCCCTCGAAGATGACCCGGCCGCCGTCATGTCCCGCACCCGGGCCCAAGTCGATGATCCAGTCGGCGTGCGCCATCACCGCTTGGTGGTGTTCGATGACGATGACGGACTTGCCGGCGTCGACCAGGCGGTCGAGGAGACCGAGCAGCTGTGCGACGTCCGCCAAGTGGAGACCGGTGGTGGGTTCGTCCAGGACGTAGACTCCACCATCGTCGGCCATGTGGGTGGCCAGTTTGAGGCGTTGGCGCTCACCGCCGGACAGGGTCGTCAGTGGTTGACCGAGGGTGAGGTAGCCCAGGCCCACATCGACGAACCGGTTGAGGATGGTGTGGGCAGCGGGGGTACGGGCCGGTCCGGTGCCGAAGAACTCCCGTGCCTCAACCGCCGACATCGACAGCACGTCACTGATGTTCCGACCGCCGAGCTGGTAGGTGAGGACCTCTGGCTGGAACCGCTTGCCCTCACACGCTTCGCAGCTGATCGCCACGCCTGCCATCATCGCCAGATCGGTGTAGATGACCCCGGCTCCGTTGCATGCCGGGCAGACCCCCTCCGAGTTGGCGCTGAACAACGACGGCTTGACCCTGTTCGCTTTCGCGAACGCCTTACGGATCGGGTCCAACAGACCGGTGTAGGTGGCGGGGTTGCTCCGTCGCGAACCCTTGATCGCGCTCTGGTCGATCGAGATCACGCCAGCCTCCGGTGGAATCGATCCATGGATCAGTGAACTCTTTCCAGAGCCCGCTACCCCGGTGACCACGACAAGCACCCCCAGCGGGATGTCCACATCGACGTCACGGAGGTTGTTGGTGTTGGCGCCGCGGATCGGCAGTACACCGGTGGGCTGACGTACCTTCTCCTTGAGCGTGGCCCGGTCGTCGAGGTGACGTCCAGTGAGGGTGCCGCTGGCTCGTAGACCCTCTACGCTTCCCTCGAAGCAGACCGTTCCGCCCTCGCTTCCCGCGCCTGGACCGAGGTCGACGATGTGATCGGCGTTCTCGATGATCTCGGGTTTGTGTTCCACGACGAGTACCGTGTTGCCCTTGTCGCGCAGCCGTCGCAACAAGTCGTTCATCCGCGCGATGTCATGCGGATGCAGACCGACGCTCGGCTCGTCGAACACGTACGTGACGTCGGTGAGCGCCGAGCCGAGGTGACGGATCATCTTGATGCGCTGCGCCTCGCCACCGGACAGTGTGCCGGCTGGCCGGTCGAGCGACAGGTAGCCCAGCCCGATCTCCACAAAGGAGTCGAGGAGGTGCTGCAGCTT
>CAYTMR010000238.1:0-3872 GCA_964438855.1 uncultured Micromonosporaceae bacterium
CGCCCTCACCGACCAGCCGCACGAACCGGTTCCAGAAGTCGCGGGTGGTGACGTACAGCATGACGTAGCCGTCTTTGGCCTTGAACGGCCCGGTGAAGGTCGTCCCGCTGCGGTGGACGCTGCGGACTCCGCGCGGCGGGATCCACCCGGAGAAGGCGTGGGACATCAGGTAGGAGGCGCGCCGGTCGGCGCCGGAGAGCAACACCTCCTGCCCCGAGACGTCGATGACCGATCCCTTGCCTGTCCGGCGGGCGTGGAACATGCCGGCCAGGGTGGCCTCGGCCGCGGCGCGGCCGATCGTGTAATGCTCCAGGAGGCCGGGCTTGCGTAAGGGTGGACGCCCCGCTCCGCCGGTGGCGTGCATCGGCCCGCCCATCGCTTGCAAGGTCAAGCCGGTGGCTTCCCAGTCACGGTAAGGGCCGGTCTGGCCGAAGGCGCTGATCCGGGTCACCACCAACCGAGGGTTGCGCTCCCGCAACATCTGAGGACCGAGGCCCCACCGTTCCAGGTGCCCCGGCCGAAACGACTCCACCACCGCGTCGGCGGTCGCCACCACGTCCGCAAGCACCGCGCGGTCGTCGGGGTCGGACAGGTTCAGCGCGATGGACCGCTTGTTGGTGTTGAGATGGAGGAACAGGGCGCTGCGTTCGCGGTGCTCGACGTCGCCAGGGAACGGGCCCCACCGACGAGTGAGGCTCCCCTCTCCTGGTTTCTCCACTTTGATGACGTCGGCGCCGAAGTCGGCGAACAGCTTGGTGGCGTACTCCCCCGCGACCCATCGCGACAAATCGATGACTCGTACGCCTTCGAACACCTGACGCTCGGTCATGCCACCAGTCCAATCTCGCGGGCCAGCCATTGACTGGCGACGCTCGCGCCACCGCCCCACAGCTCGGTGATCTTGGCTCGCTCCGACCACAGGTGCAGATCGGTGTCCCGCACATACCCCATGCCGCCCTGCAACTGGTGGCAGTGCAGCGTCGTCCACTTGTAGGCCTCACTACAGTGGCGATTTGCGATCGCTACCGCCCGGGTGGCGCGGGCGCCCTCACCGACCCACCAGATCGCCGAGTAGGCCGCCAGGCGTGCCGCGTCGATGGCGATGCGAAGGTTGGCCACATGGTGCTGGGCTGCCTGGAAGCTGGCGATCGGCCGGCCGAACTGGTGGCGCTGTGTGATGTAATCGACGGTCTGGTCCAGCACCGCCCTGGCTCCGCCGACCATCTCCATGCACTGCAGAGCGATCCCGACTTCGGCCACCCAGCCAAGGTCGTCCTCGCTGAGTCCACGCCCGTCCCGGCCCGCGAGCACGGTGTCGTGGTCGACATGGAAGTCCACAAGCGATACTCGGTGGTACCGGTCCCGGGAGATGGTGATCAGTGGTTCATCCCTCCAGCCGGGTGCGTGCGGTGTCACCACGAATCCCAGCACCCGGTCCGGTCCTGACCACGCTCGTTCACGTGCCGTCACGAGCACCGCTCGTGTGCCCGGCGGGTAAGGAACGAAGTCGAGTACACCGTTGAGCCGCCAGCCGTCGGCGGTGGGCTCGGCCTCCAGCCGCGGTGCCAGGTCCAGCGCGTCGGACGGGTTCGGTGCGGCCACGGAGGCCACCAGCTCGCCGGCGCACAGTGCGGGCAGGTACCGCTGTCGGTGCGCCTCGCACCCCAACCGGTCCACGGCGATCCCGAACAGCAACGTGTCGTAGACCATGCTGGGGCACAGTGCCGCCCCAGCCTCGGCGTAGAAAAGGCCCAACTCGAACAGCCCGGCCTCCTGACCTCCATACGTGGCCGAGAACGGCAGTCCGAACGCACCACTGTCCGCGAGGGCACGCCACAGCTCATCCGGGAAGCTGTCGGCTTCCTTGAGCTCGCGCACGAGCGAGGTGGGGCATTTCTCCGCGAACAGATCCGCGAAGGCCTGCCGCAGCTGCACCTGTTCCGAGGTGAGCACCAGCTTCATCGCCCGTCCCTTTCTGCCGTCCGCTCAGCGCCCGTACCGGGGCATGCCATGTCCTCGTTGGGCGATCACGTCCCGCAGCACTTCGTTGGTGCCGGCACCAAAGCGCAGCAACGGCGCATGTCGATAGAGGTGTTCGAAGCGCCCCTCGCACACGGCGTATGCACTGGTCGCGTCGAGAGCTCCGAACATGCCGGCAATCCGCGTGCCGACGTCGGCGATCCGCTGGCGCAGCTCACTGGAGAAGACCTTCTCCACACTGACCTCGACCGCCGGAATCGTGCCGCTGTCCAGCAGTGACGACGCCTCCAGTCCCATCAACGTGGCGACCTCCACGTCGGCGTCCAGCTCCGCGATCGTGGCGCGGACGACCGGATCGTCGGCCGGGCGGCGACCGTCCGGAAGAGGTGACCGCGCCAATACGATCAACTCGTCAACCGCCCGGCGCAGGTCGCCGGCGTTGGTCAAGGCCGCCCGCTCGAGGTTCAGCGACCCGGTGATGTACGTCCAACCCTGGTTGACCTCGCCGATAAGATTCGTCACCGGCACCCGCACGTCAGTGAAGAAGACCTCGTTGGTCCGATATCCGGACCACGCGATGATCGGTCGGATCTCCACACCCGGCGCGTCGATGGGCACCATGATGACGGATAGGCCCTTGTGCTTGGGAGCGTCGGGATCGGTGCGCACGCACAGCCACTCGTGGGTGGCCCGCTGGGCCATGCTGTTCCAGATCTTCGAGCCGTTGATGACCCAGGTGTCACCGTCGAGTACCGCTCTGGTCTTCAGGCTCGCCAAGTCGGTGCCGGCGTCGGGCTCGGAGAAGCCGAGAGCGCAGCGTAGTTCTCCCCGGGCGATCGGGGGCAGGAATTCGCGCTTGTTCTGCTCGGTGCCGTAGCGGATGATCGTGGGCGCGACCGAGGTGACGGTCAGGTCCGGCGCCGGTGCCCCGGCGTACTCGAACTCCGTGACCAGAATGTGCTGGTATACCGCACTGAGACCAAGTCCACCGTACTCGACCGGCCAGTTGAGACCGAACCAGCCTTTCTCTCCGACCTTACGGCGAAACTTTTCCACCTCACCATCTGGTTTGTCCAGGTGGTACCGGCGCATCTCCTCCCGAAGCGCCGGTGTCACGTGCTCTGCCAGGAAGGCGCGCACCTCGTCCCGCCAGGCCCGCTGCTGTGGGTCGAGCCGAAAATCCATCAGCAAACCTCGATCCCTTACCCGGGGCGCAACCGCGCTCGGCGGCCAACGTCGCGCCACCGTCCGGCTCGCCCTCGGCGTGGTCGATCCGGGGCGACCTCAGTATGCAACCTAGCGCTTGCTTGGTCAAGAACAGAAGACGAACCCTTTGACGGACTGTTACGAACGGCGGCGACTCTTCGACCGCACGCCCGGGCACCGGCGCCTGCCGTACCCGCCAGATTCCCGGGAGGTGGCCGTGACCGAGCCACGACCGCCGCGCGGCACGGGCGCGCTCGTCACCGGCGGCGCGGGCGGCTTCGGCCGGGCGTGCGCGCTCGCGCTGGCCCGGGACGGCGCCACCGTCACGCTGCTCGGCCGTACGGAGGAGACGCTACGCCGCGCCGCCGCGGAGCTCACCACGGCGGTACCGGGAGCCGACGTCGACTGGGCCGCAGGCGACGCGACCCGCTCCGCCGACGTCGCCGCCGCGGTCGCCAGAGCCGACCGGACCCCGCTGCGCATCTGTGTCGCCACCGTCGACGGCGGTACGGTGCGCCCACTGCTCGGGCTGGAGGGAGAGGTCCTGCGAGGCGACTTCGAGCGCAACGTCACCAGCGCCCTGCTCGCCATCCGGTACGCGGCGGCCGCGATGGTCCCGCACGGTGGCGGCTCGGTGGTCTGCCTGTCGTCGAGCGCCGCCGGCGGGTCGTTCCCGTTCATGCCCT
>CAYTMR010000239.1:0-242 GCA_964438855.1 uncultured Micromonosporaceae bacterium
CGACGTCCACCCACGGCGCCCGCTCCACGATCCGGCCCCGGTCCTTCTGCGCCAGGCAGCCACCCACGGCGATCTGCATCTGCGGATGCTTGGCTTTCACCGGGCGCAGGTGGCCCAGGTTGCCGTAGAGCCGGTTGTCGGCGTTTTCCCGGACCGCGCAGGTGTTGAACACCACCAGGTCGGGAGTGCCTGGCCCGGTATGGCGGACATATCCGGCCTGCTCGAGCAGTCCGGAGATCCGC
>CAYTMR010000239.1:252-3727 GCA_964438855.1 uncultured Micromonosporaceae bacterium
GCTCGGAGTCGTGCACGTTCATCTGGCACCCGTAGGTGCGGATCTCGTAGCTCCGGTTGGTGGCACCGCTCACCCCGCCAGGCTATCGCCCGGGGCCACCGGCGGAAAAACGACTACCGAGCCGTCTCGACGGCGCGCAGTTCCCGGATGACGGTCACCCGAACCTGGCCGGGGTAGGTGAGCTCCTCCTCGATCTGCTTGGCCACGTCCCGGGCGAGCACCGCCACCCCGATGTCGTCGACCTGCTCCGGGTGCACCATGACGCGTACCTCACGACCGGCCTGCATGGCGAAGACCTTGTCCACGCCTGGCTTGCCGGCCGCGATCGCCTCGATCCGCTCCAGCCGCCGCACATAGGACTCCAGTCCTTCCCGCCGGGCCCCCGGCCGGCCACCGGAGCAGGCGTCGGCGGCCTGGGTCAGCACCGCCTCGATCGTCTGCGCGGTGACCTCGTTGTGATGTGCCTCGATCGCGTGGACCACGTCCTCGCACTCGCCGTAGCGCTGGGCGATCTCTGCCCCGACCCGGGCATGCGAGCCTTCCATCTCGTGAGTGAGGGCCTTGCCGATGTCATGGAGGAACGCGGCCCGGCGCACCCGGCGAATCCGCGCAGGCTCCAGTCCCAGCTCGGCGGCCATCAGCGCGGCGATGTGCGCCGTCTCCACGAGGTGCTTGAGGACGTTCTGTCCGTAACTGGTGCGGTAGCGGAGTCGACCGAGCAGCGTCACCAGCTCCGGGTGCAGGTCGGTGAGGCCGACCTCGACCAACGCCTCCTCGGCGGCCCGCTGGCACAGGTTGGCGACCTCCTGCTGGGCGGTGTGGTAAGCCTCCTCGATCCGGTGCGGGTGGATGCGGCCGTCGAGCACCAGCTTCTCCAACGTCACCCGAGCGGTTTCCCGGCGTACCGGATCGAAGCAGGACAACAACACCGCCTCGGGGGTGTCGTCGATGATGAGATTGACGCCGGTAACCGCCTCGAATGCCCGAATGTTGCGGCCCTCGCGGCCGATGATGCGCCCCTTCATCTCATCCGAGGGCAGGTGAAGCACGCTCACCACACTCTCGGCGGTCTGCTCGCTGGCCACCCGCTGGATGGCGTCCACCACGATCTGTCGTGCCCGCCGCTCGCCGGTACGGCGTGCCTCGGCCTCGATGTCGCGCACGAGGACCGCGGCCTCCCGCTTGGCCTGCTCCTCGATCAGCCCGACCAGCTCCGCGCGGGCGGCCTCAGCGGTGAGGCCGGCGATCCGCTCCAACTCGCGGCGATGCTGCCGTTGCGCTTCGCCCAGCGCCGCCTCTCGTTTCGCCAAGGCAGCGGCCTGTGCGGACAGTTTCGCCTCGGTAGCGCGCAGGTGCCGCTCGCGCTCAGCCAAGCGCTGCGCCTCCTGCCCGTGCTGCCGCTCCCGCTCGGCCAACCACTGATCACGACGCTCGAGGTCGGCCTGCTGCTTCTTGAGGTTGGCGGTGAGGAGCGCGACCTCCCGCTCCCCTTCTCGTTGCGCGTTCGCCAGCGTCTGGGCGGCCTCCTCCTCGGCCCGGCGGCGAGCCTGCGCCAGCAGCGCGTCGGCATCGGCACGGGCCGCCTCCAGCACCCGCCGCGCCTCCGCTCGGGCAGCGCTGGCCTCCGCCTCGGCGACGGCCGCCTCGGTGCGCGCCTCCTCCGCAGCGGCCCGAGTCCGCTCCACCGCCGCGGTGGCTTCGCGGGCGGCCTCCCGGAGGGCCGCCAACACCTGTTCTTGCTGCTCCTTCTCCCGGGCGAACGCCTCCGACCGGACCGACGCTGGCTGGGACGGGGTGTCCCCGAGACGCCGCATGAGGCGGATCCCCACCCCGACGGCGATCGCCGCGATGAGGAGGAGTGCTGCCCCCATGCCCACCAGTGCCCACATCAGCCCGGTCATGGCCGTCTCCCTCCATCCGTGGCGCTGGAGGGTTGTGCCCGCACAGCGCGCTGTCAGTCGCGGAGTCGCCCGACCGACATCCAGGGCCGGAGGGTATGGCACACCCCCGGTGCGATAGCACCGGTCGCGTTCGGCGGGTGTGTCACACCGCCGCCGGCCCCGCAGGGCCGGTGTGGGTCCGTCGTTGGCGCGATCACCTTGGAGCTTGCTCGCTTCTGAAGTGATGCCGTTCTGTTATGGGTTGGATGTTGTGTGGTTAGCCCTGTTGTGGTCAGACCTACGTCCGTAAGGGGAGGCTAGGCCGCCACACCCGTTTCGGTCAAGGGCCCCTTAACGATTCAACTCAGCCAGCGCGACATCGATAAATCCACAGTGGCTAGTCAAACGACACGCTGGCCTGGCACTTTGTCACAGAAGGTATGCGCTTTCCTTACGTTAAGGAAGCAGTCAGGTCAGGCCAGTGTCATCCGCCGCCGACGCGAGCGCATCCGGATCGAGCTCGTCGGCTAACGATGCGGTGCGTTCGTCCTCGGCCAGTACGTCCTTGACCACCCGAAAGGCCAGGCCGGGCGGGTAACCCCGGCGCGCGAGCATCCCCACCATCCGACGCACCACCATCTCCGGCGGCGCGTTCACACTACGGAGCCGGCGGCGCACCAACTCACGCGCGGTCTCAGCCTCGGTCTCCGGATCCAGCTCCGCCAACGCTTCCCCGACCGTCTCCGCCGCCACCCCACGTCGACGCAGCTCATTGCCGAGCGCCCGCCGGCCCAGGCCACGACCGTGGTGGCGGCTGGACACCCAGGCGCGAGCGAACGCCGCGTCGTCGACCATGCCGACCTCGGCGTACCGGTCGAGCACCGCGGCGGCGACGTCGTCGGGGATGCCGTGGCGGCGCAGGGCGGTCGCCAGCTCGGCTCTGGTCCGGGGGCGGACCGCGAGCTGACGCAGGCAGATGTCACGCGCCCGCTCGGCGGGATCCCGCGGGGGCGGTGGTGAGCTCGCGCCGCCCTGGTCAGGGTCGCCATCGGGTGGTGTGGTGCGACGGGGCCGGGGTGGGGCAGCATCCCATCCCCGGCCCGTACGTCCGCGGCGCCGACCGACCATCGACGTCGACTCAGAAGTCCACCGGTGGCAGGTCCGGACCGCCCGCGGCGTCGGCCGGCTGCCCCACGCCCAGCTTCTCCAAGATCTTCTTTTCGATCTCCGAGGCGACGTCGGGGTTGTCGCGGAGGAAGTTGCGGGCGTTCTCCTTGCCCTGCCCCAACTGGTCCCCGTCGTAGGTGTACCAGGCGCCGGACTTACGAATGATGCCCTGCTCCACCCCGACGTCGATCAGCGAACCCTCACGGGAGATGCCCTTGCCGTAGATGATGTCCATCTCGGCCTGCTTGAACGGCGCGGCCACCTTGTTCTTGACGACCTTGACCCGGGTCCGGTTACCCACCACCTCGGTGCCGTCCTTCAACGCCTCGATCCGGCGCACGTCCAAGCGGACTGACGCGTAGAACTTCAGGGCCCGACCACCGCTGGTGGTCTCCGGACTACCGAAGAGCACTCCGACCTTCTCCCGG
>CAYTMR010000240.1:0-3726 GCA_964438855.1 uncultured Micromonosporaceae bacterium
CGCGATTGATCTCGCCGCTCAGACCCCGCGACCGGGTCCGAGTGGCCAGCCTTCTCGCTGATGCCGGTTACTGGGTCGAAGGCGCTCCCAGACCGACAGACCCGCTACCCGCCTCAGGCGGCGAGAGCGAAGTCAGCGCGCTTCGCATTAACGTTGGCGCTTATTGTTTCCCGACGAACGGTTCACGAGACGACGTCGGCTTCCTCGGCTCGCTTCCCCTGCCTCGACGCACGAAGTCGAAACCTGTCACCCCCCAGTCCCGCGGCGTCACTCGCGCCGCTGTCACTACCAGGTTAACGTCCTGGTGCGGGCGCGTCATCCCCGTTTACGGGGCCTGAAACGGCCGGCAGCCCGCTCGGGCGGGCGGCTCGCCAGGACAGCAACTCATCTTACCCGGCAGCGGTTACCCGAGGGTCGCCATGTCTTCCCGTCCCTTCCCCCTGGGACCTCAGAAGCCGTCACACGCACTGCCGTTGACCGTGCACTCCAACGGCTCGAACGGCGCCGGCCCCGGACTCCGGCCGGCGTTGAAGCCGATGAACCGCCGGGCGCCGGGCGGCAACGGCGACGTGGTGACCAAGGTGATGGTGTTGCCCGACTGGGTGCACACCACGTCCCACCAGCACTCCGGCCGTGCGGACAACGCGACCCCGTCCGGGAAGACCAGCACCAGCACGACCGGGGCCGGCCGCACCGACGTATTCTCCAAGCTGATCGAAGACTGAAAGCCGCTCTCCCACACCTGGGAGACGGTGTATCCCGCGAGCACGGTCGGTGGGCGTGGCGACGGCTCTGGGCGTGGGCGGCGGCGTTCCCGGTCCGGAGCCGGCGACGCGGGCCGGGGTTCAGGACTGGGTCCGGACGACGGTGTGGGGGTCGCCACTGGGGTAGCCGGCTCTGGCTGAACGGTCTCTCCCCGGGGTGACGGCTTCTTGGCCGCCGAGGATTGCACCACGGTCGGCGGCGGCGAAGAGGCGCCGGGCGAGGGTGTCAACGCCGAGGTCGCCGCCGCCGTCGCCGCCTCGGGTGCGGCGGGATCCGGACCGGTCGCACTGGTCAAGCTCCAGACGGCCCAGGTCACCACGGCTACCGCCGCGGCCGCCGCCACCACTGCGGTGCGACGCTCGGGGCGGCCCGAGCTGACGCGCCGGTGCTTGCCCACGTCGCTGCCCCTCACCCCTCGCCAGTCGGCGTCAGTAGGCGCCCTTGGCTCGTCTGCCGATCGCCCGTTGCATCTCCCTGGCCGCTTCCCGGCGGGCGATGTCCTGCCGCTTGTCGTACGACCGTTTACCACGCGCCAGCGCCAACTCCACTTTGGCCCAACCGTTGGCGAAGTAGACCGACAGCGGGACGAGCGTCAATCCGCTTTCCCGAAGCTTCCCGATCAGACGGTTGATTTCCTTGCGGTGCAGCAAGACTTTCCGCACCCGGCGTGGTTCGTGGTTGGTCCAGGTGCCCATCGCGTACTCAGGGATATGCATCCCATGTAGGTAGATCTCGCCGCCTGACTCCTGTGCGAAGGCATCGGTCAGGGAGGCGCGGCCGGCCCGCAGAGCCTTCACCTCGGTCCCGGTCAGGACCAGACCGCCCTCGTAGACATCGAGGATGGTGTAGTCGTGGCGCGCCTTGCGGTTGGAGACGATGACCTTCCGTCCCGACTCCCGTGCCATGCGCGATCACCCCCTCGAGCGCGGTCGGAGCCCGACGCGGCGCCATGGTACCGCACCGGATGGCCGTTGACAGCAATGATCATGGGCGGGCGGCACGCTGAGGTGCCCACCCGCCCAGTAACCAAGAATTCAGTCGAACGACGGCAGGTACGGCAGCGGGTCGGTCGGTTCACCGTTGCGCCGCACCTCGAAGTGCAGATGGTTGCCCGTGGAGGCGCCGGTGGTCCCTACCCGTCCGATCACCTCGTCCCGGCGCACCCGCTGCCCAGGCCGCACCAGGATCTGCGACTGATGGGCGTAGCAGGTAGAGAGCCCGTCCTGGTGTGCCAGGCAGGTGTAGTTCCCGTACCCACCACTCCAGCCAGCCCTTGTGACCGTGCCGTCGGCTGCGGCCCGGATCGGTGTCCCCCCAGGCGCGGCGATGTCCACTCCGGCGTGAAACCGCCACAACCCGCTGTAGGGATTACGCCGGTATCCGTAGTCGCTCGATTTTCGTCCCTCGACCGGCATGGAAAGGACTGACATGCGCGGTGCCACCGCTCGGGACGCCGCGCGAGAAGTGGTGATCCGCCGGTGGCGCGACTGTTCCAGTCCTGCCAGCCGATCCCTGGCGCGCTGCTCCTCCAACTGCGCCGTGCGGTAACGCCGTTGGCTGTCGTCTCGCTCAGCCTCGGCTGCCGACAGTGCGGCCTCACGCATCTTGACCTGTTCGCTGGTTTCCGCCTCCAGGTGCGCGGCTGCCAACTGGTCACGTTGGGCCGCCAGAAGGGCGGGGTAGGACGGCGGCTCGTCTTGCGTCGACGTCCCCACATCGAGCGTGGGGCTCGGCCGAAACGCCGCCGTCGCCAGTGCACTGACCCGCTGTCGCGCCTCCTCCAACGCCGCCACCGCTTCCTCGTGCCGACGTTGCGCCTCCAACAGCTGTAATCGGGCCTGCTCGGCGCGGCGGGCCGCGTCCTCGGCGGCGGCCTTCGCCGCCGAGGACGCATCGCTAGCCTCGGTAAGCCATGCCTGGACGGCGGGCAACGCGCCCTGCGGGTCGCCACCCGCCGTCTCCCACGCTCGTGAGTCCTCCGGTTCGGGCAGCACTACCGCTGGCTCCGCCTCCCGGTCGGCCCGGTTCGTCACCACCTGCGGGCCGTCCTCGGCAACAGCCGAGCCGGGCGGTAGGGCACCCAAACCAACAGTCACTCCGAGCGCAACCGCAACTGAGCTGGCACAGACAGGATGTCGCTTCACTGCTACACCTCCAGCCACTCCCTTGCGGAGAGTACTGGAGAAACTACGCATAGTGCGCAGTTCGGCAGAAATCTACTTCGGCAGGTAGAAGCGAAGCGTTATCCATCCTGTGATTGCACTGACCAGCGCGCCTACAGCGGCCAAGGCGGGCAATGACAACAACACATTCCGCCACGGCACCGGCGTAAGCAGGCTGGACAAAGGCGAGAGAGGTCCGTCGATCAGAAATGCTTTACCGCAAGCGAGCGCGGCGAATGCGAGAATCGCACCCAGTACACCCGCGACCATCGCCTCGAGCACGAATGGTGCCTGGATGAACCAGTTCGAGGCACCAACCATCTTCATCACCGCGACCTCGCGGCGCTTGCTGTACGCGGCCACCTGAATCGTGTTCGCCACCAGGAGCAACGCCGCCACCGCCATCACCCCTGCTGTGATCAGTGACAACGTCTGCACGGCCCCGAGGATGGTGAACACCCGACCCACCAGCTGTGCCTGGTCGACGATCTCGCTGATGCCCTCGGTACCCCGGTACCGCTCGTTGATCTGTTGGAACTGCTCCGGATCGGTCAGCCGTACCCGGAACGACTCCGGCAGCGACTCTGGCCGGATCGCATCCACCAGGTCCTTCGCGTCCGAGAACAAGGACTTGAAGCGCTCGTAGGCCTCTTCGCTGGACTCGTGGTAGTAGCTAGCCACCAGCGGGTCGGAACGCAGCGAAATGTCGATCGCCTCGCGCTGCTCGTCGGTCACGTCCGAGGCGAGGAAGATGGAGACCTCGACCTGGGCGTAGTAGAGCTCCTTGACCTTGCCGACC
>CAYTMR010000241.1:0-3723 GCA_964438855.1 uncultured Micromonosporaceae bacterium
TGGGCAGCGTAGAACGCTGCTTCGAACTCGGCGGGCGGCACGTCGCCGCAGTGGCTGTGCAGGCGCTGCTTGTTGAACCAGTGGACCCACGACAGGGTGGCCAGCTCGAGCTCGTCGACGTCGTCCCAGCCGGCGGCGTCGGGTCCGTAGACGCACTCGGTCTTGTAGAGGCCGTTGGTCGTCTCGGCCAGGGCGTTGTCGTAGCTGTCGGCGACGGTGCCGATCGAGGGGCGAGCGCCGATCTCCTCCAGCCGTTCGGTGAACCGCACCGACGTGAACTGCGACCCCGCATCGGCGTGCGCGACGAGTCCGACCAGGCGCCGCCGGCCGCGCGAACGCCGGGCCATCTCCAACGCGTCGAGGACCATGTCGGTGCGCATGTTCGACGCCACCCGCCAGCCCACGATGCGCCGAGAGAACGCGTTGACGATGAAGCACACGTAGGCCATGCCCGAGCGGGTCGGGACGTAGGTGAGGTCCGTCACCCACAACAGGTTCGGCGCCACCGCCGTGAAGTGGCGGTTCACCAGATCCGGCGGGCGGACGGCGTCGAGGTCGGGGCGGGTGGTGAACACCTTCTTGCGGAGCCGGGACACGCCCTCGATGCCCAACTCCCGCATGAGCCGGGCGACCTGGTCCCGGCCGAGATGATGGCCGGCCCGCCGGGCCGCCTTCCAGAGCTTGTGGGCGCCGTAGACCTTCCGGTTGGCGATCCACAACCCCAACAAGATCGGCATGAGCAGCGCGTCGCGGCGGGCCCGGGCCGACGGATCCACCGCCCGGCGCCGAGCGGCGTAGTAGGTGCTCGGCGCCACCTGCAGGGTCCTGCAGATGGGCTCGACGCCGAACTCCTCGCGGTGGGTGTCGATGAACCCGACGACTACTTCTGTGGGCGGTCGAGCTCCGCCTGGGCGAAATACGCGGCCGCCTTCTTCAGGATCTCGTTGGCCCGGCGGGTCTCGCGCAGTTCCTGCTCCAGCTCTCGGTTGCGCTGCTCCAACTCATGCACCCGCAGCGCCTCGGGGCCGGCGACGCCGTCGACCACGTCGCGCTCGCGCACCCACAGGCGCACCGACTCGACCCCGTAGCCGAGCTGGCTCGCGACCCGCTGCACCGTCCCGTGATCCGTGCCCAGCTCCTCACGCAGCTTGCGAACCAGCCGGACGGCCTGGTCCTTCTCCGCGTCCGTGTACCGACGCGTCGTCGGCTTCCCCGGAGACTTCTCCTTCGGCATGACTCCATCCTCGCTTCCAGGGCCTGGAGCCTCCAACGAACCCAGTGCGGTTCATGGCCGGCTTCTGGCGTAGCTACGAATCCGCCAGACTCCCTCTCCGGGGCTGGCGAGTCCATGATCCCTTCATCGGCGGCGGGTCCACGCTGGTCGAAGCGGCGCGCCTCGGGGCCACGGTGTCGGGAGGGGATGTCGATCCCCTCGCGGTAGAGATCGTGCGTTATGAACTACGACCGGCAAGGCCGGAGGCGATCCGCGAGGCAGGCGCCGATCTCCTCGAGCATGTCCGCCGAACGTGCGGTCACCTCTATCCGAGGAGGGGAGCAAGACGGCCGCTCCACTACTTCTGGCTGCACGAAGTGCGCTGCCCAGCTTGCGACGAGCAGGGACTGCTCTACAAGGACCTGGTGATCGCGCGCGGCCGTGCCAAGCCGGGCGCGGTGGTGCGTGACCAGCCGCTGGTGGTGTTCTGCCCCGGGGACCTGAGCACCGTGGCTCTCAACGACGCCGAGCGGGTGGAGCTCCGTCACGGCGGCCGCCGCTGGCGCATCAGCGAGGGCACTTTCGTGAGGAACCGCTATCGGTGTCCTCATTGTGGCACTGCGTCCATGCACAAGGACCTCGCCACTGGGCGGGCGCCTCGACGCTTACTCGCCGTGGAGGAGACCGCCACGGGAGAACGCAGGACCATCCGCAGCCCTTGTCGGTCGGATCTGTCCGCGATCGCGGCGGCATCCGCCTGGGTCGAGGAACATAGGGACGCGCTCGGAGTCCCGGACATCGACTTCGCCGCCGAACGCCACGATGATCGGCCACGGTCCTACGGCGTCACCCGAGTGAGCGAGTTGTTCACGGATCGGCAACTCGTCGTGCTCGGCACTGCCTTCACTTGGCTACGAAACGCTCACCTGGAACCGGAGGTGAAGGCTGGCCTGCGGCTGGCTGTATCGAACGCCCTCGCGACGAACAACAAGCTCTGCAGCTATGCCTACGACTACGGTCGCCTCTCGGCGTTGTTCAGTGTGCGCGGCTACTCCTTACCGGCCCTTCCCGTGGAGTTGAACCCACTCCATGACGACGCCGGTCGCGGGACGCTGCGTCAGTGCATCGAGCGAGTCGCTCGCGCAGGAGTCACCAAGTCGCGACGCCACGTCTGGGTACCATCCATGAACCGCGTTGCGCCGAAATCGCTCGCACTGCCCACGAACGCCGACGTCACTGACGTCGGCGTGGTGTCTGCGACCGCAGACCCAATGAGGTCTGGGCCGTCGGCCGATCTCTGCGTCTTTGATCCGCCCTACTTCGACTACATCGCCTACAGCGAACTGTCGGAGTTCTACCGCGCCTGGCTCGAATCACCCCCCGATCCTGCGGCGCCGCTACTGCCCGATGGCGACGACCCCGGCGAGTCCTTCGGCCTCAACCTGGGCGTTGCCCTCCGCGGCGTCCTGGCCCGGCTGGCACCCGGACGACCACTGGCGTTCACGTACCACTCGACGAACCCCGACGCATGGCGCGCCATCGCGATCGCCCTCGACGAGGCCAAGCTCAGGCTCACCGGACTCTTCCCTGTCTACAGCGACGGGCACATGGGGCATCACAGCCACCCCGGCAACTGCGAGTGGGACCTGGTGCTCGTGTGCCGACGGGTCACCGAGACGGTCCCCGTCGAGTTCACCGGCCACATCGACACGTGGGCACAGGAGGCGAGACCTCTGCAGATCGGCGACGCGGACCGAGCGAGCATGACACTTGCCATCGCGATCGCCATGCCTCGCTTTGGGATTCCAGCCAAGGAGCCGTGACGTGAACGCACAGGAACGAACCCAGCTGATCGAGGCGCGCAAGCAGGCCGCGACTCGTCCGCCGGAGCGCCTGTGGGTCCGGGACCAGTGGCGGGAGTTCCCGGTTATCCAGGTTCCCGTTGAGGCGCTAGCTGTAGATCCCATCCACGTTCGTCAGTACGGGCTCCTTGAGGATTGGGGGTGCGACCCACCCTCACCACAAGGAGCCCGATGCAACTGCACGCTAACGCTCGTCTGACCCCGCACGGCCGGACACTGCTGTGCCAACGAGTCCGTGATGAGGGCTGGACCGTGGCTGACGCCGCCGAGTCGGCAGGCTGCTCGGAGCGCACCGCCTACCGGTGGCTGGCCCGCTACGACGCCGGGGAGCCCATGACCGACCGGTCCTCGGCGCCCGGGTCGGTTCCGGGGCGGACGCCCGCGGCGACCGAAGCCCTGATCGAGCAGCTGCGGCGGTGCCGGTGGACCTCCACCCGCATCGCCGCCGAGCTCGACCTGGCGACCTCGACGGTGTGCGCCGTCCTGCACCGTCTCGGCTTGCACCGCCTGTCCCGCCTGGACCCGGTGGAGCCCCCCCAACCGCTACTGCCGGCGCCACCCCGGCGAGCTCATCCGGCGCTTCGCGTTTCAGCGGGGTGTGACCGTGGCGAGCAGGTGCCAGTTCGGGCGGCCGGCGTAGAGCAGGGC
>CAYTMR010000242.1:0-3719 GCA_964438855.1 uncultured Micromonosporaceae bacterium
GCGAATGGTTCGGCTGGGCCAACGCGGTCATCTCCGAACTCGTCCCCATCGCCGCTCTCCTCACCATCCGGCGTCGGCGTCGCTGCGGTGGCCCGATCGGCTACCCCATGTTCCTGCTGATCGCCGCTGCCACCCTGTCCCTGTCCGCACAACTGGCCGTCGCCAAACCCAGCCCATCCGGCTGGCTGCTGTCCGCAGTACCCGCGCTGGCGTTCATGGCCCTGGCCAAACTCGTCCTCGCACCCGTCAACACCAGCAGCGGGAACAACGACACCGCACCCAACGAAACCACCGAAGCAACCACCAACAGCGGTGCTGCCCCCGTCGTCGAAGCCACACCGGTTGCCGATCACGGCAGCGCCCCGGCACCCACCGCCGTCCCACCAACCACCACTTCAGAATCGGCCGACCTCATTGACCCGGTCACCGTCCCGGCCCATCTGATCCCGGCTGCCCGGTTCGCCATCGTCAACCACCAGCAACACACCGGACGGCCCATCACCGTCGACGAACTCGCCGACCGGCTCGACATCACCCCAGCCATCGCCAGCCGACTCCTTCACACCATCGACCCGCCGGCTGCGCCGGCCCACGTCAATGGCGCCCGAGTGTTGGAGGGCGTCCAGCGGTGACTGTCTCGACGCTGGATGCCGCACCCCGACCAACCATCGGCCGGGGTGCGGCCTCGAACGCCGAACTCTCACACGCACCCCGCTACTCAGCCATCGGGCAAGCCCTGAAACGTGCTAGCCAGCCTGGCTACTTCGCCTGGCTGGAACACGTGCGCCCGGCGGCCGGCTGCACTCGCCCGATCCGATTGCATGGCGAGATCCTCACCGTCGATGCGGCGACCGGGCAGCTTCTTTCCGCTGTTCGAACCGCTGACTTGCCAGACGGGCAGATCTACAAACCATGCGGCAACCGGCGCTCATCGGTGTGTCCCTCCTGCGCCCACACCTACCAACGCGACGCCTACCACCTCATCCGCGCCGGCCTCGTCGGCGGCAAAGGCATACCAGCGTCGGCGGCGACGCATCCGGCCGTGTTCGCTACCTTCACCGCACCCAGCTTCGGCCCCGTTCACACCCGCCGCACCACAACCAACGGCACAGTGCTGCCATGCCGACCCCGACGCGAACCCGACCTGTGCCCACACGGCGTGGACCTGCGCTGCCACCACACCCACACCGACAGCGACCCCCTGTTAGGGACTCCGCTGTGCCTGGACTGCTACGACCACAACCACCAAGTGGTCTGGAACCACCACGCCCCCGAACTATGGCGACGAACACGAATTGCTTTGGAACGGCACCTACGACGTGTCGCCCGCGCCCTCGGCGTCGATCCCAAAGCCCTACGGGTGCGCTACGCCAAAGTCGCCGAAATGCAACGACGCGGCGTCGTCCACTTCCACGCCATCATCCGCCTCGACGGCCACGACCCCACCAACCCGGATGCGATCCTTCCCCCACCCACTGCGCTCACCGTCGATCACCTCGCGGACGCGGTGATCACGGCGGCACAGGCGACGTCGTTTGTCACCGACCCGCACCCCGCCTATCCCACCGGCTGGCCCATCGCCTGGGGTGACCAACTCGACGCTCGGCCCATCCGCATCGGCAAGGGCGACGTCACCGACTCGATGGCCGCCGGCTACCTGGCCAAGTACGCCACCAAATCCACCGAAGCCACCGGCCACAGCTCCCGGCGGCTGACGGCCGACATCATCGACCTGTACGCCGACCCCAACGGCACCCACCCCGAACGACTCATCGACGCCTGCTGGAGACTCGGCGAACACTGGCCCGCTCTGCGCCGCTGGGCACACATGCTCGGCTTCCGTGGCCACTTCCTCACCAAAGCCCGCGCCTACAGCGTCACCTTCCAGCTCCTCCGCGACCAGCGCGTCATCTGGCGTCGTACCGAGGAAGCCACCACCGGCCCCGTCGAAGGTGAGGACACCACCCTCATCATCTCCGCCCTCGTCTACGTCGGCGCCGGCTGGCGCACCCTCGGCGACGCCCTGCTGGCCAACACCGCCGCCGCGCTCGCCCGCGAGCGACAACAGATCGCCCGCGAGGAAGTCGCGCACGAATCCGGAATCACCGTTACCGCCGGCTTTGTGCCGGTGGCCGCATGACCCGAAGGGAGAGGATATGAGCAAGCAACAGCGTGTGATATCGCGCTCAATCGAGCCGCTGTGGACCGTTCATGATGTCTCGGCCTTCTTGGGCGTGCCCGTCTCCACCCTCTATCAGTGGCGCTATCGCCGAATTGGACCACGCGCATCCCGTGTCGGTCGGCATCTGCGCTATGACCCCGCTGATGTGCGGGCCTGGCTGGAGCAGCAGGGAGCCTGAATGCCTGTTGACGATCTTTGGTACCTGAGCAAGCGTGGTCCCGACGGGAAGCGCCTGCCGTCGAAACGGCACGGTCGTGGCAAGCGTTGGCGTGTGCGGTACAAGGACGCCGCCGGGGTGCCGCGTGAGCGTCTGTTCGACAAGAAGGCCGATGCCGAAAGGTGGGATGCAGCAGCTCGTTCGGGTGCCGTCAGTGAGAGCAAGGTTGACCAGTCCGAGCACCGCCTGACATTCCGCGAATACGGCGAACGCTGGCGGCTTTCACGGGAGATCGGCTGGGCACCGGAAACCCGACGACGTGTGGAGTCGAACCTGCGGTGCCACCTGTACCCCGTGTTCGGTGACCGCCCTCCTCGGGCCATCACACCTACCAGTGTGTTGGAGTGGCTGGCGCGGAGGCTCGATGAGGGCACGCCGAGGTCGTCACTGAAGCTGTACTTCGAACTGCTCGATACCGTCATGGCTGCGGCAACGGCCGACAGGATCATTCCGAGCAATCCGTGTGACGGGGTAAAGCTCGCCCAGGTTCTGCGTGGCCTGTCTCGGGCACCGAAGTGGGTTCCAACCGAAGACGAAGTGCTGGCGCTGCTCGATGCCGTCCCGGCACGGTACCGGGCCGCAATATGGCTCGGCGCTGGCCAGGGATGCCGGCTGGGCGAGGTCCTAGGGATGGAAAACAGCCCTCGATGCCTCGATCACGAGAGTGGCGAGCTACATGTAATTCAGCAGTTGCGCTACTCCCCGAAGGAGTACGGCGGTTCTTACCTCTGCCCACCCAAGGCCGGTTCATCTGGCACGGTCGACCTGGACCCGGTCGTCGGTGAGGCTTTGGCCGAGCACGTCCGGCGGTTCCCGCCAGTCGAGGTGGAACTGATCGACATCACGCCGGGCGAGCCTGTTCGTCGGGTGGTTCCGCTGCTCTTCACCACGACGCACGGAAACCCGTTCACCGACCGGACGTGGTCGCGGGAGTGGGCGGGTTGGCGCGACGCCGCCGGCTGGCCCAAGGAGCACGGCACCTTTCACGCGCTCCGGCATTTCTTCGCCACCACGCTGATCACGAACCACACGGAGCCGCAGGAGGTTCAACGACTGCTTCGGCACAAGACGCTGAGGATCACGTTGGAGACATACGTCCACTGGTGGCCGAAGCGGGACCGCCGTCGCGGCGTTGTCGGCGCGCTACTGAAGGCCGCAGCCGAGCGTCCCTAGACGCCGCAGCAAGCGCAAGATCAGTTGTGGATTGTGCCCAGCTTGTGCCGGATGATCTTGAGAAGAGAGTAACAGCTGGTAAGAGCGGTGATTGGTGGAGCCGAGGGGACTTGAACCCCTAACCCCTGCCTTGCAAAGGCAGTGCTC
>CAYTMR010000243.1:0-3685 GCA_964438855.1 uncultured Micromonosporaceae bacterium
GTTCACCAAGAGCGGCGCTCATCTGGAGCTCGAGCTGGAGCGGCTGGACGCGCTGCTGCCCCGCCCCGCGCAGCGGATCGGTTTGTCCGCGACGGTACGCCCGGTCGAGGAGGTGGCGACCTTCCTCGGCGGGGTGGCGCCGGTGACCGTGGTGCAGCCACCGGCGGAGAAGACGATCCAAGTGAGCGTGCAGGTGCCGGTCGAGGACATGACCGACCTGGGCGCTGCCGACTCCGACGACCCTGACCACCCCGACGGTCGACGTGCCGCGTCGATCTGGCCGGCTGTCGAACAGCGCGTGTTCGAGCTGATCCGCGCCCACCGCTCGACGATCGTGTTCACCAACGCCCGTCGCGGCGCGGAGCGGTTGTGCGCCCGACTCAACGAGCTCGCCGCTCAGACCCCGCCGCCGGAGCGGACGCCCGCTGAGATCATGGCGCAGTCTGACGCCGCCGCCGGCGCCGCACCGGTACTCGCCCGCGCCCACCACGGCAGTGTCTCCAAAGAGGAGCGTAAGCAGATCGAGGAGGCGCTCAAGTCTGGAAAGCTGCCGGCGGTGGTCGCCACCAGTTCGCTCGAACTCGGCATCGACATGGGCGCGGTCGACCTGGTGGTGCAGGTGGAGGCACCGCCGTCGGTGGCCGCCGGCCTGCAACGGGTGGGGCGGGCCGGGCACCAGGTCGGTGCGGTCTCCACCGGGGTGGTCTTCCCCAAGCACCGTGGTGACCTGCTGTCGTGTGCGGTGGTCGCCGAGCGCATGACCGCCGGGCAGATCGAGGAGATGCGCTATCCGCGGAATCCGCTGGACGTCCTGGCCCAGCAGGTGGTCGCGATGGTGGCGATGGACCCGTGGCCGGTGGCGGAGCTGGCGGCGGTGGTACGCCGGGCTGCCCCGTTCGCCGAGCTGCCCGACTCGGCGTTCTACGGCGTCCTCGACATGCTCTCGGGTCGTTACCCCTCCACCGCGTTCGCCGAGCTGCGCCCGCGCCTGGTGTGGGACCGTGACGCCGACCTGCTCACCGCCCGCCGAGGCGCGCAGCGACTGGCGGTGACCAGCGGCGGCACCATCCCCGACCGGGGGTTGTTCGGGGTGTTCCTCGTCGGCACCGAGCGGCCGGTGCGCGTCGGCGAACTCGACGAGGAGATGGTCTACGAGTCACGGGTGGGCGACGTGTTCCTGCTCGGCTCCACCTCGTGGCGGATCGAGGAGATCACCCCCGATCGGGTGCTGGTCTCCCCCGCCCCTGGTGAGGCGGCCCGGATGCCGTTTTGGAAGGGTGACTCCCCCGGCCGGCCGTTGGAGCTGGGTCGGGCGATCGGCGCCCGGATACGGGAGCTGAGCCGGTTGGACCGCGAGGCGGCCGCCCAGCGGCTACGCGCCGGTGGGCTGGACCCGTGGGCGGCCGACAACCTGTTGGCCTACCTCGCCGAGCAGCGGGAGTCCACCCGTGCCCTGCCCGATGACCGGACGGTGGTGGTCGAACGGTTCCGGGACGAACTTGGTGATTGGCGGCTGACCGTCCACTGCGTCCTCGGGGCCAAGGTCAACGGACCGTGGGCGTTGGCGATCGGTGCCCGCATCCGCGAACGGTCCGGGATGGACGCACAGGTCCTGCCCTCCGACGACGGGATCGTGGTGCGCCTGCCTGACATGCTGGATCAGCCGCCCAGCGCGGACGTCGTCGTCTTCGACCCCGACGAGATTTCCGAGGTGGTGGAGGAGGCGGTCGGCGGTTCGGCGTTGTTCGCGTCCCGATTCCGCGAGTGCGCTGCGCGGGCGCTGCTGCTGCCCCGCCGCGACCCACGACGGCGCCAGCCGCTGTGGCAGCAGCGGCAGCGGGCCGCTCAGCTGCTGGACGTGGCGCGGGAGTTCCCCGATTTCCCGATCACTTTGGAGGCTGCCCGGGAGTGCCTGCGGGACGTGTTCGACCTGCCCGGACTGGTCACGCTCATGCGCGACCTGGGCAGCCGGCGGGTCCGACTGGTGGAGGCGGAGACCACCCGCCCGTCCCCCTTCGCCCGGTCGCTGCTCTTCGGCTACGTCGGCGCCTTCCTGTACGAGGGCGACGCGCCGCTGGCCGAGCGGCGGGCCGCGGCGCTGGCGTTGGACTCCACGCTGCTCGGCGAACTGCTCGGCCGAGTCGACCTGCGGGAACTGCTCGACCCGGAGGTGGTCACCGAGACTGAGCGGCAGCTGCAATGGCTGGGTTCACCGCGCAGGGTCCGCGACGCCGACGACACCGCAGAGCTGCTGCGGGTGCTCGGTGACCTGTCGGAGGCCGAGGTGGTCGCCCGGGGAGGGCGGGTGGCGTGGCTGAAGGAGCTGGCCGCCGCCCGGCGGGCGCTGCGGGTGCGGGTCGCTGGCGAGGAGCGGTGGATCGCGGTCGAGGACGCGGGGCGGTACGCCGACGCGCTCGGGGTGGCACTGCCACCGGGGGTGGCCGAGGCCCACCGTGCCCCGGTGGCGGACCCGCTGGGAGATCTCGTATCCCGCTACGCCCGTACCCGGGGACCGTTCACCACCAGCGCTGCTGCTGCCCGCTTCGGGCTGGGCGTGGCGGTCGTGGAGCAGGTGTTGCGCCGCCTGGCGAACGCCGGCCGGGTGGTCTCTGGTGAGTTCACTCCGGACGTCACCGGCGCCCAGTGGTGTGACGCGGAGGTGCTGCGGCTGTTGCGTCGCCGGTCCCTGGCCGCGCTGCGCCGCGAGATCGAACCGGTGCCGCCGCAAGCGTTGGCGAGCTTCCTGCCGCGCTGGCACCAGATCGGTACGGCCGCGAACGGGGTGGAGGCGGTCGCCGCCGCGCTTGAGCAGTTGCAGGGCACCCCACTGCCGGCATCCGCGGTGGAGCGGCTGGTGCTGCCGGCCCGGGTCACCGACTACACCCCGGCCTATGTGGACCAACTGTGTGCCGGCGGTGAGATCACGTGGACCGGTGCGGGAGCACTGGGCTCAGCAGACGGTTGGGTGGTGTTCGCCTACACCGACACCGCGCCGCTGCTGCTGCCGGAGCCGGACGAGTCGCTCACCCTCACCCCGGTGCACGCGGCGGTGTTGGAGGTGCTGTCCGGCGGGCAGGCGCTGTTCTTCCGAACGCTCGCCGATCGGGTCGCCACGGTGCTGGCCGAACCGGTCGAGGAGGCCGCGCTGGTGGCCGCGGTCTGGGACCTGGTGTGGGCGGGGTATCTCGCCAACGACACTCTCGCGCCGCTGCGGGCACTGCTGTCCGGCGGTGGGGCGCACCGGCACCGCCCCACACCGGCCCGGTCACGCTACCGGCGGCCGAGCCGGCTGGCGCTGCACTCGGCGTTGCGGGCGGCGCAGAGCCCGCCCACGGTGGCGGGGCGATGGCACCGGGTGCCGCCCCGGGAGTCCGATCCCACCCGCCGAGCCGCTGCCCTCGCTGAGGCGTTGTTGGAGCGTCACGGGGTCGTGACTCGGGGCGCGGTCGCGGCCGAACGCACGCCCGGCGGGTTCGCTGGGGTGTATCCGGTGTTGGCGGCGCTGGAGGAACGGGGCGCGGCCCGACGCGGGTACTTCGTGGAGGGGTTGGGCGCGGCCCAGTTTGCGGTGCCGGGGGCGGTGGACCGGCTCCGTGCGCTCGCCGACCCGCAGCGCCGCGCACGCTCCGGGCCCGGCGAGACGCTGGTGCTGGCCGCCACCGACCCGGCCAACCCGTACGGGGCG
>CAYTMR010000244.1:0-3678 GCA_964438855.1 uncultured Micromonosporaceae bacterium
GGTGCGGATGGTCTGGGTCAGCGCCTGCTGCGCGTTGACCAACAGGACGGTCCCGGCGGCCCCGGTCGGCGGGCTGAGGCCGAGCGCGCCTCGTACCTCCGCGTTGGGGTCGAGCAGCCAGCGCACTCCCGGCGGGGGCAGATCACCGCTCGGGGCGGCGCTGTCGATCACGATGACGTTGACACCGGACGGGGCAGCGGCGGCGGTCTCCCTGATGAGGTTGTCACACTCGCACTCTTCCACCAGCAGGATCGCCGCCGGACCCAACGTTTCGAGAGCTACCTGCCGCCCATTCAGCTCCGTGAGCGTGATCGCGGGCATCGGCCTGGCCGGGGGCACGGTGCGCTGGAACGTCGACCCGGACCACGCCATCACGAACAGGCTGAGCAGTGTGACCAACACTGCGCCGGCCATCAGCAGCAACGCCCCACCGTGGGTAGATCGGTGGGCGGAGAATGGGCGGGTGCGCCGTCGGGCCAGCTCCCGGCGCACTTGTTCGGCCTCCTCGGCCAGGGCCGACGGGTCGTCCGGGATGACGATCCGCCCCCATTCTGGCGGCAACCCGGGCAGACCCGGGGGCTCCTCCCGCGGGTTGTCGCCCTCCGGGGGCCAGTGACCCCCGTCTCCGGTGCGGCGTGTGCCCATGTCGAGCTCCTTGGGCGCGGGATTTGCGCGCTTCTTCTACTGTCCCGCATGAAGTGTCTGGTCGCCAGCGGGCGGACGGCTGTGGTGGGGATCGGTCGGGTGGCTGACGTGGGCCTTGTCACGCGCCGTTTTGTCCCCTGTCTCATCTCCATCAACGTCTCTGACCTGCGGCAACGCGCGCGCCTCAGGTAGAGCAAGGGGATTGACTCGTGTTACCCTTGACACAGCGAAAGGGGTTTCGAACCTATGGCTTTTAGTGTCGGCGAGACCGTTGTCTACCCCCACCACGGGGCCGCACTCATCGAGGCAATCGAGACCCGGGTCGTCAAGGGCGAGGAGAAGCAGTACCTCGTCCTCAGGGTCGCGCAAGGTGACCTGACGGTGCGGGTTCCCGCCGAGAACGCCGAGATTGTCGGCGTTCGTGAAGTCGTCGGAGAGGAGGGCCTGACTCAAGTCTTCGACGTCTTGCGTGCGCCGCACACCGAGGAGCCGACAAACTGGTCGCGGCGTTACAAGGCGAATCTGGAGAAGCTCGCATCCGGTAACCCGCTCAAGGTCGCCGAGGTGGTACGCGACCTGTGGCGTCGGGAGCGGGAGCGTGGCCTCTCCGCTGGAGAGAAGCGAATGCTCGCGAAGGCCCGTGACATCCTCGTGGGTGAGGTGGCCTTGTGCGAGAAGAGCACCAAGGACGAGGCTGAGATTCTCCTCGACAAGGTGCTCGCAGAATCCTGACCTCTCCCATCTCGTTGGCATCAAGGGCCGCAGCGTGACCAGAATGGACTGTCCACATGGGTGACGTTGCGGCCCTGGTGCCAGCTGCTGGTGCCGGAGTAAGACTCGGACCTGGCGGACCCAAAGCGCTGCGCCTGCTCGCTGGAGAGCCGTTGCTGGTCCACGCTGTGCGTCGACTGCGCGCCGCTGCCTCGGTGGGAAGTGTGGTCGTCGCGGCGCCCCCCGGCCACGAAGAGGCGGTTCAGCAGATGGTCGGCGACGAGGTCACCGTCGTGACGGGGGGAGGCGACCGGCAGGAGTCGGTGGCCGCGGCGTTGGCCGCAGTGCCACCAGACTTCGATTTTGTTGTGGTGCACGACGCGGCGCGCGCACTCACTCCACCGACGTTGATCGAGGAAGTGGCGGCGGCGGTTCGCGCCGGCCACGACGCGGTCATTCCGGTGCTACCGGTAGCCGACACGATAGTCCAGATTGGATCTTCAGGTCGGGTCGACGGCAATCTTGATCGGTCGGTGCTTCGGGCTGTGCAGACCCCCCAGGGCTTCCGCCGTGAGGTCTTGGCTGAGGCCCATGCCGCCGCTGGTGACGTGCGCGCCACCGACGACGCCGGCCTGGTGGCGCGGCTGGGAGTGCCGGTGAGCACCGTGCCCGGCACCACACTCGCCATGAAGATCACCACACCTCACGACCTCACCATCGCCGAAGCGTTGCTCGCCGCCGACGGCTAGGCTGCCCACATGATCGTGCCGCGGGTCGGGATCGGGACCGATGTGCATGCTTTCGCGCCGGAGCGGCCATGCTGGGTGGCGGGGCTTCAATGGCCGGGGGTGCCGGGCCTGGCCGGTCACTCGGATGGTGACGTCGCCGCACACGCGGCCTGTGATGCGCTGCTGTCCGCGGCCCGACTCGGTGATCTGGGCGCCAACTTCGGCACCGACCGTCCAGAGTGGGCTGGAGCGTCCGGGGTCACTCTGCTCGCCGAGTCCGCCCGGCGAGTACGCGCGGCCGGCTACGACATCGGCAACATCGCCATCCAGGTGATCGGGGTGGCCCCCCGGATCGGTAAGCGTCGAGACGAGGCGGAGCGGGTGCTGTCGAAGGCGGTAGGCGCTCCGGTGTCGGTCTCAGGCACCACCACAGACGGGTTGGGCCTCACCGGTCGTGGGGAGGGTCTCGCCGGCCAGGCGGTCGCCTTGATCTATCCGCGGGCCTGATCTGCGGTGACGGGCCGGCCGGCCCCAGCGCGGCCGGCACTGGGCCGTGATCCTCGTGCTACCGGCGGGTTAGGCTCTCGCGCATGTCGAACCCCTACCTGCAACGGGCGGAACTCCTCGCCGATCTGGGCAGGTACGAGGATGCGCTGGAGGAGCTGGAGCAGGCGCGGGAGCAGGACGCGGACCGCGCGGCGGCCCAGACCCCGCTGGCCAGAGTCCGGTTGGCCTCCGGCGACGTGGCGAACGCGTTGAGCGCGGCCGACGAGGCGGTCAAGGCAGCGCCGACCGACGTGGCGGCCAACGTCGCCCGCGGCATGGTACTGGCGGAGCTTGGGCGGATCGACGAGGCAGCTGATCAGGCGGAGCGGATCCTGCGGTACGGCCGTGGCGACGGTTACGCCTGTACCAGCGCCGCGGCGATTCTCGGGCAGGTACGCGCCGGCCAGGTGGCTTTGGACGCCGCGTGGGAGGGCGTCCGTCTCGCCCCGGACCAACCGCGGGCGCATCTGGTGCTCGGGGTGGTCGCCGCCCGCCTCGGCATGGACGACATCGCTGTGCGTGCCTACCACGAGGCGCTCCAGCTGGATCCGGAGTTGGAGACGGCGGAGACCGCCGTGGGTCTGTCACGCCAGGAGCAGCACCGGTACGTCCAGGCACTCGCGCGTGTCGTGACCGGACGACGGAGAGCCGAGACTGGGCACACAGCGGATCGTCCAGTGCCCGCGGCTGACCCGCTTCGGCGACTGTTGGATCTCGGTGCCAGCAGCGCGGTGGTCGCGGTGACCGTCGTGAGCTGCCTGGCGGGGACGAGCCCGGGTTCGACCGCCCGGCTGTGGGCGGCCGTGTCGGGCGTGGCCATGCTCGGCGGATTCGCATTCGCCTTCAGGCGCCTGCCGATCGACGTCCGCGGCGGACTGCCCGAACGGATGCGTGCCGACCGGGCGTTGGCCGTCGCGGTGTGGGCGGTCGTGGCAGCCCCGCTGGGGCTGGTGTGCGCTGCGGTCTCCGGCTCGTCGTGGTTGCTGCTCGGCGCTAGCGCCGCGGCTGTCGTAGCGCTGTTCGCCAACCGATTCGTACGTTCCTGACG
>CAYTMR010000245.1:0-3676 GCA_964438855.1 uncultured Micromonosporaceae bacterium
AATCCTGCCCCCGCTACCAGGGCAAACGGCCCTCCAGAGGTGATCTGGAGGGCCGTTTCGTCGCTTCTGTAGCTGGATTTGTAGCTAAGAGGCTGAGCCGGGCGGCGGTTGCCACTCCTCACCAAAGATCAAGCCAGCCACTTTCTCCGCTGCCGGCCGATCGCGTCCTGTGGAGCGGTGCGTGTAGATGGTCAGCGTGTAAGACATGTTCGCGTGGCCGATCCGGTCGCTGACCACCTTTGGTTCGACGCCCGCGTCTAGCGCGAGCGTCGCGTAGGTGTGTCGCACGTCATGTAGCCGGATTGGTGGCACGCCGGCCCGGTCAACGAGCCTGTTGAACCGCCGCGTGATCGTGTCCGGGTGGATCGGCCGGCCGTCGGGGTGGCAAAACAGCTTGCCGTGGTCGCGGTAGCTCGTGCCGAACTGTCGGCGTTCCCGGTCCAACATCGCGACGTGGCGTCGCAAATAGGAGACGGTTAGCGGGTCCAGTGACACCGTACGGTTCCCGCTCTCGGTCTTCCCGTCCGACTCTTCTGCCTTCCCGGCGACCACCACGCGGGTGTCTTCGATCGTGAGCATTCCGGCATCGAGGTCGAGCAAGCTCCGGTCGGCGCCGGCCAGCTCCGACCGGCGCATTCCCGTTGTAGCTACGAGCACCCACAGCGCCGCGTCACGGTCGCACGTGGCCACCTTGAGCCACGCATTGAGTTGTTCGGGCGTCCACGTGGTTCCTCGCCGGCGCCGCCCCCTCCTGCTCTCGCGCGGCAAGCTGGCATGGATAGCCGCGTTGAACTCTATGTAGCGCCACGCTACGGCGTCACTCAGCGCTCTGTGCAACATCCGATGCACGTTCTTGACGGTCTTCGGCGCCAGCCCAGCTGACGTAGCCGCCGGAAGGCGGCCCCGGCGGTACCGCAGCACAGCAGAGCGCGCCGCATGGATGCTCACCTTGCAGTGCTCGGCAATCTCTTTCGGCTTGGGTTCAACGCCAGATAGCTTGCGAGTTTGCCAGTAGTCGAACATCCTCACGTTGTTGTCTGGCTTGCACCGACCGGCCTTGAGTAGGTGCCGGTACAGCGCATTGAGCACGGGCACGTCGACATCCTGCAAGCGCCGTTTACCGATGTGAGGCAGCACGTATGCGTCGATGTAGTCGACGTAGTTCGCGTACGTGGAAGGCTTGATCGAATCCTTCACCGAGGTCAGCCATTCGCTGAGGAAGGCCGCTACGGTCCGCCGAGACGGTGGCACCCGCCGGCCGGCGTCGATTGCGGCTTTGGCCTTCAGCGCCGCGGCCCACGCCTCCTCCTCCGTGGGAAAGCCGCCCTTGTACTCGTAGCGGACCTTACCCGTTAGCGGGTCCGGCTCCAGGTCGACGTTGTACGCGAACGTCTTGCCTCTCGGATAGACCGTCACGCCTCGCACTGGAGGACGCTTCCTCTTCATCGCCTTAGTCATGCCGCCACCTCCTCAGAGCCGTCGAGAAGCGGACGAATCTTCGCGGTGATGACATAGACACGGCTGCCGAACCGTATGCTTGGCAACTCGCCGGCCGCCGCGTATCGGTACGCCGACGCTCGGCTCAGTCCCAGGATCTTCGCGGCGAGTGGCACTGGGAGCAGGGCGGGCAGGTTGCTTGTCGCATGGTTGCTCACTTGGACTCCTCTCGGGGGGTCGCGTAAAGGTAGATCCGTTCCAGGTGGGACGGTGGCCGGTCTGGGTAGGGCCGGCTGATGCTGCGGATGTGGAGCACGTCGGTGAGTGCGGTGAGGATGGCCCGCGTTCTCTGATGGGGTGCCGTGCAGCCTGATTTGCATCGTGGGTGCCTTTTCGCTGTAAGTGGTTCGATGTGGTGGTTGGAGAGGTGTGTCTCGTCTGAGCGGCTTTGAGTGGCCCGCTGAGAGACCCGCAGCGCCAAGATTTGCACCTTGTGCATGCGTGGGTATGGCTTGTTTGCTCTGGGGCGTTCTCAGCGGGCCGCTTCGGCCGGGGTTATGGGAGCGCGGTGGTGCGGGTGGTTGCGTCGAGGGTTCCCGTCCCTCCCGTCCCATCCGTCCCGTCGCAGGTCAGGGGTGGGACGGAATCTTGGGCGGGACGGGTCAACCCGTCCCAGCGCCGTCGGTGGCGGTGATCTTTTGGGACGGGTCCACCCGTCCCAACGGAATGACCCGTCCCGGGGTTGAGCTGGGCAGGGACGAGTGGGACGGGTGGGACGGGTCACCGTCGGTGGGGGGTTGCGGGCCGGGGCAGTACCGGTTCCATGCGTCGACGAACTCGGTTCGGAGGTAGCCCTTGACTTGGCCGTATGGTGGGCCGAACCGGATGTTTGTCGAGCGAATGTCGTACTCGGCCAGCAGCATCCCCAGCTTTCGCGCCGTGAGGCCGGTTCCGCCATACTCAGCCCACGGCGCTTCGGGGTCGTCTCGTAGCCGGTCGAGTAGCACCGTGGTGGGGATGGCGTCGGCGCCGCGAAACGCGATGCGGCAGTCAGCCAGTAGCCGGATGCGGTCCGATGGTGGGGTGCTTCCGTCCCGGTCGGCGGTCAGCACTTCGCATGCTCGGCGTGCCCGGTCCGGCCACGTGCCGCCGGCGAGGTCGGCGACAGCTACGAGGGGTTCCCACGTGTCGGCCGCTCGGTCTTCTACTGGCATGGCCGGTTCGACAGCGGCGAGTTCGGCCAGGTGCCCACGTAGCCACTGGTTGAGCTGTTGAGCCAGTGCCCGCAGTGCTGGGCCGTCGCGGCGCTCCCGGTACGGGGCTACCCGCTCTCCGGGTGCGCGGCGTCGCATGCGGACGACGACGGCCCGGTCTTCGATGGTGTCGGGCATGGCGCCGATACCGGCCAGCGCGGCCATGGCGAAGGTGGGGATCTTCTCCAGGGTGCGGGTGTTGTGGTCCCACCGAATCGCGGGCCTGTTCCGCTGATGCCCGGCGTTGAGCAGGCCCCGAAGGTCTTCGTTGCCGTCAGCGTTGACGCCGAAGATGGTGTCGGCCTCATCCAGCAGGATGGTGGGCGGGTCATCGGTACCCACCGCGCGGTAGACCGCCGCCGGTGAGGCGTTGACTGTGATCAGCGGGTTGTGGCACGTGGCCTCCACTACGTCGAGCAGTCGCGATTTGCCGCAGCGTTTCTCCGGTGCTCGGATCACCAACCGGGGCGCGTGGCCCCATGCTGGTTGGGCGTGTGTGGCCGCGATCCACAACACCACCGCGTCCACCGCTTCCGCGCTGGGCAGGATCAGATACCGAGTGATCGCAGCGTGAACCTGGTCGAGGATCGCGGCACCGTCGATCCGGTCGGTGCTGGTCATGCGGCTATCCCTTCGTCACGGAAACCTCCGCTGATCGCGGCGCGGATATCCCGGTCGGTCTGCTCTGCTTGTCGTCCCACCTCGGTCAGCGCCGCTACCGCATCGGTGGGGCTGATGGCACCGGCGGCGACCATGCGTGCTACGCCACGGGCCGCGCCGTACAACGTGGTGCGGCGTTTGCCAACCGGGGCGCGGCGGACCGCCTCCAGGTGTGCGGCAAGCAGCCGATCGGGGTAGGAGATGCCCCCCGCCGCGCGGGTGCGGACCGGGCTTGTCGGGGCGCCTGGCAGCGCTACCCGCTCACGCGCCGGCACAGCAAGGCAGGCGCCGAGCAGTGCGGGGGGCATCTCCCCCACCTCGGCCCG
>CAYTMR010000246.1:0-3674 GCA_964438855.1 uncultured Micromonosporaceae bacterium
TGCTCGGCGGCGGCGAGGACCGCCCCCAGATCCTCGCGGCGCAGCGCCTCGCCAACGACGGCGGCCTGGCCCGCGCCGTGGAGTCCGGCGCGGTGGTGTTCGGGGTGTGCGCGGGCTACCAGATCCTCGGCCGGGAGTTCGGCGGCGAGGAGGGCCAGCCGCTTCCCGGGCTCGGGCTGCTCGACATCCGCTCCGGCCGCGGCGAGCAGCGCGCCGTCGGCGAGCTCGTCGGCGACGTGGCGGCGGAACTGAACGTCCCGCGCATCACCGGATTCGAGAACCACCAGGGCGTCACGCAGCTCGGCCCGAACGCCAAGCCGTTCGCGAAGGTGCTGCACGGCATCGGCAACGGCGACGGCTACGAGGGCGCCTACAGCGGCCGCGTCCTCGGCACCTACATGCACGGCCCGGCGCTGGTCCGCAACCCCGGCCTCGCCGACCTGCTGCTCCGCTGGGCGACCGGCACCGAGCTGGCGCCGCTGGACGACTCCTGGGCCGGACGCCTCCGCGAGGAACGCCTCAAGGCCGTGATGGGCTGATCCGTGATGGGCTGATCCGCGACGTCGCCGGGCGCCCTCCGGCATGCGCTCGGCCCGTTGCAGGCACGCCTCGTTGGCTGCGGATAGCACTCGGCGTCAGCCACGTAGTGCAGCTCGGCCGTCTGCCAGAAGGAACCGGGCGGTGCGCGAGGCCCCGGTGGAGAACGTCCGCAGGGGCTGCTCAGCTTGCGCAGTGCGGTAGGTGCGGACCGTTCAAGGTTCCGCCTGCGGGAATTCGAATGCGGTACCGAGCCGGCAGAGTTCGGCTCCGGCGACCGTCCCGCTCGTGATTCCTCTTTGTGATCTTTTGGGTCTGGCCGCCGCGCCGCGCCGGTGCCACCGTAACGGCCATGATCTGCTGCCGGCCCAGCCGCCGCGACGTCGTCCGCTGGAGCGCCGTCGTCGCGAGCGCCTCCCTCGTGCCCGTCCTGGACGGGACGCCCGCCCGTGCGGCCGACAACGTGCGGCCGGTGAACCTGGAGCTGGTCACCGTCACCGAGACGACGGCCGTGATCACCTGGTACACCGGCGTCCCCGGGACGGACGACGGCCTGGGCCGCATGAAGCCCGCCCCGTCCGACGCCGTGGTCGTCTACGGCACGCACCCGTCGCGCCTCACCCGAACCGCCCACGGCCCCTCGGGAACCCCGTACCACTACGTCGAGCTGACCGATCTCGAACCGGGCCAGACGTACTACTACAAGGCCCTCTCAAGGGGCCGGGCGGCCACTCCCACGTTTCTCGCGTTCGGCGAGTCGGCGGGCAGTCCTCACGGCGACGTGTTCGCCTTCACGACCCCGCAGCCGCCGCCGGGCCGGCACCTTTTCTCCGTCGCGTTGTGCAACGACCTGCACCTGGGCGAAACGGTCGCCGGACTGATCGGCCAGCTCCCCTGGATCAAGGGCATCAGCCAGGTCCCCGGTCACCCGCCCTACCCCGAGGTCATGGCGAAGGCGTTGGTCGCCGACGCGCGGGCCCGAGGCGCGCGGTACCTTCTCGCGGCCGGCGACATCACCAGCGAAGCGGCCCCCGTCGACCTGGCGAGCGCCAAAGGCGTCCTCGACGAGTTCGGCACGCTGGGCAGCGACTACCTGGTGGCCAGGGGCAACCACGACCGGGCGCATTCCGGCGAGCGCTACGCGTCCTGCAGCCCCGGCGAACACCAGGGGAACGACTGCTACCGGGACGTGTTCTCTCCGGAGTCGTCCGCCGGCGAGACCTACTTCACCCACAACCTCAACGGCCTGCGCGTCATCGGCCTGGACACCTACGACAAGCCCGGCGACGGAGGCGACGCGGGCGGCCTGTCTCCCGCCCAGCAGGCCTGGTTCGAGGCCGAGCTGAAGAAGGACCCCGACCGCCCCACCGTGGTCTTCGGCCACCACCCCCTGTTCGTGGAGAACGACCCACTCGCCATAACCGGGACCCGCTCCATGGACGCGGGCCAATCCCTGCGGATCCTCGCGGCCTACAACAGGACACCGGGCGTCTTCCTCCACCACGCGGGCCATACCCACCGCAACCAACGCTCGGTGTTCCCCCTGGCGCCGCGGGTCGTCCAGCAGGAAGTGGGCGCGGTGAAGGAGTATCCGGGCGGCTTCACCCTTCTCCGCGTCCACACCGGCGGCTACGCGTTGAACTTCTACAAGACCCGAAGCGACGAGGCCCGCGCCTGGAGCGAACGCAGCCGCCAGGAACTGGCCGGACAATGGCCGCAGCTCTCCTTCGGAAACCGCCACACGGACCGCAACTCGGTCGTCGTCCGGGACCTCTCCGGCCTGTCCCCGGCGACCTGACCAGCGAACACACGCCTCCCCTGGCCGGCGAACCCGCGGCCGCAGCGTGTCCTCGAATCCTGCGCAAACCCGCCCTCCCTCACACGGGTGCAGGCACGGCACCGCCGGCGACCCCCGCAACGCGGCCCGTGGACCGGCCATCCGCGACGGTCTTCGGAAACCGCCCTCCCATCGGACGGTTGCCAGTACGGCCCTCGGCAATGACGAACGCCGCGGCCGCTCGCGAGGCTCTCCGAGTTCTGAGTCAACGCGGCCAGGATCTGGCCGCATCGATTCGTAGCGTGCCGGGAAACGACACAGGCACGAGGGGGAGCCGATGAGCATCGTCGTCACCACTCCGACCGGGAACGTCGGTTCGCGCGTGGTCCGGTTGCTGCTGCAGGCGGGCGTCCGCCCGAGACTGCTGGCCCGTGACCCGTCCCGGCTGGACGCGGGGACCCGCCAACGCGCCGACGTCCGGCGCGGCGACCTGACCGATGCCGCGTTCGTCCGCGATGCGATATCGGGCGCGCGGACGGTCTTCTGGGTCGATCCGACCCCGCACACGGCCGAGAACCCGATCGAGACCTCGGTGCGGACGGCCTCCGCCCTGGTCGACGCCGCACGCTCGGGCGACGTCGCACGGGTCGTGCTGCTGAGCAGCATCGGGGCGGAGAAGCGCGGAGGAGCAGGCCACATCGACGCATTGGCGCGCATAGAGGAGCAACTCGACGCCACCGGGGCCGACACGCTCCACCTGCGCTGCGGCTACTTCTTCACCAACCTCCTGATGGATCTGGACGGCCTGGCCGGAGGCGTGCTGACGACGGCGGCACGACCGGACGCCCCGCTGCCATGGGTCGACCCACGCGACATCGGCGACATAAACGCGAGAACACGTGCTATTTGCCCAAATTTGAGTCCGCTTTAGCTTCCGTCGCGTCCGATTTTACCGTTATGCGAATAGCGTGGCCGGATGTCTAACGTCATCGAACATCAGCGTGTCATCGACAGCGCCACCCGGCTGTTCGGGGAGCTCGGCTATGACGGCACACCCCTGCGGCTGATCGCCGAGGCCCTGGGGGTGAGCCCTTCCGCGGTCGTCGAGGTCGCCGGGGACAAGCGCACCATCTACGTCGAGGTCATGCGCCAGGCGTACGAGGCGGAAAGGCAGATGCTGGACGAGGCGGTGTCGCGTGCCGGCACCGGGCGGGCGGCCGTTCACGAGATCGTGGACGGCTACCTCGACTTCCATGTGGCGAATCCGCAGAACCGTGCGCTGTGGGCGCACCGCTGGGTGGACGACGCCACCGAGCTCTCCGAGCTTGAGGACCGCTACGCGCGGCCCCTCTTCCGGCTC
>CAYTMR010000247.1:0-3609 GCA_964438855.1 uncultured Micromonosporaceae bacterium
CCCGAGGTGGTGGCGCTGCTGCGCGCCGACGCGCTCCCGAAGGGTGACGCCCTGGCGGTCGCGCGCGTCGCGGGCATCCTCGGCGCCAAGCGCACGCCGGAGTTGATCCCACTGTGTCACCCGATCGCTCTGCACTCGGTCACGGTCGACCTCACTCTCCACACCGACACGGTGGAGATCACCGCGAGCGTCAAGACCGCGGACCGTACCGGGGTAGAGATGGAGGCGCTCACCGCGGTGACCACCGCCGGCCTGGCACTCATCGACATGGTGAAAGCCACTGACCCAGCCGCCAGCCTGGAGTCGGTGCGGGTGCTGCGCAAGGAGGGTGGGAAGACGGGCGACTGGGTACGCCCGGCAGAGCGTCCATGAGCACGCCCGCCACGGACCAGAACGGGGCAGACACCCCAGGCATGACCGCCCGCGTGATCGTCGCCTCCCACCGGGCGGCGTCCGGCATCTACCGCGACACCAGCGGCCCCGTCCTGGTCGAAGGGCTACGCGCGCTCGGCTTCGAGGTGGGCCCACCGGTCGTGGTGCCGGATGGGCAGCCGGTGGCCGACGCGCTTCGCACCGCCGTCGCCGAGGCGGTGGCGGTGGTGCTCACCAGCGGGGGGACCGGCATCTCGCCGACCGACCGGACGCCGGAGGCCACGCGGGCCGTGCTGGACTACGAGATACCTGGCCTGGCCGAGGCGCTGCGTGCCTATGGGGCAGCGAAGGTGCCCACGGCCGTCCTTTCCCGCGGGGTCGCCGGCGTCGCCGGTCGCACCCTGATCGTCAACCTCCCCGGCTCCACGGGTGGCGCCCGGGACGGTTTGGCGGTGCTCGGTCCGCTGCTGCGCCACGCGGTGGATCAGCTCCGCGGCGGCGACCATCCCCGCGCGTGAGGAACCCGTACGGAAGCCACGGGGTCGTGCCTGACCGGCTCACGCCGGACCGTAGCCGCCCCCTCCGGGCGTCTCCACCACGAGGACGTCACCCGCCGCCGCCTCCACCGAGTCGGCGGCGCTGAGCGTCACCACGGTCCCGTCGGCCCGTTCCACGTAGGTGCGGCCGAGCGCCCCGGGCTGCCCACCTGCCATGCCGTACGGGGGGATCCGTCGATGTCCTGACAGGACGCTGACCACCACCGGTTCGAGGAACCGCAGCCGACGTACCGCACCGTCGCCGCCTCGCCAGCGGCCGGCTCCGCCGCTGCCGCGTCGGATCGAGAAGCTCTCCACCCGCACCGGGAAGCGCCACTCCAACACCTCGGGGTCGGTCAGCCGGGAGTTGGTCATGTGGGTCTGCACCACCGACGCGCCGTCGAACCCGTCACCAGCCCCTGATCCGCTCGCCACGGTCTCGTAGTATTGGTGTCGCTCGTTGCCGAAGGTGACGTTGTTCATCGTGCCGGAGCCTTCGGCCTGCACCCGCAGGGCGGCGTAGAGAGCACCGGTCACCGCTTGTGAGGTCTCCACGTTGCCGGCCACGACCGCGGCCGGGTAGCGCGGTGCGAGCATGCAACCCTCGGGCACGATGATCCGCAAGGGCCGCAGACAACCGTCGTTGAGCGGGATGTCGTCGGCGATCAGAGTCCGGAAGACGTACACCACCGCGGCGGTGGCGACCGACCGCGGCGCGTTGTAGTTGGTGGGCAGCTGCGGCGAGGTGCCCGTGAAGTCGATCGTGGCGCTGCGGCCGGCTCGGTCCACTGTCACCCGGACCCGGATCACCGCGCCGTTGTCCATCTCGTACTCGTGGTCGCCGTCGGCGAGCGCGTCGATGACCCGCCGCACCGCCTCCTCGGCGTTGTCCTGCACGTGCCGCATGTACGCCTGCACGACATCCAGTCCGAAGTGGTCCACCATGCGGTGGATCTCCTCGATGCCTTTCTCGTTGGCGGCGATCTGGGCGCGTAGGTCGGCGAGGTTGGTCTCCGGGTTTCGCGACGGGTACGGCGCGCTGGTGAGCAGGTGCCGGGTTTCCTCCTCCCGGAACCGCCCTTCGGAGACCAGCAGCCAATTGTCGAACAGCACACCCTCTTCGTGGACGTTGCGGCTGTGCGCCGGCATCGAGCCTGGTGTGATGCCACCGATCTCGGCGTGGTGACCGCGAGCAGCCACGTAGCACAGCACCCGGTCTCCGTGGAACACCGGGGTGATCACCGTGACGTCGGGCAGGTGGGTACCGCCGTGGTAAGGATCGTTGACCGCGTACACGTCCCCAGGACGGATGCCGTCACCTCGGCGCCGGATCACCTCCTGGACACTGGCGCCCATCGACCCCAGGTGGACGGGCATGTGCGGCGCGTTCGCGATCAGATTCCCGTCCGGGTCGAACAGCGCACACGAGAAGTCCAGCCGTTCCTTGATGTTGACCGAGTGGGCGGTCGCCTCCAGCCGGGCTCCCATCTGCTCGGCGATCGACATGAAGAGGTTGTTGAAGATCTCGAGGAGGACGGGGTCGACGTCGGTGCCGGCCCGCTCCACCTCCACCGGTCGACGCACCCTAGTGAGCAACAGATGCCCGTACGAGGTGACGCTCGCACGCCAACCGGGGTCCACCACGGTGGTCGAGTTCGCCTCGGTGATCAGCGCCGGACCGTCGACGACGGTGTCGACGGTGAGCTGCTCCCGGTGGTACAGCGGGACTCGACGCCAGCGACCGTCGCTCCACATCGGCACCGTGTCGGCGGGTCCGGGATCCGGCGTGGTGCCCACGGACCGCTCCAGACCGCGGGCGAGGTCAGGTCCAGGCTCGGCCCCCACCGCCTCCACCGACACCGCCTCGGCGACCAACGGTCGGTCCATGAGGAAGGAGTAGGTCCGGCGGTAGACCACCGCGAACGCCTCGCTCATCTCCCCGACGCTGGCGAACGGGACCGGCACCGCGGTGTCGGTCCCCTCGTAGCGCAGATGCACCCGCCGCGTGACCCGGATCCGGTCGGCCGGCACGCCCTGCTTCTGCAGCTCCCCCCGAACCTCCGCCTCCAGCCGCGCGGCGACCGACGCCAGATGCTCCTGCAGCGAATCGGTGAGCCGCTGCTCCACCGACTGCTCCCGAATCGTGGTCACCTCGGCCATGCCGATCCCCAGCGCCGACAGCACACCAGCCATCGGCGGCACCAGCACGGTGCGGATGCCCAGCGCGTCAGCGACAGCGCAGGCGTGCTGGCCACCCGCCCCGCCGAAGCTGGTCAGGGCGTACCGGGTGATGTCGTGCCCCTTTTGGACGGAGATCTTCTTGACCGCGTTGGCCATGTTGGCGACGGCGATACGCAGGAAGCCCTCCGCCACCTCCTCCGGGCCCCGGTCGTCCCCGGTGGAAGCGGCGATCTCGGCAGCGAGTGCGGTGAAACGGCGGCGTACCACCTCAGCGTCGAGGGGCTGATCGCCACTGGGCCCAAACACCCTGGGGAAGTAGTCCGGTTGGATGCGGCCGAGCATCACGTTGGCGTCCGTGACCGTCAGCGGACCGTTGCGGCGGTAGCACGCCGGCCCGGGATCGGCGCCCGCGGACTCCGGACCCACCCGGTACCGCGAACCATCGAAGTGCAAGATCGAGCCGCCGCCGGCGGCGACGGTGTGGATGGCGAGCATCGGAGACCGCAACCGCACCCCCGCC
>CAYTMR010000248.1:0-3569 GCA_964438855.1 uncultured Micromonosporaceae bacterium
TCCTTCCCAAGAGTGCGTTGGACCGGTTGGCCGCGCTGTGCGAGGAGCACCGGGACGCGCTCGCGGCCGCGGCCGAAGGCGCCAGTACCGGCAAGGGCAAGAAGAAGGACCCCTCGGTGCTGCCTCGCAATGTCGTCAACACCGTGATCAGCGAGCGCAACGGTGTCATCAACCTGTTCGGTCGTATGCTGGCCGAGCTTCCTGGCGCCAACGTGGACGGCGCGGTGCAGGTGGCGCACGCTTTCACCACCCATGTCGCCGAGCCGGAGGTCGACTTCTTCACCGCGGTGGACGACCTCAACCCCGCCGAGGACACCGGCAGCGGGCACATGAACGGTGCCGAGTACAGCGCAGGGGTGTTCTACCGGTACGCCAGCGTCAACGTCGAGGACCTGACCCGCAACCTGGACGGCGACCGAGACACCGCGGTCGAGCTCGCGACGGCCTTCCTGCGGACGTTCATCACCGCGCTGCCGGGCGCGAAGAAGAACAGCACGGCGCCGTTCACGGTGCCAGAGCTGGTGTACGTCTCCGTTCGCTCCGACCGGCCGATCTCGCTGGCGTCCGCGTTTGAGGCGCCGGTCCGTCCCGCGCTGGACGGTGGGCTCGCCCAGCCGTCGCGCTACCGGCTCGGCGACTATGCCGGCGCGGTCTACCGACTCATCGGCGAACAGGGCCGTCTCTTCCACGCTCACGCGTCCGTGGACGACAAGCAGATCGACCACCTCGGGCAGCGCGTCGAGTCGTACCAGACCCTGTTGGAGTCCGCGGTGGGTGCGATGAGGAGCGCGGTATCGTGACTGGGCTGTTGCTGCGCCTGGCCGGGCCACTTCAGTCGTGGGGCGAGCACAGCACGTTCAACGAGCGGGACACCGGACGGTTCCCCACCCGCTCAGGGCTCATCGGGTTGATCGCCTCCGCGCTTGGTCGCCGACGTACCGACCCGATCGATGACCTGACGACGCTGCGGTTCACCATCAGGATCGACCGGCAAGGCGAGACGCTGGTGGACTTCCACACCGTGGGGGGTGGACTGCCGCAACACCTCACGGTCCCCACAGCGGAAGGCAAGCGACGCCCGCCTACCGCCGCCACGCTCGTCTCGCGGCGGTACTACCTGGCCGACGCCGTGTTCACAGTCGCGGTCGAGGGCCCACCCGACGTCATCGCCGCCACGGCGGACGCACTCACCCGACCCTCATGGGCGCCGTACCTGGGACGCCGTTCATGCCCGGCCGAACCTCCCCTCTTGATCACTAGAGTCGAGGACCCGGTCGAGGAGCTCCGCAGCCACCTGCCGCTCTCCCGGCGCAAGCCCAACCGCGAAACCCACCGTGTGCCCGTTGAGTTCGTGCACGAACACGGCGCGGCCGGACTGGACCGGCTCGAACTTAACGACGCCCCCATCAGCTTTGACCCCGCCCAGCGGCGCTACACCGGCCGCCCGGCGTTCATCGAGTCGACCACCCTACCGGCCGACCTGTGCGCCGGATCCGGCGTGTTCTATCTGGAGGCTCTCCAGCAGTACCTCAATAGGCGGAATGGCAGGTGAAATGGACGTCTGGTTGGCGCGGTTGCGCCTGAACATCAAGAGTCGCGAGGTACGCCGCGACCTGCGAGACGCCGTCGCGTTGCATCGGCGGGTCATGTCCTTGATGCCTGACGGGCTTGGTGACAAAGCCAGGCACAAGGCGGGTGTGCTCTACCGACTGGACGAGACGCGGCAAGGGCCGACACTCACGGTCCAGGCAGGTCTCCTGCCCAGCGACGAGAGGCTCCCCGAGGATTACTGCGAATTCGCCGTCCGACAGCTGACCCCCCTGCTTAAAGCTCTGCAGCCAGGAATGAGGGTCCACTACCGGATAGCGGCCAACGCCACGAAACGCGCTGCCAAATCGGATCAAAAGCACAAGAAGGGTCAGATAGTCGCGCTGTCCGGAGTCGCCGCCGGAGCATGGTGGCAGCGCCAGGCCGCCACGCACGGCCTCTCTCTGGTGACCTCCTTCGCCCAACCGCTTCCTCAAGCGCGAGGCGAACGCGAGGACGGCAGGTCGGTGTGCCACGCTGTCACCCGCTTCGATGGAACAGCTATCGTCCGAGACGCTGACCTCCTACGAGAAGCGCTGGTCCGCGGCATCGGCAGGGGCAAGTCATACGGTTGCGGCCTGCTCAGCCTCGCGCCGGTCCGGCGTCCGGCATGAGCGCCAACGCCCAGCGGCGCCTGGCCGCGCCGACGTTGGTCATGTTGCCCCGCATATCCGACTCACTCTCGTTCCTCTACGTCGACGTGGTCCGCATCGTCCAGGACGACACCGGCGTATGCGCACAAGTCGACACACCGCGTGGGACTGAACGGGTCTACCTGCCCACGGCTGCGGTCACCTGCGTCATGCTCGGCCCCGGCGTGTCGATCACCACTCGGGCGCTGAGCACCTTCGCCCGACACGGCACCACCGTACTGTGCGTCGGCTCGGGAGGCGTCCGCTGCTACGCCGGCATCCTGCCCGACTCGCTGACCACAGCATGGCTCGAGAAGCAGGTCCGCGCCTGGTCCAGCGAGAAGGACCGACTCGAGGTAGCAGTACGGATGTACGAACGGCGCTTCGGCGAGCCGGTACCCGCCGGGACCAGCCTCGCACAGCTCCGAGGCCTCGAAGGCCAACGGATGAAAGCTCTCTACCGGCGGCTTGCCCAGCAATACAGAACAGGTCGATTCAAGCGAAACTACGACCCAAACAAATGGGAAGAACAGGACCCGGTCAACCTGGCGCTGTCCGCAGCCAACCAGAGCCTGTACGGGGTGGTCCACGCCGTGATCCTCGCGCTGGGCTGCTCACCAGCGCTCGGGTTCATCCACACAGGCACCCAACACGCGTTCGTCTACGACATCGCCGACCTCTACAAAGCCAAGGTGACCGTCCCGCTCGCGTTTTCGCTCGCTTCCTCGACCGACCCGGAACGAGAGGTACGGCGCCGGCTACGCGACCAGTTTCGGCTGCTCAAGCTGCTGCCGACGATAGTGCACGACATCCAAGCCCTGCTCGACCCGAGCACCAAACGCAGCGAGTGCCAACCAGGCGTGGAGCTGCTCTCCCTATGGGATCCGGTAGCCGGCTCGGTACCAGCCGGCGTCAACTACGGCAGCGACCCCGACTAACGGAGAACACACATGGCTTCCATGGTCGTACTCGCGACGACGGCCGTACCGGACCGCCTTCGCGGGGCCCTAAGCCGCTGGATGATCGAAGTAGCACCAGGGTTATTCGTCGGGACTTTGTCTGCTCGGGTACGCGACGAGTTGTGGTCCGCAGCAAGTCTAGTAGTGGGGGACGGCACCGCTATCCTGCTCCGCCCCCACGACAACGAACAGGGATACCTCATCCGCACTGCAGGCCAGGGCCGACGTCGGCCAGTCGACTTCGACGGGCTGACACTCATGGCCATGCGACCCCACGATCGCCCCGAGCCTCAGCTGATCCGGCCGGATGACTGGTAAAGCCGCAGGTCGCGAAGTGCCCTCCCCACGCACGTGGGGGTGCTCCGCAGCGGGACTGCTACCACGCAGGTCG
>CAYTMR010000249.1:0-3538 GCA_964438855.1 uncultured Micromonosporaceae bacterium
ATGGCCAACCAGAAGGGCGGGGTGGGCAAGACCACCACCACCATCAACCTGGGCGCGGCGCTGGCGGAGTACGGCCGGCGGGTGCTGCTGGTCGACTTCGACCCTCAGGGCGCCCTCTCCGTCGGTCTCGGCGTCAACCCGCACAACTTGGACTTGTCGATTTACAACCTGCTTATGCAGGATGACATCGGCATCGACGATGTGTTGATCAAGACGAACGTCGCGGGCCTCCACCTGCTGCCGGCCAACATCGACCTGTCCGCTGCCGAGATCCAACTGGTGACCGAGGTCGCTCGGGAGATGGCGCTGGCGCGGCTGTTGCGGCCGGTGCGCAAGGACTACGACTTCATCCTGATCGACTGCCAGCCCTCCCTCGGGTTGCTCGCGATCAATGCACTCACCTGCGCGCACGGCGTACTCATCCCACTCGAGTGCGAGTTCTTCAGCCTGCGCGGAGTGGCGCTGCTGCTGGACACCATCGACAAGGTGCGCGAGCGGCTCAACTTCGACCTCGAGCTGGAAGGCATCCTCGCCACCATGTACGACAGTCGCACCACCCACTGCCGACAGGTGTTGCAACGGGTCGTCGAGGCGTTCGGGGACAAGGTCTACCAGACGGTGATCACCAAGACAGTGAAGTTTCCGGAGTCGACCGTGGCCGGGGCACCGATCACGACGCTTGACCCGGCCTCGTCCGGGGCGCGAAACTACCGGCAACTGGCACGCGAGGTGATCGCCGCCCAGGCCGCCCGGGGATGAGCCGGACAGCTTCCGTTACGGTGCAGTGGTGACGCTGGACGCCTCCGCCGTGCCCGCGCCGGAGCAGGCCACCGGGTTCACGGTCCGGCTCGACAACTTCACCGGGCCTTTCGACCTGCTGCTGCAGCTGATCAGCAAGCATAAGCTGGACGTCACCGAGGTGGCGCTGCATCAGGTCACCGACGAGTTCCTCGCCTACATCAAGGCGATGGGCGACGACTGGGACCTCGACGAGGTGAGCGAGTTCTTGATCGTCGCCGCCACGCTGCTCGACCTCAAGGCCGCGCGGCTGCTGCCCTCGGCCCAGGTCGAGGACGAGGAGGACCTGGCCCTGTTGGAGGCCCGGGACCTGCTGTTCGCCCGGTTGCTGCAGTACCAGGCGTACAGGCAGGCCGCCGCCCACATCGCGGCGCTGTACGAGGAGGGATCCCGGCGGTGGCCGCGGGCGGTGCCGCTGGAGCCCAGGTACGCCAAGGCCCTGCCGGATCTGGTCCTGGGCATCGGCCCGGAGCGGCTGGCGCAGCTAGCGGCCAAGGTGATGGCCCCCAAGCCCGAACCGGTGGTCTCCACCGCCCACGTCCACCAGGTGAGGGTCAGCGTGCGGGAGCACGCGGCGTTGCTGCGTGACCGGCTGATGCGGGTGGGCACGGCCACTTTCCGGACGCTGTGCGCAGACTGCCGCACCACCTTGGAGGTGGTGGCCCGGTTCTTGGCGTTGCTCGAGCTGTACCGCGAGTCGATGGTGTCCTTCGACCAGGTCCAGGCTCTAGGGGAGCTGACCATACGGTGGATCGGCGGGCAGGAGCCGGTGGAACTTCAAGTGGACGAGTACGCTGGCGCACCGGAACCCGAGGAGCCGGGGGCACGGAACGGGGGAGATGAGCGGTGACCGAAGAGCAACGGGCGCTGACGCTGGCCGAGCAGGCGGCCGCCTGGGTGCCACCGTGGGCACGTACCCCGCCTCCGGGCGAGGCGGAAGCCGATGCGGAGCACCGTGAGCAGCCAACCGGGCCTACCGAACCGGTACCGGCGGAGGTGACGGAGCCGGCGGCTCCCGCCGCCGAGCCGGAGCCACCGGCTGAGTCTTTGGACACCCCCGCCCCTGAGTCAAAGGCGGCACCGGAGCCCGAACCCGAACCTGAGCCGGCCCCCGCCGAGCTGTCAGCCACCGAGCTACGGGCGGCTTTGGAAGCGATCCTGCTGGTCGTGGACGAGCCAGTGACCGAGCAGACCCTCGCCGAGGCGCTGGCTCAGCCGCTGGCGCGCGTCGAGCAGACCCTCGAGGAGCTGTCGGCCGAGTACACCGCGCAGGGTCGCGGGTTCGACCTGCGCCGCGCCGCCGGCGGGTGGCGTTACTACACCAGGGCGGAGCAGGCGCGGTACGTGGAGCGGTTCGTCCTCGACGGGCAGCAGGCCCGCCTCACCCAGGCGGCCCTGGAGACCCTGGCCGTGGTCGCCTACCAGCAACCAGTCACGCGCTCGCGGATCTCGGCCATCCGCGGCGTCAACTGCGATGGCGTGATCCGGACCTTGTTGGCCCGCGGGCTGGTGGAGGAGGCCGGTACCGAGCCCGAGACCGGCGCCCACCTGTACCGCACTACCAGCGTGTTCCTGGAGAAGCTGGGCCTGGACTCGGTGGACCAACTGCCACCGCTGGCGCCGTTTCTGCCTGAGGACGTGGAATCGTTGGACCCGGACCGTCAAGCCGCGGGAGGTCAGGATGCCTGAGCCGGTGCGGCTGCAGAAGGTGCTCCGTGCGGCTGGGGTGGGGTCACGCCGCGCCTGCGAGGAGATGATCGCGGACGGCAGGGTGACTGTCGATGGTCAGGTCGCCACGCTCGGCGACCGGGTCGACCCGACCGCCGCGATCATCCACGTGGACGGAGATCGCGTGATCGTCGACCCTCGGATGGTCTACCTCGCCTTCAACAAGCCCCGTGGAGTGGTCTCCACCATGGACGACGAGCGTGGTCGAGCGGCGCTGGCCGACTTCCTCGACGACGTGGAGCAGCGGGTCTTCCACGTGGGCCGGCTAGACGCCGACAGCGAAGGGCTGCTGTTGCTCACCAACGATGGCGACCTCGCCCACCGCCTCACCCACCCGTCCTACCGGGTCACCAAGACCTACCTGTGTCAGGTACGGGGACCCGTCCCGCGCGCGGTCGGCCGGAAACTGCTGTCGGGGGTGATGCTCGAGGACGGGATGGCGAAGGCGGACCGGTTCCGGGTGGTCGACGCCGTCGGGCGTGCGGCACTGGTCGAAATCGTGCTGCACGAGGGGCGCAAGCACATCGTCCGTCGCATGCTGGCCGAGGTGGGCCACCCCGTGCAGCGGCTCATCCGTACCGCGGTGGGGCCGGTGAAGCTGGGGAACCTGCGCCCCGGTCAGCTGCGCCGGCTGACCCGCCACGAGGTGGCGGCGCTGTTCCGGGTGGTCGAGCCGGCCGAGGCACGCGCCTGACCCAGCTTCAGGATCCACTGGGATCTTTCGGCGGCCCGGCCTCGTAGCGCCCGCCACCGCGGACTTCGTTCGTCAACGGTTTGGCGCCCCCGGCGGGTGGCCCGCCTGGTGCCTGTCCGTCGGCGGCGAGGTGCGGGAACTTGGCGTCGAAGGCGGGGCGCTCCGAACGGATCCGCGGCATGCGGTAGAAGTTGCGCGGCGGCGGCGGGCAGGAGGTGGCCCACTCCAGTGAGTTTCCGTGTCCCCACGGGTCGTCGACGGTGACCAGCGGCCCGGTGGTGTAGGACTTCCACACGTTGTAGATGAACACCAGGGTCG
>CAYTMR010000250.1:0-3500 GCA_964438855.1 uncultured Micromonosporaceae bacterium
TCCGGGTGCTGATGATGGAGCTCAACCGGATCTCCTCCCACCTGGTGTGGGTGGCGACCACCGGTATGGAGCTGGGCGCCCTGTCGATCATGACTTACGGGTTCCGGGAGCGCGAGAAGATCCTCGACATCTTCGAGATGGCCTCCGGACTGCGGATGAACATGGCCTACGTGCGCCCCGGCGGCGTGGCGCAGGACTTCCCGGAGGAGGCGGTCAAGGCCACCCGGGAACTGATCACGTACTTGCCCAAGCGACTGGACGAGTACGAGGCCATGCTGTCGGGCAACCCGATCTGGCAGGAGCGCACGATCGGAGTGGCTGAGCTGGACGTCACCGGCTGCCTGGCTCTGGGCGTCACCGGTCCGGTGCTGCGCAGCGCCGGACTGCCGTGGGACCTGCGCAAGACCATGCCGTACTGCGGCTACGAGAACTACGAGTTCGACGTCCCGACCCGCGATGCCGGGGACGTGTTCGCGCGGTACGAGGTCCGCATGGCGGAGATGCGCGAGTCGTTGAAGATCATCGAGCAGTGCCTGGACCGGCTGGAGCCCGGGCCGATCATGGTCGCCGACAAGAAGATCGCCTGGCCGGCCCAGCTGGCCGTCGGTATGGACGGTCTCGGTAACTCGCTGGAGCACGTAGCGAAGATCATGGGTCAGTCGATGGAGGCGCTGATCCACCACTTCAAGCTCGTCACCGAAGGGTTCCGGGTACCACCGGGCCAGGTGTACGTGCAGATCGAGAGCCCGCGAGGGGAGCTTGGGGTGCACGCCGTCTCCGACGGTGGCACCCGCCCGTACCGAGTCCACTTCCGGGAACCGAGCTTCGTCAACCTGCAGGCGCTCCCAGCGATGGCTGAGGGCGGCCTGATCGCCGACGTGATCGCAGGTGGGGCATCGCTCGACCCGGTGATGGGGGGTTGTGACCGGTGAGCGCGCCGACGGAGTTCAGTGAGGAGACCCGGGCCCGCGCCAAGGAGATCATCGCGCGGTACCCGGAGGGCAAGGAGCGTTCGGCGCTGCTGCCGCTGCTGCACCTGGTGCAGTCGGAGCACGGCTACGTCTCCCCGGCCGGGATCGGTTTCTGCGCCGAGTTGCTGGGTCTGACCCGGGCCCAGGTCGCCGCGGTGGCGAGCTTCTACACCATGTACAAGCGCCGGCCCACCGGGGACTGGCTCGTCAGTGTGTGCACCAACACCATGTGCGGTGTGCAGGGCGGGGACCGGACGTTCCAGGCGCTGAAGGACTACCTCGGGGTGGACCACGAGGAGACCACAGAGGACGGCACCGTCACCCTCGAGCACGCCGAGTGCCTGGCGGCGTGTGACTACGCGCCGGTGATGACCGTCAACTACGAGTACTTCGACCGGGTGCAGGCGGATGAGGCGCTGCGGATCGTCCGGGAGCTGCGGCAGGGCAAGCGGCCGCAGCCCACCCGCGGGGCCCGGCTGTGCACCTTCAAGGAGATCTCGCTGCAGCTCGCCGGCTTCCCCGACGAGCGGGAGGAGGCGCTCGCCGACGGCAAGCCAGGCGATCCCACGCTCGCCGGGGTGAGGCTGGCTCAGCAGTATGGGATCTCGGTAGCCGGCTTCGACCCGGACACCCCGATCAAGGAACCGGTGGCGGAGGAGGTCCCGGGCCACAAGGCGCCCGAGACCGCACCGAAGCCGGCGGCCGACCGCAAGCCGGCCGGTGAACCCGCCGACGCCGACAAGAGGAGCGCACGATAATGACCCCCCCGTCACAAGCGGCACTGTCCAAGCTGGCGCCGGTGCTGACCAAGCGCTGGCTGTCGCCGGATGCGTGGCGGCTGGACGTGTACGAGCGCCTGGACGGCTACACCGCGCTGCGCAAGGCCCTCGCCGCCGACCCGGACGATTTGATCCAGCTGGTCAAGGACTCCGGGCTGCGCGGACGCGGCGGCGCGGGGTTCCCCACCGGTCTGAAGTGGGGCTTCATCCCGCAGGGTGACGACAAGCCGCACTACCTGGTGGTGAACGCGGACGAGGGCGAGCCGGGTACCTGCAAGGACCTGCCGCTGATGATGGCCGACCCCCACTCGCTGATCGAGGGCGTCATCATCGCCAGCTACGCGATCCGCGCCAACCGGGCCTTCATCTACATCCGCGGTGAGGCCGTGCACGCCGCTCGCCGGCTGCGCCGTGCGGTGTTGGACGCCAAGGCCGCCGGGTACCTCGGGCGTAACATCCTCGGGTCGGGCTTCGACTTGGAGATCGTCGTGCACAGCGGCGCCGGGGCCTACATCTGCGGCGAGGAGACCGCGTTGCTGGACTCTCTGGAGGGATACCGGGGCCAGCCGCGGCTGCGGCCGCCGTTCCCCGCCACCCACGGCCTGTACCAGTGCCCGACCGTGGTCAACAACGTCGAGACCATCGCCTCGGTTCCCTACATCGTGCTGGGCGGTGCCAAGTGGTTCCGCAGCATGGGGACGGAGAAGTCTCCTGGCCCGAAGATCTACTCCATCTCCGGCCGGGTCAAGCAGCCCGGACAGTACGAGTGCGAGTTGGGGATCACCCTGCGCGAGCTCATCGAGCTGGCGGGCGGCATGCAGGACGGCCACGAACTGCGGTTCTGGACCCCGGGCGGATCGTCCACGCCGCTGCTCACCGCGGAGCACCTGGACGTGCCGATGGACTTCGAGAACATGATGAGCGTCGGCACCATGCTGGGGACCACCGCGGTGCAGGTATTCTCCAACCACGACTGCCCGGTGTACGCCACCTACCGATGGATCGAGTTCTATCACCACGAATCCTGCGGTAAGTGCACCCCGTGTCGGGAGGGCAACTACTGGATGAAGCAGGTGCTGCGGCGCATCCTGTCCGGCGCCGGCACCCACGAGGACCTCGACACCCTGCTGGACGCCTGCGACAACCTGCTCGGCCGGTCGTTCTGTGCGTTGGGTGACGGGGCCACCAGCCCGGTGACCTCCTCCATCAAGTACTTCAAGCAGGACTACCTCGACTACATCGAGGGCCGCAAGCAGCCCCTGTTCAAGGGGGAACTGGTAGGGGCGCACGGATGACGCGCATCACCCCGGCGGCCAGGCACCGCAATCGCGAACGAGGGACGCACAGATGACAGACGTGGCGAAGCGCACGGACGAGGTCACGCTGACCATCGACGGGACCGAGGTCACCGTGCCCAAGGGCACGCTGATCATCCGGGTGGCTGAGCAGATGGGGATCGAGATTCCCCGGTTCTGCGACCACCCGCTGCTGCCACCGGCGGGTGCTTGCCGGCAGTGCCTGGTCGAGGTCGAAGGCCAGCGAAAGCCAGTCACCTCGTGCACCACTCCGGTCGCCGAGGGCATGGTGGTGCGGACCCACCTCACCTCTGAGGTGGCCCGCAAGGCGCAGCACGGCATCATGGAGTTCCTCCTCATCAACCACCCGCTCGACTGTCCGATGTGTGACAAGGGTGGCGAGTGCCCGCTGCAGAACCAGGCCATGTCCACCGGCCGGGCGGACAGCCGGTACC
>CAYTMR010000251.1:0-3414 GCA_964438855.1 uncultured Micromonosporaceae bacterium
TAGATCCAGTCGGAGATGTCCTCCCCAGCGCCGTTGACCACAGCCGTCACAGCAGGAGCGGGTTTGTTGCTGTTTTTGGACGGCTTCGGCGCAGCCGGCGTGTCAGCCGGTGTGGCGGTTGGGGTGTCGGGCACGTCGGGCAGATCCAACGCCGTCGGAACGGTCCCGCTTGTGCGGGGTGTGGTGGGGGCGGCGGGATCAACCAGGCCCGGCAGCGGTGACGTGACCGTGGCAGTCAGGACCTCGCGCCGCTTGATATCGATCCGCAGCAGGGCCGAGTTCTTCTCCGACGCCTTCTCGACCACGACAGATGCGGCGTGGCAGGCAACCGCGATCTTCTCCAGGCGACTGTTCAGGTCGGCATACGACAAGCCCGGGCGGAGGTAGACCCAGACCCGTTCCCCGACGGGTGTGGGGCGGGCCAGCAGGATCAGCGGAAGACTGCCGGAGGCGTTGGCGCGGATGAACTGGGCGAAACACACCCGCAGCCGGTGACGGACGATCACACACCAGGCGATGGCGACCAGGCGACGCCGGACCGCCGGGATGCCAGCAGGCACACCCACGACCAGGGCTACCACCAGCAGCCGAACCGGCAGAGTGGTGGCGCGGGCGAGAGCGATCCAGCCGTAGACCAGCCCGAGGGAGAGGGTGATCTCCGGCAGCCACCACCAGATGATGCGCAGCACCGGCCAGATCCGAACCACAGCCCAAACGACAGCACCCAAACAGGTGCCGAGAAGGCCGCCGAGCATCGCGGCAACAACAGGGTGCACGTGGTCAGCTGCCACCGTGGCGGCAAGCACACCAACAACAACCGTGGTGATGATTCCCGCCAGGCGAGCGTTACGGGCGTACGAGCGGTGCACGTTGGTCTGAATGACCGTCACCGATCCAGACGAGCGCCCAAGCAGGCGGGCAGAGCTAGACTTGGACACGACAAGTCCCCCTTCGTGTGAGGGTGGATGCGTTGGAAGGCACGGGGTCGGCAGGTTTGGACGCCAGTACCGACCCCGCGCCGGCCTATCTGAGATGCCACCAGCGGTGGCCAGGCCGGGAGCATGGACGCCAGGAACACTCCCGGACTGATCAGGTCAGCGGCTCAGGCCGCTTCCAGTAGGACACCAGTGGGCTCACAGCCTTAGGTGTTGGAGGAACCTACTTACCGGCCGGACCAGACTTCGGCTTCAGCGCCACGGCGCGGAACGCCACACCGTTACGCCCGTTGGTCGCCCACGGAATAGCCTCCAGCTGCTCGACGGTGACCAGCTCACCCACCTTCACCGAAGGCTTCTCACCCGCCGTGGTGATGGTGATGACCTCGCCACCCGTCTCGTCGAGCACAAACACCTGGGTCGACCAGAGCAGACGGCCCGTTCCCTTCTCCGACCGCTGGTTGCCGTGCTGGTCGGTCTTCGGCTCCGGGTCCTTCGACACCGTGAAAGCCTTGCCCTGGGTGTCCACATACAGCTTCACGAAGACCTCCTTCGCTCAGGGATCCACCGGGGATCCGACACTGATCGTCGCACCGGGATTTCCCCTGTAAAGGGGGATTGCGATCGATGAAGCTAGGCTAGGCAACCCCTCTTGCTTTGGTCAAGCCCTCCTGTGCCCTAGACTGAAATGTGCGTCGCTCAGGCGGCCCGACCAGCGAAGGAGCCCCACGTGAACCCCGATGTGCACGGGTTGGCAGAGATAGAAGACCCAGCCCTACGGGCACGTAGGGCAAGTGAGCTGATCGATGAACACCAGGCAGTGGTGAACGAGCTATCGCGGCTGCGCAGAGAAGCCTTGGAGGAGATGGTTTCCCAGGGCATGACGCAGGCACAGATTGCGTCACTCATCGGGATGACACGTGCCCGCGTCGGGCAGCTGCTGTCGTCGGGGCCACGACCCGAGCGAGCGATGCTCGGCACCGGTCCTGTGACGGTGGCCGTTGGCGGCAAGTTCGAGGCGGATAAGAAGGACCCGTATGCGGTCGTGTCGGCCGAGATGCTGGCGGCCTACGAACGACTCGCCACGCTCGCACGCACGCTTGGGTTGAAGGCGGAGTACGAGGTTGTGCCGCCGCCGGGCATGGTTGACCTGAACCGGACCAACCTGATTGTGATGGGTAGTCCTCGGATCCTGCCGTTCGTCGGTCAGGTTCTCGCCGCAGACCCGAAGCTCGGCTTCGGCACCGACGATGACGGCCTCTACCTGGTGAACCGGGAAACCAGCGAGATTCTGCGGTCACCATCAGACAGCGGTGAGCCGATCGACTACGCCTACATCGGGCGGCTACCACGTCCGGACGGACGCGGGAACTTCCTCTACCTTGCCGGGATTCATGCGATGGGCACACTCGGTGCCGCTCAGTACCTTGAGGAGCACCTGGACGAGCTGTACCGGATGGTGAAGAACAGGCGGTTTTCGCTGCTTGTGGCGTGCAAGTACGAGCCGCAGAAGCGCACCATCACCAGCGTGGAGGCCCTGACTCCGGTCTACCGTGTCGAAGGCGTTTCCTAATGCACGCGGCTATCGCGACCCAGGCCGGCGACCCGAAGACACCGAATGAGGATTGGGCCTTCGCCAGTGAGCGCCTTGTCGTGGTGCTCGACGGGGCTACCGCTCGTACCGACACCGGGTGTGTGCACGGCGTGGCCTGGTACGCAGCAAAACTCGGCTCCGCCTTGACCGGGCTTGCCACTGACCGGGGAACCAAGCTCGGCCAAGCACTGACCTACGCGATCCGGTTCACCGCCGACGAGCACCGCTCCGAGTGCGACCTGACCCACCCCGGCACACCATCAGCGGCGGTCGCCGTCGTACGGGTACAAGCCGAAGCAGTGGAGTACCTGGTCCTTGGTGACGTGACCATCGCAATCGACACCAGCGACGGCGTTCAGGTGATCACGGACAACCGGGTCAGCGCCACCGCCGCAGCCGAGCGAGCCGAAGCCGACCGCCACCCGTTCGGCTCCGCCGAAAAGCAAGCAGCTCTGCTGCGAATGAAACACGCCGAGCTAGCCGCCCGCAACCAACCCGGAGGCTACTGGGTAGCCGCAGAGAACCCGACTGTCGCCGTCCACGCCATCCAAGGCACAGTCCCACTCGACCAGGTACGCCGTATCGCCGTACTCACCGACGGAGCCGCCCGGATCGTCGACCTGTTCGGACTCCTGGACTGGCCCGCCGTGCTTGACGTCCTGGATGATGCCGGCCCCACCGAACTGATCCGCCGGGTCCGCGCAATCGAAGCTGCTGATCCCACCTGCATGCGGTGGGCACGCAACAAGCGCAGCGACGACGCCACCGCCGCCTACCTGGCCTGACCAACACTCGCCACCAGGACCCGGCTGACTACCGGCCAAGTTGTGAGAACTTTCTGTACATCTTCAAGGCGGCCCGACAAGCGGGCCGCACGCGCCGCCG
>CAYTMR010000252.1:0-3408 GCA_964438855.1 uncultured Micromonosporaceae bacterium
TCGAGGATGGTCTCGGCCGGCACCATCACCCCGAGGTCGATCACCTCGTAGTTGTTGCAGCCCAGCACCACACCGACGATGTTCTTGCCGATGTCGTGGACGTCGCCCTTGACGGTCGCCAAGACCACCTTGCCGTTACCGCGGTCCGAGCCGAGCATCCCTTTCTGACGGGCTTTCTCCTTCTCCGCCTGCATGAACGGCTCGAGGTAGGCGACCGCCCGCTTCATCACCCGGGCGCTCTTGACCACCTGCGGCAGGAACATCTTGCCGGCGCCGAAGAGGTCGCCGACGACCTTCATGCCGTCCATGAGCGGGCCCTCGATGACGTCCAGTGGCCGGGCCGCCTGCTGCCGCGCTTCCTCAGTGTCGGCCTCGATGAAGTCGACGATGCCGTGCACCAAGGCGTGCCGCAACCGCTCGGCCACCGGAGCGTCGCGCCAGGAGAGGTCGACGGTGCGGCGGGACGTCGAGCCCTTGACCGTCTCAGCGAAGGCGACCAACCGGTCGGTGGCGTCCGGCCGTCGGTCGAAGATGACGTCCTCGACCAGCTCCAGCAGGTCGGCGGGGATGTCCTCGTAGACGGTGAGCTGGCCGGCGTTGACGATGCCCATGTCGAGTCCGGCTGGCACGGCGTGGTAGAGGAAGGCCGAGTGCATCGCCTCACGTACCACGTCGTTGCCGCGGAAGGCGAACGACAGGTTGGAGATGCCGCCGCTCGTTCGCGCCCCGGGGCAGCGCTCCTTGATCAACGGCAGCGCGTCGATGAAGGCTTTCGCGTAACCGTTGTGCTCGGGAATGCCGGTGGCCACCGCCAGGACGTTGGGGTCGAAGATGATGTCCTCCGGCGCGAACCCGACCCGTTGGGTGAGCAGGTCGTAGGCGCGGGCGCAGATTTCCACCTTGCGTTCGGTGGTCTCCGCCTGCCCTCTCTCGTCGAAAGCCATCACCACCACGCCCCAACCGTGGTCACGGATGTGGCGGGCCTGGGCGAGGAACTCCTCCTCCCCGCCCTTGAGGCTGATCGAGTTGACGATGCCCTTGCCCTGGACGCACTTGAGCCCAGCCTCCAGCACGCTCCACCGGGAGCTGTCCACCATGATCGGCAGCCGGGCGACCTCTGGCTCGGTGGCGAGCAGGTTGAGGAAGGTGGTCATCGCCCGCTCGCTGTCGAGCAGGTCCGCGTCCATGTTGACGTCGAGGATGTTGGCGCCACCGCGCGCCTGCTCCAACGCCACCTCGACGGCGGCCTGGTAGTCCTCGGCCTCGATCAGCCGGCGGAACCGTTTAGAGCCGGTCACGTTGGTCCGCTCACCGATCATGACGAAGCCGGTATCCGGGCCGATCTCGAAGGCCTCCAGGCCGCTGAACCGGGTGGCGGGAGTCGGCGTCGGCACCGACCGCGGCGCGAGCCCGGACACCGCGGCTGCGATCTTCTCGATGTGAGCCGGGGTGGTACCGCAGCAGCCACCGACGATGTTGACCAGGCCGGCGTGGGCGAACTCACCGATCATGCGGGCGGTTTCGTCCGGGGTCTGGTCGTAGCCACCGAAGGCGTTGGGTAGTCCCGCGTTCGGGTGGCAGGCGGTGTAGGTGCCAGCGAGCCGGGACAGCTCGACGACGTGGGGGCGCATCTCCGCCGCGCCGAGCGAGCAGTTGACACCGACGACCAGCGGTTCCGCCCGCTCGATCGAGCGCCAGAACGCCTCCACGGTCTGCCCGGAGAGGGTACGCCCACTCAGATCGACGATCGTCACCGAAATCCACAGCGGCAGGTGCGGGGCGACCTCACGAGCCGCCATGATCGCCGCCTTGGCGTTGAGCGTGTCGAAGATCGTCTCGATCAGGAGGATGTCGACCCCGCCCTCGGCCAGGGCCGCGATCTGCTCCGCGTAGGCCGCCTTGACCTGGTCGAAGGTGACGGCGCGGTAGGCCGGATCGTCGACCCGAGGGGACAGCGACAGGGTCACGTTCAGCGGCCCGACCGACCCCGCGACGAACCGGCCGCCGGCCTCGTCCGCCGCCTGGCGCGCCAACTGGGCGCCGCGCAGGTTCATCTCCCGGACGTAGTCGGCCAGCCCATAGTCCGCCTGCGCGATGCTGGTCGCGGTGAAGGTGTTGGTGGTGGTGATGTCCGCACCCGCGGCAAGGTACCGCCGGTGCACGTCGAGGATGAGATCGGGCCGCGTCAGGTTGAGCAGGTCTGGGTCGCCGGTGACGTCCTTCGGGTGCGCGACGAACCGATCGCCGCGATAGTCGTCCGGGGTGAGCCCCGCTCCTTGCAGCATCGTGCCCCAGGCCCCGTCGAGCACCAGGATCCGCTGGTCAAGGAGCCCCCGCAGCCGGTCGGCGGTGCTGGATTTCATTGCCACATCATCACCTCCCGAAGATCTGGGGAGGCGCCCTTAACGTCTGTGATCCTGGAGCCGAGCGTGGCGGGTCTCACTCTCCGGGCCAGGGCTTGCCATGGCCGGGTCACGCGACCCGTTGCAGCGCCTCTCGGACTCCGCACGCGAGTGTACCGGTCGCGGCATCGGCGCCCCACGAGGTGCCGTCGCGGGGCCCACTGGATGGGATCGCACACCCCGACCCACCGCTCACACTGAGCGTGGGTCAGATCGAGGCGTCGTCGTGGTAGACGACCTTCGCGAATTCGATCCGCGAGTCCGGCAGGAGCCAGTAGTGCAGCCGCCGCGCCGAAGGCGCGTGCACCTGCAACGCCACCCGGTAGGCCTTGGCCCCGTCCGCGCGAACCCGTTGTGGAGCCTCGCCGCCCTCCCCGACGCGCAACGGGTGCAGCTCCAGTCCGGGGCGCTCCGCGGCCCGGCCGCAGACCACGTCCGCGCAGACCTCGGCGAGCCGCCGGCGCGCGATACCGTGCACTCGTTGCAGGGAGGCCGCGAAGTCAGGCCCGAACTCCGGTTCCCGCCACGGGTAGCGTTGCCGATCGGCGGGGGTGGTCGTCCGCAGCCAGGCCTGGTGGATGTCGTTGCGAAGGCTGAGGTGCTCGTCCGGATCGAGCTGGCGCACTCGGGCCCGCAGTGTCCGCTCCACCGCCCGTTCACGTCGCAGCTCCTGCCGTGCCTGGCGGGCAGCGTGTTCGGCGCGTTCTGCCCGAGCGGTCATCTCCTGGAGGCGCTCCAGCAGGCGGTGCCGGTCGTGCAGGGCTGCGGTGAGCTGCTCGCGCAGCTCCTGGGCCTCCGCCCTGGCCGCGTCCAGGGCTTCCTGCGTGGAGCCGAGCAGTTGGGCGGCCTCGGACTCCACCAACTCCATGATCCGACGGCGTACCTCCCCGATCTCCTGTTCGAGCTGGCGGCGGATCTGCGCGGCCTCCCTGCGCATCTGTGCCAGGCGACGCTCAGCGTCGTCGAGCAGGCCACCGAGGTGCACCCGAACGTCCCGCGCCTGCTC
>CAYTMR010000253.1:0-3318 GCA_964438855.1 uncultured Micromonosporaceae bacterium
CGTAGACCTTCTCCTTACCATGGAGACGCTCTGCCGACTGAGCTAAGGGGGCACGCACACACGTCGTAGGTTGGTCCCGCGACGAGGCGCACGGGTAAGAGTACACGAACTCGGGCCGACTGTGCGCGGGGGATACCCCCGACGCTCAGCCCACCGCCCGCAGTCGGCGGACCGGCCCGGCCGGGCTCGCCTCCGCCTCCGTGCGAGCAGCGAACCACGCCTCCAACCGCTCGTACGGCAGAGGGCGGCTGAACAGGAACCCTTGCCCCACGTCGCAGCCCATATCCATAAGTAGCTCGAGAGTCAGCTCGCTTTCCACCCCCTCGGCCACCACCTGCAGCCCGAAGTCCCGTGCCAGGTCCACCACCGCGCGCACGATCGCGAGATCGCCAGCGTCCGTCGCCATCCCCTGGACGAACGACTTGTCGATCTTGACTTCGTGCAGCGGCAACCGCCGCAGGTAGGACAGGGAGGAGTAGCGGGTCCCGAAGTCGTCCACCGCCAGGCGGACACCCATGTCCGCCAGGCTACGCAGGATCGGCAGCGGCCGGTCGGTCTCGCCGAGCACCCTGTCCTCGGTGATCTCGAACGTCAGCAGCTCCGGCGCCACGCCGTGCTCCTCCAACAACGCAGCTACCCGGGCCGGGAAACCAGGATCGACCAGAGTACGGGAGGACAGATTCACCGCGATCGGTAACGGGTTGCCATCGTCGGACCACTGCCGGCACCGCTGGAGTCCGTCCACCAGCACTGCCTCGGTGAGTCGGCTGAGTAAGCCGGTGTGCTCGGCCACCGCCACGAAGTCCTCGGGAGCCACCGAACCATGCGCTGGGTGTTGCCAGCGGGCCAGGCATTCCACCCCGACCAGCCGCCGGTCCGACAGCGCCACCTTCGGTTGGAAGTACACCTCCAGCTGGTCACGCTCGATCGCCTGCCGCAGGTCCGGCGCGATCCCCAGCCGCCTCGTCGAGCGTGACTCCAAAGCCGAGTTGAACAGCTGCACCCCACCGGCGAGAGACCGCGCCGCCCGGCTCGCCACGTCCGCCCGTTGGAGCAGGGTGGCCGGGTCTGACCCGTGGTCGGGGTGGACCGCGACACCCACCGCCACATCCACGTCCAAGGTGAGGGAGCCCACCGGCATGGGGCGGCGTACCTCCGCGCGGAGTGCGGCGGCGAGCCGGACCGCGGCGTCGGAGGTGGGCAACCGCAGCGTCACCACGAACTCGTCCCCGCCGACCCGTCCCACCAACGCTGAGGAGGGTGCGGCGGCGCGTAGCCGGTCAGCGACCTGACCGAGTAGTTGGTCTCCCGCGGCGTGCCCCAGCGCCTCGTTGATCCCCCGCAGGTCGTCGACGTCGAAGAGCAGGACCGCGACCACCTCGCCCAGGGGCCGCACCGCCACCGACTCCTCCAAGCCATTGCTGATGCGACGCCGGTTGGGTAGACCGGTCAACGCGTCGTGGTAGGCGTCGAACCGGAGCCGGTCGACCAGGCGAGAGTTCTCCACCGCCACCGCGGCGTGCGCTGCGATCGTCTCCAACAGGCGGACATCGCTGCCGCTGAAGTGGGTGTAGTCACCCACTCGCCCGGCCACCTCGAGGCAACCGATCACGGCCGATCCCGCCCGCAACGGGACCACCACCGCGTCCTTGGCCCCGGCTTCCCGTAGCAGCTGCCGCAGCGTCTCGTCCCCTTGCCGGGGGCCGACCGCGACCGTCTCACCAGAGGTGAACGCGCGCATGCGCAGCGCCTCCGGCGTGGCGGCGACGTCCAGCAACGCGGGGTCGTCCACCCGGGCCGACAGCAGCACCTCTGGATGCCGGCCCCGGGCTGGCAGCCACAGGGCGGCGTACTCGGCTTGGAGCATCTCCCGCACCCGGCCCAGCAGGACGTCGGCGAGGGTGCCGTCGTGTGGGGTGTCCGCTAGTGCCCGGGTCAGGTGGTACATCTCGGCCAGAGCCCGGCTCTGCCGGATCGACTGGGCGTAGAAGCGGTAGGAGACGACGAAGACCGCGGCGAGCGCCGCGAGCAGGATCAGCGCCCAGGGTGTCTGCTTGAGCAGGACCAGGACCACAAGAGCCAACGCCACGTTCGCCGCGGCGACCGGCAGACTGGGCAGCACCATCCGCGCCAGCTGGGAGCCGGAGACTCGGCCCTGGACCAGGGACACCACCCCAGCCACCGCGCCGAAGGTGACCACGGTGTTGGCCCCGACCGCGGCGGCCAACAGCAACCACGTCAGCGGATCGGTGCCGACCAGCGGCGGGCCTGACTGGACGATGAGGGTGGCGAACGCCGCTCCCGCGGCGAGAGACGCCACGTTGAACCACAGTTTGATCCGCGTCTGCCGTTGATAGGCCCGGGCTATCCACGCCGCGGAGGCACGGGCGAGGACCAGCAGCACTGGGGACAAAAAGAAGAGGCCCAGCAGCAGCGGCAGTTCAGTGATGGAGGCGGCGAACGCCTGACGTCGTACCTCGAAGACGAGGACGACGAACTCGGCGGCCACGAACGCCGCGAGGAAGACCACCGCGAGCCCGATTTGCCAGCCCGGGATAGCGTTTCCCCACTGGGCCGCCGCTGTCAACACGACCGCGGCGGCCGCCAGAGGAACGGTAAGAAACCAGGCTCTATGAGCCGGCGCAGCGGCGCGGGGTGTGCGCAAGAAGACCTCCTCGACGCCCCGAGCCGGTCAGTATGGCCCGCGGGTCAGCGGATCAGGCCCACGACCAGTCGTCCGGCGTCGCCGCACCACCGCCGATCGGGTTCGGCAGGATGATCTCGTTGGCCGGGCGCAGGTCCTCCTGCCCGGCGTCGGCAGCGTGGGCGGCTGGCGACGAGACGACGACACCCGCGGCGATAGCGGCGACGGTCGCGAGCCGAATAAGCCTGCGACTGTTGATGTGCGCCCGCACGATAACTCCCTCCGACAGGCATTCGTTGCCCTCGACACTTCATAGGGATCGTGCCACACCACCCAACCACGGCAAAGGGCGCCAGACGCGGTATCGGCCGAACGCCTGATATACGACCCGGTCGTTCATCTCAGGCAGGCTGGGATGGCAGGTACCCCTCCACCGCGCGTATGGGAGCGCTACCACAGCTCGCCACCAGCCATCTCGGCGACCGTGTCAGCGCCAGATGTTCGGGCGGCCCTCGGACGGCGTGGCGGTCGTGAGGAGGCGCCGTCAGCGCCTCCCGCAACGACCGTCACTAGCGGTAGTTGGTGAACTGCAACGCCACCCCGAAGTCGGTGTTCTTGAGCATGGCGATCACCGCCTGCAGGTCGTCCTTCTTCTTGCCGGACACCCGCAGCTG
>CAYTMR010000254.1:0-3308 GCA_964438855.1 uncultured Micromonosporaceae bacterium
CCGGCCAGCGGGTGGCGGCTCGACTGTCCGGGCCGGCGGTTCACGAGCCGTTGGTCCGCGCCTTGGCGCGGTTGGATCCGGCCGGTGACGGTTTCTCGGCCACGGCGACGCTCGCCGCGCCCGGTGGGGTGACGGTGGAGCTGGACACCCGGGGTGCCATCGACGTCGCGGCCGAACGGGCCCGGCTGACCAAGGACCGGGCCGCCGCGGAGAAGGAAGCCGCGGGGTGCCGGGCAAAGCTGGGCAACGAGGCGTTCCTCGCCAAGGCCCCCGAGCAGGTGGTGGCCAAGATGCGAGAGCGACTCGCGCGCGCCGAGGCTGAGCTCGCGCGGATCGACTCCGCCCTGGCGGCCCTCCCGGCGGACTGATGGCGGGGGTCAACGGCCGGCGGTTGCCGTCGCCGCGCACCGCGCGGAATGGTGGGGGAGTGAGCGAGTTCGCCAAGGTCGACGCCGAGCTGTTGGAGCGCGGCTTCGTCCGGATGGTGTTCGACCTGAGCCGGATCGAAGAACTCCTGGACATGCTCGGCACGCCGCAGCGGGCATACCAGTCGATCCACCTCACCGGCACCAACGGTAAGACCTCCACCGCCCGCATGATCGACTCGCTGCTACGGGCGTCAGGACTGCGGACCGGACGGTACACCAGCCCGCACCTGACGTCCGTGCGCGAGCGGATCTCCCTGGACGGGGAGCCGATCAGCGAGGAACGGTTCGTGCAGGCGTACCAGGAGCTCGCACCGGTCGCCGAGCTGGTCGACGACCGGCACGGGGAGCCGCTGACGTACTTCGACATGACCACCGCCCTGGCGTTCGCGGTCTTCGCTGACGCCCCAGTGGATGTGGCGGTGGTCGAGGTGGGGTTGGGCGGCGCCGAGGACTCCACCAACGTGCTGCACGCCGGCACCTGCGTGATCACGCCGATCGGGCTGGACCACACGGAGTGGCTCGGTGACACGCTCTCCGACATCGCCTACGCCAAGGCAGGCATCATCCATCCCGGCGCCACTGTCGTCACGGCGGCGCAGCCGGAGGAGGCGGCGCGGGCGCTGCTCGAGCGGTGCGCCGACGTCGGTGCCACGATCGCCCGGGAAGGCAGCGAGTACGGGGTGCTGCGGCGGGCCGTCGCGGTGGGCGGCCAGATGCTCACCCTGCAAGGGCTCGGCGGCGAGTACGACGAGGTGTTCCTCCCGCTGCACGGCCCTCACCAGGCGCAGAACGCGGCGGTGGCGCTCGCCGCGACCGAGGCGTTCCTCGGCGCCGGGGCCGGTGGCAAGGCCCTCGATGCCGAGGTGGTCCGGGAGGGATTCGCGGGGGTCACGTCCCCGGGTCGGCTGGAGCGGGTCCGGAGCGCGCCGACCATCCTCGTCGACGCGGCCCACAACCCGCACGGCATGGCCGCGACGGTCACCACGCTGACCGAGGAGTTCAGCTTCCGTCGGCTCGTGGCGGTGGTCGCCGTGGTAGAGGAGAAGGACGCCGCCGGCATGCTCGAGTTGTTGGAGCCGGTGGTCGACGCAGTGGTGGTGACCCGCAACAGCTCCTCCCGGGCGCTGCCAGCGCAGCGGCTTGGTGCGATCGCTGCGGACGTGTTCGGACCAGACCGGGTTCGGGTCGTGCCTCAGCTGCCTGATGCGATCGAGATGGCGGTGACGATGGCCGAGGACGACCCGGACGGTGAGTTGTCCGGGGTGGGGGTGCTCATCACCGGTTCGGTGTTCACGGTGGCCGACGCGCGGCGGCTGCTCACCCGGGCGGAACCGCGCTGACGTCGCCCGCGCCGACTCAGGCGGGGGTGCGCCACTCGGCGATGCCGATCCCGTGTCCGTCCGGGTCGCGGAAGGCCGCGCCCCACAACTCCAGCTGGGTGCTTCGGTTGACGACCCGTGGCGGGTAGATGAACCGGACCCCGTTGTCCTTCAGTTCGGCGTAGACCTGCTCGATGTCGCCCACCACCATGAGGTTGAGGTGGACCGTCCGGCGGTTAGTGCGACCCGCCTCGGTGGACTCCCGTAGCACCAGCCTCGTGTCGCCCGAGGCGAGCACCACGTTGTCGTCTCCACCGTCCACCTCGTAGAAGCCGAGCAGGTCGCGGTAGAACTCGGTCGACCGTTGCAGATCGGTGACGAGCAGCGTGACGCCGACACCGTGGATCGCGCTGCCGGGGCTGGGATGCGCACTGGGGTAGACGACGGTCGGGTCCACGACCGGCGGGCTGGCGACGACTGTGGCCGCTGCTGCCGCGGCGGGTTCCACCTCGGCCGCCTCCACCGCCGGGCGTGGGCGTGGGCTCGGTCGCTGGCTCGGCGCCGGCGGCGCACTCAGCGGTGCTGCCTCCGCGTCGGGGATCTCATGGTCGATCGGTGGCGGGTAATCGTCGATGTCGAAGTCGATCAGCTCGGTGTCGGCCGAGCCCAGTCGGGAGGCCGGGTGCTGGTGGGGCACCGGGGACGGCTGGTCGTCCACGAAGGCGTCCTCGTCGGACCAGCTCGGCGTCGTCCCCGGACTGGGCCACTGGATCTGAACGTTGCGGACATTGTCCGCGGCGACCTTGATCGGCAGCTCCATCCCCGGGTGTGGCCAGTGCTCGACCGGCACGTGGGTGTCGCGGACCACGACGGTGGTGGGTGGCAGACCGGGGGCGTCCACCGCCAGGCGCAGTTCACACCGGCCGTACTCACCGGTCGGTGGTGGATCGTCGGAGACGAGCACCACCCGCCCGGTGTCGAACACCCACTCCCGCTGCCGGGGACGCAGCAGGGCGCTCAGGCGACTCGCTGCAGCCAGAGCGATCACCAGCAGGCTGGCGATGACCACGATGATGTTCTGGTTGCCGACACCGAAGCATAGGAGGAACACGCCGAACAACCCGCCGAGGACGGCGATGATGCGACGGGGCGATGCCACATTCGGGAGTCCTCGCACCAATGTCGCTCCTCTCTGGAGGCTGCCGGACGGCTACCGCCCGCGGTCGACTGGTCTCAATCGTAGTCGGGTACGGAGCTGGCCGGCAGACGCGAACCTGCCCGGTCGGTTCGTTAGGCTGAGCCTGCTCAGACCCATGGCGGTGCCCGGCGGCCCGCCGTCAGGACGAAGTGAGGAGTCCTCGTGTCGCTTACCGGTGACGTCGAGCGCACGCTCGTGTTGATTAAGCCCGATGGGGTCCGCCGCGGTCTGGTGGGCGAGATCATCAGTCGCTTCGAGCGCAAAGGGCTCACCATCGAGGCGATGGACCTGCGGACGATCACGCCAGAGCTCGCCGACGAGCACTACGCCGAGCACGTGACCAAGCCGTTCTACCCGCCGCTG
>CAYTMR010000255.1:0-3278 GCA_964438855.1 uncultured Micromonosporaceae bacterium
CTAGTCGCGTGGCTGACCACGGGCCCACCCTGGGCGGCGGCAGGCGGGACAGCGGAATGGGTTAGGTTGTCCACGTGACAGAGACGACATCACCGCAGGGCCGGCCTGCAGAGCAGATCCGGGTGGGTGTGCTCGGTGCGCGTGGGCGCATGGGAGTCGAGGTCTGCAAGGCCGTGAACGCCGCTCCCGACCTGGAGCTGGTTGCCATGATCGATCAGGGTGACTGGCTGTTCAACGCCTCCGACGCCGGGGCGGAAGTCGTCGTCGACTTCACCAACCCCAACGTGGTGATGGACAACTTGCACTGGTGCATCGACCAGGGTATCAACGTGGTCGTCGGCACCAGCGGTTTCACCGAGTCCCGACTGGCCAGGGTCCGCTCCTGGTTGGAGCACAAGCCGCAGGTCGGCGTGGTGATTGCGCCTAACTTCGCGATCGGCGCGGTGCTGATGATGGAGTTCGCCGCTCGGGCCGCACGGTTCTTCGAGTCGGTCGAGATCATCGAGATGCACCACCCCGACAAGGTCGACGCCCCTAGCGGCACGGCTCTTCGCACCGCCCAGGTGGTGGCGCAGGCCCGTGCGGAGGCGAAACTCCCGCCGCCGCCGGACGCGACCGCTGAGGCGACCCCGGCACGCGGGGGCGAGGTGGAGGGGGTGCGGGTCCATTCGGTGCGTGCCCGCGGCCTGGTCGCCCACCAGGAGGTGCTGTTCGGCACCACCGGTGAGACTTTGACGATCCGTCACGACTCGTTCGACCGGGCGTCGTTCATGCCCGGGGTCCTGTTGGCGATCCGTTCAGTAGTACGCCGCCCGGGTCTCACCGTGGGGCTGGGACCGCTGCTGGAGGAGTGAGCGATCGACCTCTCGCCCGTGGCCGAGCGGTCACCCGTAGGTCAGCCGTCTGCGATGCGGGTGTGCAGGCGAAGCTGGGGCACGAGAAGGTCGTCCACATCCAACGCCCGCCGCGCCCCGTCCGGTTGCCACCCAGCTGAGGCCAGGAAGGCGCGCGTCGCCGAGTCGGATTCGTACGCCCAGGCGACCGCGGTGGTGAAACCATCCTCCCGCCACAGATCGACGCTGGCCGCCAGCAGCCGGCTGCCGTGCCCCCGCCGGCCCCAGCGGGGTTCGACGAGGAGCTCGGTGATGGCGGCGGTGCGGTCTCCGGCGGGTGGGGTCTGCTCCCCGGGCGCCGCGGCCTGTTCGTCGGCGGGGCCCGAGGCGACGAAACCTACGAGATGGCTCTGCTCGCCCTGCTCGATCGCGACCAGCACCCGGTGCCGCGGCGTGGGGGGTCGTTCCACCGCCGCTCGCCAACGCTGCGCGATCCACTCCTGGTCCAGCTGCTCGAGGACCCTGGCCGGGAAGATCCGTCGGTACGCGGTCCGCCACGTCGACACCTGTATCCGCGCGAGCTCGTCGACCTCGTCGAGCCGGGCCGGACGTACGTACCCCATAGCCACGGTCATCAAGCGTACGGCCGACAGGCAGCCGGTCGGCGCCCACCACCCGTTCACGCTGGTCGCTACCGTGTAAGGTGAAGCCCGGTCAGTTGGGGTGTGAGGGAGCGGTGATGAGTCAAACCGCGGGCGGTGACGTCCACCACCACTCAGGCCATGCCCAGTACCCCGTCTACTACGCGCCACCACCCGGCCGGGTGAGCGCCTTTCTGCACCGCTGGATAGCCCGTGCCCCCGGATGGCTGGGGCCGGTCGCGATCCTGCTGTGCTTCGCCGGCGCGGTGGGTTACGTGCTCGTGCGCGATCCCACTGAGTCATCCGCGACCGATGTCTCGACCTGCCTGCTGAAGTTGACCACCGGCTTGGACTGTCCCGGTTGCGGCGGCACCCGGGCGTTCTTCTACCTCATCCACGGGCAGCTGCCGGCCGCCGCGCGACACCACCTGCTGTTCGTTTTCGCGGTGCCGTTCCTCGTGTACGCGTATGTCGCCTGGGCAGGGAGGCAGGTCTTCGGCTGGCGGTTGCCGCGGCTGGCTGTCGGTTCCCGGACGGTGTTGGTGTTGATCGTCGCCGCGGCGCTGTTCACCGTCGCGCGCAACCTCCCGTGGGAGCCTTTCTCGTGGTTCTACGTCTAGGGGCGCCCCCGGCCCTTCGGCGCCGGTAGCGTCTGGCTAGGCTGGGGCCGTGCCGGAGATGGTTTCCCCGCGGGTCCAGCTCATCGCCTGGACACACTTCCAACCGCCTGAGGACGTCCCCTGGTCCACCGATGCCGAGGGCGGGCAGGCATTGGCCGAGTTCGCAGGCCGAGCCTGCTACCAGTCCTGGCACAAGCCCAATCCGGCGACCGCGACCAACGCCGGCTACCTGAGGCACATCCTCGAAGTGGGGCACTTGTCGGTGTTGGAACACGGAACGGTGACGTTCTACTTCACCGGCGTGTCGCGTTCGTTCACCCACGAGTTGATCCGTCACCGCCACTTCTCCTACTCCCAGCTGTCCCAGCGGTACGTGCCGGAGCGGAACGCGGCGATGGTCGAGCCCGATGTGATCGCCGACGACCCGGAGCTGCACAAGATCTTCACCGAAGCGACCGAGGCGAGTGTCCGCGCGTACAACGAGCTGTTGGTGGGCCTGGAGCGGAAGTTCGCCGACGTTCCCAACGCCACGCTGCGGCGCAAGCAGGCGCGCCAGGCGGCGCGCTCGGTGCTGCCGAACGCCACCGAGACCCGCATCGTCGTGACCGGCAACTACCGGGCGTGGCGGCATTTCATCGCGATGCGCGCATCGGAGCACGCCGATGTCGAGATTCGGAAGGTGGCGGTGGAGTGCCTCCGTCAGCTCCAACAGGTTGCCCCGAACGTGTTCGGTGACTTCACGATCACTCGGCTGGACGACGGCAGCGAGATCGCCGCGAGTCCGTTCACGTGGGAGAGCTAAGCCGACGCCGGGTCTGAGTCGGCTAGGTTGGTGAACATGACGAACGACGCGCGCCGGCCGTTCGGCCGGCTTCTCACGGCTATGGTGAGTCCGTTCCAGCCGGACGGGGCCCTTGACGTGGCGGGCGCGGCGCGCTTGGCCACCTACCTGGTCGACGAGCAGGGCAACGACGCCCTGGTGATCAACGGGACTACCGGCGAGGCCCCCACTACCACCGACGCTGAGAAGGAGACTCTGATCCGGGCGGTGGTAGAGGCGGTCGGTGACCGTGCGCGGGTCGTCGCCGGTGTGGGGACGAACGACACCCACCACACGATCGAGTTGGCCCGGGCCGCGGAGAAGGCCGGTGCGCACGGACTGCTCGTCGTCACGCCCTACTACA
>CAYTMR010000256.1:0-3135 GCA_964438855.1 uncultured Micromonosporaceae bacterium
TGAAGTGCGACTTACCGGCGCCGAAGGAGCCGTGCAGGTACGCCGCCTTGGAGCTTCCTCCCGCCAGCGCGGATTGAATCAGGCCGAGGGCCGAGTCGAAGTTGGCCACCAGCCGGTCGGTGATCACGTAGTCGCGCAGGGTCTCCTCAGCGTTGCTGACCCCGTCGGTGAGCTTGAGCACGAAGTCACTGGTGCTGGTGTGCTCCGGAATGTCGATGAATTCGCGCAACAGCGACGGCTGATTGGGCTGGGCCATAGGTGCAGGTTATCGGGCCGTCACACTCGGCATCGAGTGCCCCGCTTGGCCACTATGGGTTAGTCCTTTCATATAGGTCCGGTCTGCCGTCCGGTCAGGTCGCTTCGTTGGTGACAGCGGCGGCGTTCGCCGGCCCGGTTGCCCCGGCGGCCGGACTTGGCGAGTACCTCGTGCGCGTTCGCTGTTTCCGCAAGGTTTCTTGTCGGCGTGTCGGCGGGAACCGATGGTGGTGGGCATGACACAGAGATTCGATGTCGCGGTGCTCGGCGGTGGTGCCGCCGGGCTCAGTGGCGCGGTGACATTGGGCCGGGCTCGGCGTTCGGTGGTTGTGGTCGACGCCGGGTCGCCCCGTAACGCGCCGGCGACCGGTGTGCACGGGTTCCTGACCCGCGACGGGATCGGTCCGCGCGAACTGGTCGAGATCGGGCGGGCGGAGGTCGAACGCTACGGCGGGACCGTGCTACCGGCGACGGCCGTCGCCGCACAACGCACCGACGACGGGTTCGAGGTGACCCTCGATGACGGCCGCACGATCGTGGCTCGGCGCCTGCTGGTGACCACCGGCCTGACCGACGAGCTGCCCGACGTCCCCGGCGTGGCGCAGCGTTGGGGCCGCGATGTGGTGCACTGCCCGTACTGCCATGGATGGGAGGTGCGCGACCAGCCAGTCGGCGTGCTGGCCACCAACCCTGGGCAGGCGGTGCACCAGGCGCTGCTGTTCCGGCAACTGACGTCGGAGGTGACGTTCTTCCAGCACACCGCCGGGGCGCTGACCGAACAGCAGACGGCCGAACTGGCCGCCTGGGGCATCCCGGTGGTCACCGGCCGGGTGGAGTCGTTGGAGGTGACCGACGACCGGATCATCGGCCTGCGGTTGGCCGGCGGGGCGCTCGTGGCCTGCTCAGCGGTGGCCGTAGCGCCGCGGCTGGTGGCCAACTCGAAGGTGCTCACCGGCCTTGGTCTAGAGCCGACCGCGCACCCGATGGGCGTCGGGGAGTCGATCGCGGCCGACCCGACGGGCCGGACCGAGGTGCCCGGGGTGTGGGTCGCCGGCAACGTCACCGACGTCATGGCGCAGGTGGTGAGCGCGGCGGCCGGCGGGGTGGCCGCGGCCGCGGCGATCAACGCGGATCTGATCGCCGAGGACACGCAGACCACCTTGCGGATGCTGTCGCGGGACTTCTGGGAGGAGCGGTACGGGTCGGGAGGGCGGCTCTGGAGCGGCAAGCCCAACCCGCAGTTGGTGGCCACCGCCGCCGACCTTCCGCCCGGCACGGCGCTGGACGTCGGCACCGGCGAGGGCGCCGACGCGATCTGGCTCGCTTCTCGTGGCTGGACGGTCACCGGCGTGGACGTGTCGCAGGCCGCCCTGGACCGCGCCGCCCGGCACGCCACCGAGGCCGGCGTGGAGGTCACCTGGCAGCAGGCGGACGCTACGAAGTGGGACCCCGCACCGGCGCAGTTCGACCTGGTGTCGGCGCAGTACGTGCACCTGCCCCGGACCGTGCGAGACGCCCTGCACCGCCGGCTGGCCGCGGCCGTCCGCCCGGGCGGGACGCTGCTCATCGTGGGCCACCACCCGACCGACCTGGCGACGGGGGTGAGGCGTCCGCGCTTGCCGCATCTCATGTTCACGGCCGAGGAGATAGCTCCCGTGCTGGATCCGTCCGAGTGGGACATCACCGTCTCGGCTCCACAGCGCCGGGCTACCCATGACGGACAGGAGATCACGCTCACCGACGCGGTGCTGCGCGCGGTACGGCGCCGGACTGGATGAGTACCGGCACGCATCACCTCGAGACGCCCCAACTTCCGCACCCGGTACCGGAGCCTCAGTGCGTGATCGACTCACTTTCGTGGGGATCGTCCAATTGTGGCGGCCGAAAGGTCGGGGTGTCGCGGCTGCTCCGGCGAACGTTGACTCTAGGTCGGGCCTGCCAGCTTCGCTGCCATTCAAGCCTTTCGTCTTCCGCGTGTCTTCTTTGGCGGGCGCCAGTTGGCCAGGTCGTCGGCGGTGAGGTGGAGCCGGTTCGTGACCTCCGCCAGAAAGCCGTCGTAGATGGCGGCGGGGGAGTCGCCGATGTCCGGGTCGAACTCGCCGTGCCACTGGCGGACCCACGGCAGCACCTCGCGCAGGCCGGCGAGCAGGGGGGTGAGCCGTTCGGCACCCCATCCGTCTTCGTTCTCCCGGTTCACGATGAGGGTGGCGAGTGCCTGGGCCTGCTCACGGTGGTTCCAGCCGGCCCAGCCGATGAGCAGCGACGGGTCGCCGTCCCGCCCGGCGTGCGGGTACGAGATGAAGCGTTCCTTCGGCACGTCGAGCTTGCCCCGGTTGCGCCAGTAGCTGGGCTTGAGGAAGTCGCCGGAGGTGTACTTGGGAGGCACCGGGATCGAGTCGCGGATCTTCTTCTTGGTCGCCTCGTCCGGTGCGGCGTCCTCCTTCCGTTGCTTGTCCCAGACGTCCTCCCAGTCCTGACGCTTGGCCAGGCCGGACGGCTTGTAGCGCAAAGCGGCGAGGTAGGGCACGTGCTCGTCGGCGATCAGGTCGGCGAGCACCTTCGCCAGGTCCTTGCCGGGCGCGTACAGCTCGGCGACGGCCAGCACGTCCGGGTCGCGGCGCAGCTCGTCGGCGAGCTGGTTGACGGACATCGGTCGGGGCTGCTCGGCACCGTCGAGGTGGTGATACCACAGCTCGCGGGCTTCGCAGCGGTCCAGCAACCAGTCACGCAGCGCCTGGTCACGCATGGCGTCCCAGCCCTCGGTGGCCCACCGGCGCTTGCACTCTGGCCGCTCGATCAGCGCGAGGTACCGATTGCACTCGATAACCTCGATCCGCCGCTCCACCATCGCCCGGTACTCCGCCGGCCAGTGGTCGGGCA
>CAYTMR010000257.1:0-3095 GCA_964438855.1 uncultured Micromonosporaceae bacterium
AGACCGCGGCGCGCCGAGCCAACACCACGCTGTAGACCGTAAGCGCCAGGCCGGCCCCGTAGTCGCTCGCTGGGGAGGGATCCACCGTCGGGGCCTGCAGCGGCAATTCGTCGCGGAGCAGATCAGCGAACAATTCCAGGTTCATCAGCACCACAAAGATCACCAGTGCCCCTAAGACAAAGGAGATGGCCTCCTTGAAGCCTCCACCACGGACGAGCAGGATCGTCCCCACCAGAATCGTCAAGACGACGAACAGTACCGGCAGGTTCTCAGACAGGTAGGCCAGCCACCCCGAGAGCCATTGCTGCACCGGGCTCTCTTGGGCCAAGATCGGTTGCTGGGCGGAGGTCGCGAGGATCCCGGGCACCACTGGCCTCCCTGGCCACAGAGGAGCTGTCAACGACGGTTCGACACCCTTGCCGGCTCCACAAATGCTACTCCAGAACGCTACGTTCGGCTACTGCCGCGAAGCGTGACCACTCGCCTGGATGGCGGTGATCGCCACGGTGCTGACAATGTCCTTCACTGTGGCGCCCCGAGACAAGTCGTTGACGGGGCGGCGTAGCCCCTGCAACACGGGTCCTACCGCTACCGCACCGGCCGAACGCTGCACCGCCTTGTAGGTGTTGTTCCCGGTATTGAGGTCCGGGAAGATCAGCACGGTCGCATGACCGGCGACCGTGCTGCCTGGAAGCTTGGTCGCGGCGACGGAGGGGTCAACGGCGGCGTCGTACTGAATGGGTCCCTCCACCGGGAGTTCGGGGCGTCGCTGGCGTACCAGCGCGGTGGCGGCGGCCACCTTGTCCACGTCGGCGCCGGCACCCGAGGTCCCCGTCGAGTAGGACAGCATCGCCACCCGGGGCTCCACACCAAACTGTGCCGCGGTGTCAGCCGAAGTAATGGCAATATCGGCAAGCTGCTCAGCGTCGGGATCGGGGTTGATCGCGCAGTCACCGTAGACGAGCACGTGGTCGGCCAGGCACATGAAGAAGACACTCGAGGCGACCGAGACGCCCGGCAGCGTCCGGATTATCTCGAAGGCGGGGCGGATCGTGTCGGCCGTGGGATGAGCAGCGCCCGACACCATCGCATCAGCACGACCGGTGTGGACCATCATCGTACCGAAGTAGTTGACATCACCCATCCGGTCGTTGGCCGCTTCCCATGTCATACCCTTGTGCGCTCGTAGCCGCGCGTACTCGGCGGCGAGCTCCTCGCGCCACTCCACGGTCGAGGGGTCGACCACCTCCACACCGTGGATGTCCAGTCCGAGCTCACGTGCCCTGCGCTGAACCTCCTCCTCCGGGCCGAGCAATGTCAGATCGCACACTCCGCGGCGCAGCAGGATCTCCGTAGCGCGCAAGATCCGTTCCTCGGTGCCCTCGGGCAGCACCACGCGTCGACGGTCGGCGCGGGCCCGCTCGATCAGGGCGTATTGGAACATCATCGGAGTGACCCGATCGGAGCGGGTGACGTCGAGGCGGTCCGCCAGCTCAATCTCGTCGACACTCGACTCGAAGCTACCCAACGCCATGTCGACCTTGCGCTGGTTGTCAGCGGTGATTCGGCCGGTGAGATCCGTGAGCGCCGCGACAGTGTGGTAGCTGTCCAGCGCCACTGACAACACAGGTAGGCCGGGGTCGGACGTCGCCACCAACCGGCGGATCCGCTCGTCGAGTGGCATGCCGAGGGTGAGCACGATCCCGGCGAGCGCTACTTGACCGGACGCGTGGGCGGCGAAGGCCGCCACCACCAGGTCGGCTCGGTCGGCCGGGGTCACCACCAGACAGCCGTCGCGCAGATAGTCGAGAAACGTGGGGACGGTGGCTCCGCCGACCACGACGTCGAGGACATCACGGGTGAGCGCCGACTCGTCGACCCCCAGGACAGGCTCCGCGTGTAGGGCGGTCATCACCTCCCCGATCGTCGGCGCGGCGACCGCAGGCACCTCGGGGACGGCGTAGACCGGTACCGGCAGCCCACCACCAGCGGCCACCGCAGCCTCCCGCAGATCGGGGTCGACCCGGTTGGCGATCATCGCTACCACCGTCGCCCGTTGCTCCGCCACGGTGCGGTAGCCGGAGCGGACGGCCGCCGCTACCTCCTCAGCGGTGCGCCCGTGACCGTCCACCACGGGCAGCACTGTGGCTCCGAACTCGTTGGCGAGTCGCAAGTTGAGCCCCAGCTCGCCGGGCAGTCGCGGTTCCACCTGAGGGTCACCGGGCTGCTGGCCGAAGTCGGTACCGACCACGACCACCGCGTCACACTCCCTGGCCACCGCCCGGTAGCGGTCGACGATCAACGAGACGAGCTCGTCGGCGCGGCCGTCACTGAGGTAGGAGCGGGCAGTGTGGTAGTCAGTGCCGGTGAGCGCATCAGGCGGGAGGTTCGTCGCGTAGCGCTGACGGAGCAGCTCCATGATCGGGTCTGGGTTGCTGCGGGCGAGTGGCCGGAACGCCCCCAGTCGTTCTACCCGCCGCGACAGCAGTTCGGCCAGGCCCAACGCAACCGCCGACTTGCCGCCGCCGGGCTCCAGCCCGGTCACGTACACACTGCTGGTCATGCTCCCCTCGCCATCGCGGCTACTACCGCTCAGCGTACGCCACTCGCGGTATGCGAGAGTACCTACGGATCGACGCATGCGAAAAGTGCCCTTCCATGGATGTACTGAAGACGTGCAGCCTGGCTCTCGTAGGCATCTCCGTGTGGAGAACTGTTGTTCGGTGCGCCTGGTCGCAGGGGGCCACACACCTTGTCGGATACAGGTACGATGCTCGTTACCGAGGCCGTCGCTTAGGTCCGGCGATCCGAGAACGTGAAGGATTCGGTGCTTTGGTCCCCTGGTGACGCTCCTCATGGGTGAGTCCGATGGATTACCAACGGCTGACGCTGACCATCGATCACGTCGAGAGCGGCATGAAGGTCGCTTGCTGGTGCGGGGAGCGAAGGAAACGAGAGCCAAGGTCGAGCGATCCTGTCGGTACCGACTGGTGCCGGCGATGCATTTCAGCATGGGTAATGTGAGGTGCGGCCCTGACCAGTAAGATGTTTCCATCCCTTTCGGGTTACGACGCAACCCAAAGTAGAAGAATGTT
>CAYTMR010000258.1:0-3088 GCA_964438855.1 uncultured Micromonosporaceae bacterium
ATGTCGATGCGGACCATGGCCCGCTCGTCGTCGAAGAGGAATTCGGCCAGTGCCTTCGCAAGTTCGGTCTTACCCACTCCCGTCGGGCCCAGGAACAGGAAGGAGCCGGTCGGCCGGTCGGGGTCGGCGACACCGGCGCGCGAGCGGCGGACCGCGTCACTGACCGCTCGTACCGCCTCCACCTGGCCGACCACCCGCTCGCCGAGAGATGCCTCCATCCGGAGCAGCTTGGCGCTCTCGCCCTCCATCATCCGGCCGGCCGGGATGCCGGTCCAGCTGGAGACCACGGCGGCGATGTCGTCTTCGCCGACCTCCTTGTTGAGCATGGCCCCGTCGGTCTGCAGCTTGGTCAGCTCCGCTTCGGCCGCGGCGAGTTCCCGCTCCAATTCTGGGATCCGGCCGTAGCGCAACTCGGAGGCGCGGGTGAGGTCCAGGTCGCGTTCGGCCCGGTCGGCCTCGCCACGCAGGGCCTCCAACTTCTCCTTGGCGGCCGAGATGGCGGCGATGTGCTTCTTCTCGTTACGCCACCGCTCCGACAGCACGGTGAGCTGCTCCCGCTTGTCGGCGAGCTCTTCGCGCAGGCGCTCCAGCCGCTGCCGGGAGGCGGGGTCGTCCTCCTTCGCCAGCGCCATCTCTTCGATCTCCAGCCGGCGCACTGCCCGCTCGATCTCGTCCACCTCCACTGGGCGGGAGTCGATCTCCATCCGGAGTCGAGAGGCGGCCTCGTCGACCAGGTCGATCGCCTTGTCGGGCAGGAACCGGTCGGAGATGTAGCGGTCGGACAGGGTCGCGGCGGCCACGAGGGCGCCGTCGGTGATCCGGACACCGTGGTGCACCTCGTAGCGTTCCTTCAGACCACGCAGGATGCCGATGGTGTCCTCCACAGTCGGCTCTCCGACCACGACTGGCTGGAACCGGCGCTCCAGCGCCGGATCCTTCTCCACGTATTCGCGGTACTCGTCCAGCGTGGTGGCACCAACCATCCGCAACTCGCCGCGGGCGAGCATGGGCTTGAGCATGTTCCCGGCGTCCATCGCGCCTTCGCCCTTGCCGGCACCCACGACGGTGTGCAGCTCGTCCAGGAAGGTGATCACCTGGCCGTCGCTTGCCTTGATCTCTTCCAGCACCGACTTGAGCCGTTCCTCGAACTGGCCGCGGTACTGTGCCCCGGCGACCATGGCACCCAGGTCAAGGCTGACCAGACGCTTGTCGCGCAGGCTCTCCGGTACGTCTCCGGCGACGATGCGCTGGGCGAGACCCTCCACGATCGCGGTCTTGCCCACGCCCGGTTCCCCGATCAGGACCGGGTTGTTCTTGGTGCGGCGGCTGAGCACCTGGACGACGCGCCGGATCTCCGCGTCGCGGCCGATGACCGGGTCCAGCTTGCCCTCTCGAGCGGCGGCGGTCAGATCCACGCCGTACTTCTCGAGTGCCTGATACGTCTGCTCAGGATCGGTGGTGGTCACCCGACGGTCGCCCCCGCGGATCTGCGGGTAGGCCGCGACGAGCGCCTCGCTGGTGGCGCCGGCCTGTCGAAGCACGGTCGAGGCGGCGCCGCCGATCTGGGCCACGCCGGCCAGCAGGTGCTCGGTCGAGACGTACTCGTCGCCCAACGGTCGGGCGATCTGTCCGGCCGCCTTGATCGCGTTGATCAACTCGCGGGAGAGGGTCGGCTCGGTGACAGAGGCGCCTCGGGCGCTGGGTAGCTGTTCGATCGCCCGAATGGCGTGGCGGCGTACCTCCGCCGGGTTGGCGCCGACCGCGCGTAGCAGTGCGCCAGCGGTCGACCCGCCAGTGTCCAGCAGAGAGAGCAACAAGTGCCAGGGCTCCACGGTGGCGTGTCCACGCTGTGCTGCGGTCTCCACCGCGGCCCGAATGACTTCTCGACTCTTCGTGGTCAGGCGCTCGGTGTTCACAGAGTTGAGCGTACCCGACTCAACCTCGGATCGTCACTTCGGTGATCTCGGGGAACGTTCGCCTCATCGCCCTCGGATAACGTGTTGGTGACACCACCTCACGTAGGTCTTCCGATCACTCGTGGACACGGGTTACGGTGTCGCCGCACCACATGCCAACCAGGAGTGACCGTGAGCGTGCAACAGGCGGTGTTCGGGGGGTTCGCTAACCCAGTCGACCCCTCCCCGGCCGAGCTGCGCGAATGGGCTTACCAGCCGGACTCGGTGCCGTTGGAGAGCATGCCGCAGGACTGGGACCTGCTCGTCGCCGGCGATCATCTCATCGGCACTCTGCTCGAACTAGCGCTGGACCGCACGTGCCCGGCCCGGCGGTTCGCTCTGCACTGCCTCTACATCTACGCGGCCGACGCCATCCGCACCAACTTCCGTGCGCATCCGCGGCGGCGACTGCGCAAGCTCGTCGACCAGGCGGAGCGGGAAGGCGACGAGCAGCTGCAAATGTGGGCCCACAACACCCGAGTGTTGGAGGCCTATCCACACCTGTTCGACTACCACGAATGGTGCGAGGGGGGCCTCGTCCGCAATCCGCGCCAGCTCTCGGCGACGCAGAAGCCGGGGCAGCTACCCCGGTAGGCCCCGCCCTCGCTTCGCTGGTGGCTCAGTCGTCGGTCTGGTGTGGCCGCCACACCACCACCGCCGTCGAGGTCCGCGAGGTGGGGACGAGATCACGGCGTGGGAAGGCGGAGAGCGCCTCGAATTCGGCGATCCGCTGGTAGGCGTCGGCGAGCTGCTGCTCCAACTCGGCGATGCGCTGCCGCAGTTCGTTGGTGACCTGCTCCAGCTCGATGATGCGCCGTACGCCCGCCAGGTTGATTCCCTCCTCCTGGCTCATCCGCTGGATCTCCCGCAGCATCGCCACGTCACGGATGCTGTAGCGGCGCCCACCGCCGGGGGTGCGCTCGGGCTGCACCAGGCCGAGTCGGTCGTACTGCCGCAGCGTCTGCGGGTGCATCCCCGCCATCCGGGCGGCCACCGAGATGAGCAGAACCTTGGCGTCATCAGCCATCCTTGGCTCCCTTCGTCGCGGCCCGTTCAAGGTGGAACCGCGGCGCGGGGCCGGTCGCCGCGGTAAACGCCTCCAGCGCCGTCCGGGCCTCCTCGGAGACCTTCTC
>CAYTMR010000259.1:0-3027 GCA_964438855.1 uncultured Micromonosporaceae bacterium
GAAGTTCTGCCCGCGGTGCGGCAAGCACACCGCGCATCGGGAGACTCGCTGACCACATGCCGCTCGACCGTTCCTACGTCGGGCGTAGCTTCCCCCCGACTGCGCCTTACCAGGTAGGGCGCGAGAAGATCCGCGAGTTCGCCGCCGCCATCGGCGCGGAAGACCCGGCCTACGTCGATCCGGAGGCGGCTCGCGCGCTCGGCTACCCCGATGTGATCGCGCCGCCGACCTTCCCGATCGTGGTCACAGCCGCCGCCACTCAACAGCTGATTGACGACCCCGCCTTCGGGTTGGACTTCTCCCGGGTGGTCCACGGTGACCAGCGTTTCCGCTACACCCGGCCAGTGGTCGCCGGTGACGAACTGGTCTGCGTCAACACCGTGGAGGAGATCGTGGAGCGGGGTGGGCACGAGTTTCTCACCACCCGGACCGAGGTCGCTACCGCCGCCGGTGAGCCGGTGGTGTCGGTGTGGTCCAAGTTGGTGGTCAGGGGGCAGGCGTGACACCGGGTGAGGCGCTTGCGCCGCAGACGTTCCGGGTCACCCGGGCCGACCTGATCCGCTACGCGGGCGCGTCGGGTGACTTCAACCCGATCCACTGGAGCGACCGGGTCGCCACCGCGGTGGGTCTGTCGGGGGTGATCGCCCACGGCATGCTCACGATGGCGCTCGCTGGCCGGGCCGTGACCCGTTGGGCCGGCGCGCCGGACGCGGTGCTCGACTTCGGTGTCCGGTTCACCCGGCCGGTGACGGTGCCGGACGACGACACCGGCACCGAGGTGGTCATCTCGGGTGTGGTGAAGGAGGTTTCCGACGGGCGGGCGGTGCTGGACCTGACCGCCACCTGTCAGGGACAGAAGGTGCTGGGGCAGGCCCGAGCGACCGTACGGGTGCCGTGAGGGCACGCCACTGTGGCTACCCGGTTGGGTGTCGCGGCGGGATCCCGTACACTGGTCGTCGCCCGTGAGGGTTGTCCTCACATCTAGGGGTGTGGCGCAATTGGCAGCGCAGCGGTCTCCAAAACCGCAGGTTGCAGGTTCGAGTCCTGTCACCCCTGCGAGACGCCCATGTGCCTGGGGCGACAGGTCCACCGCGGCCGATAGACTGATATGCAGCGGCCGGTAACGGGCGGTCAGCGGAGAGGAAGGGCCCCAGCGGCCGGAAACGGGAAACAGAGGACGAAGTGGCCGAGCGTAACCGACGTGGCCGGGGCGCCGCGGATGACGACGAACCGATCGAGGACGTGACGAGCGATCGGGAGGAGACCCGCGGTGGCACCGCGGTGAAGGCGCGACCCGCGACTCGCGCGCCGAGGTTCGGGCTGTTTCGCTGGATCGGGCGGTTCATCCGCGAAGTGGTGGCCGAGCTGCGGAAGGTCATCTGGCCGACCCGCAAGGAGCTGGTGACCTACGCAGCGGTGGTGGTCGTGTTCATCGCCGTGATGACGGCCATCATCGTCCTGCTGGACCAGGCTTTCGCACGCGCCGTCCTGGCGGTCTTCGGCGGCTGACCGTCCGCACCGACAACCGACGACACTGATGGAAGTGAGCGACGTGCCTGAGTACGACGAGAGTGGCCGGCCGGTCGAGTCGGCCTCGTCGAGGCCAGAAGAGGAGGGCTCGCTCGGGCTCGCCGAGGCAGCTGCCGCGCTCGGCGCCCCCTCGCCCGCGGACGAGGCCGCTGAGGAGGCCGCACCCACCGAGGAGGAGGCGGCGGAGGAGCCCGACCTGGTCGCGGAGCTGCGCCAGTCGCTTCGGTTCGCGCCGGGGGAGTGGTACGTGGTCCACTCCTACGCCGGCTACGAGAACAAGGTCAAGGCCAACCTGGAGAACCGCATCATCTCCCTCGACATGGAGGACTACATCTACCAGGTCGAGGTGCCGACCCGCGAAGAGATCGAGGTCAAGAACGGTAAGCGGGTCCAGGTCCAGAACAAGATCTTCCCCGGCTACATCCTGGTCCGGATGGAGCTGACCCCCGAGTCGTACTCGTGTGTGCGTAACACCCCAGGGGTGACCGGCTTCGTGGGCGCCACCGATCGGGTCGACAAGCCGGCACCGCTGGATCTCGACGAGGTCGTCAAGTGGCTCGCCCCGACCGTGGAGCCGGCGGAGAAGAAGAAGGCCAAGGTCGAGGTCAAGGTCCTCGACTTCGAAGTGGGGGATTCGGTCACCGTGACCGACGGGGCCTTCGCCTCGCTACCCGCGACCATCAGCGAGATCAACCCCGATCAGCAGAAGCTGAAGGTGCTGGTCTCGATCTTCGGTCGAGAGACTCCGGTGGAGCTCAACTTCAACCAGGTCGCGAAGATCTGACCCACCCCACTGCGGTAACCTTGTACGCCGGCTTGGCGTGCAGCGGTTGCTGCGCGCCCTTCGGCCACCACGCCAGAACCTCAGCCCAGGACCAGGAAAGACATGCCTCCGAAGAAGAAGCTCATCAAGACCTTCACGCTTCAGTTGCCGGCGGGTCAGGCTACTCCGGCCCCGCCGGTCGGCCCGGCACTCGGTGCGCACGGCCTGAACATCATGGAGTTCTGCAAGGCCTACAACGCGCAGACCGAGAGCCAGCGCGGCGAGATCGTGCCCGCTGAGATCAGCGTGTACGAAGACCGCACGTTCAGCTTCGTGCTGAAGACCCCACCGGCCGCCAAACTGCTGCTCAAGGCCGCCGGCGCGGACAAGGGCTCCGGGGTGCCGCACCGGGAGAAGATCGGTTCGATCACCCAGGACCAGCTGCGGGAGATCGCCGAGAAGAAGATGGCCGACCTCAACGCCAACGACATCGAGCAGGCCAAGAAGATCATCGCGGGGACCGCCCGTTCGATGGGCATCACCGTCAAGGACTGACCTACCCGTGGCAGGGCCAGGCGCTGGCCCGTGTACCGACCACAGGAGAACGACTGATGAAGCGCGGAAAGAACTACCGCAAGCTCGCGGAGCTGGTGGACCGGGAGCGGCTGTACACGCCGCTGGAGGCGGTGCGGCTGGCGAAGCAGACCAGCCCCACCAAGTTCGACGCCACCGTC
>CAYTMR010000260.1:0-3016 GCA_964438855.1 uncultured Micromonosporaceae bacterium
GCAGAAGCCCACCTGGCGCATCATCTCGATGTCGTAGGTCGTACGCATGCGCAGACGCTGGGCCTCCAAAAGTTTGCCCGCGCGCTCCAGCTCCGCCAGACGCTCATCCAACTCCGCCTCGATGTCCCGCAGGGCGCGCTCCATCCGCTCCGGACCAGCGGTGTAGTGGGTGGCCGGGAAGATCAAGAGCTCGTCGGTCTCGCGCAGCTCATCACCGGTGAGCGGATGCAGGTACGACAGGCGCTCGACCTCGTCGCCGAACATCTCGATCCGGATCGCCAGCTCCTCGTATGCCGGGATGATCTCCAGAGTGTCGCCGCGCACCCGGAAGGTGCCCCGTTGGAACGCGGTGTCGTTGCGCGTGTACTGCACATCGACCAGGCGCCGCAGCAACCAGTCGCGGTCGATCTCGTCCCCGACGCGCACCCGCACCGCGCGGTCGAGGTACTCCTGTGGCGTGCCGAGGCCGTAGATCGCCGATACCGTCGCCACCACGACCACGTCGCGTCTGGTGAGCAGCGACATCGTCGCCGAATGGCGCAGCCGTTCCACCTCTTCGTTGATCGAGGAGTCCTTCTCGATGTAGGTGTCGGTCTGCGGGATGTAGGCCTCGGGTTGGTAGTAGTCGTAGTAGGAGACGAAGTACTCCACCGCGTTGTGTGGCAACAGCTCCCGGAACTCCTTGGCGAGCTGGGCGGCGAGCGTCTTGTTGGGCGCCAACACGAGCGTCGGTCGCTGTAGGCGCTCGATCAACCACGCGGTAGTCGCGCTCTTGCCGGTGCCGGTGGCACCGAGCAGCACCACGTGTCGCTCCCCCGCACGGATCCGCTTCTCCAGCTCGTCGATCGCGCTGGGCTGGTCACCGGAGGGTTCGAACTCGCTGACGACCCGAAAGCGGCCCTCCCGCCGCGGGATGTCCAGGCTCATGCGCTCCACGCTACGCGCTCGGTCCGACAAGCCGGAGCCGCCCAACCGAGGCGGGCGCGCCACCCATCGTTACCCGCGGGTAACAACCCAGGGAAAGTTGTTGTGTGAAACTGCTCACCACGCTACGGTGGTCGCGTAGGCCGCTCGCGGCGGCCTGCTGGGTGCGAGGTCCGGCCTCCACACCGTCGGTCCTCCCCGGCGCGTCGGGTAGCAGCCGCCTGGCGGCGACGCCGGCCGAGCGCACCGGACGCGGTCAGCGCACACTGCGCGATCGGCGCCGCGAGCGGCCCTTGGCGCCCGTCGACGGGGGATAGATCTCCACCTGTGCGGGACGAGCAGGATCAGCGTTGGCGCACACCCGCACCGGAGCGTCCTCCGCCGGCTGGAAGGCTAGGTCGACCGACGGAAAGCCGGCCCTGGCGAGGGCCTCGACGACCGCCGGGGCGGTCGGGTCCTCCACCTCCACCGCGATCCGGACCATGTCGACCGCCGGTCGACCCGGGACTGCGGTCGGCCCCACGTGGTCGATCCGGCGTACCCGCTCCCCCAGTGCGTGGCGCACTCGGGCTGCCAACCGCTCATACTGCTGGGGCCACGCCGGGTCGTACGGCACCGTCTGTGGCGATGGCGCCGCGGCACGGCGCCGGCGGACGTTCTCCTCGAACGGCACCAGCCGCTCATGCCACAGTGCGTCGATCTGTGCGTGCAGGTCCGCCAGCGCACCATCGTTGTCCAGCACGACGTCGGCGGCGGCCCGGCGGTCCTCGTCGCTGGCTTGGGCTCGGATCCGTGCCCGCGCCTGCTCCAACGACATGCCGCGGGTGGTGACCAGCCGGGTCAACCGCGTGGATTCCGCGGCGGTGACCACCACCACCAGGTGATAGGTCGCGGCGAGCCCTGCCTCCACCAGCAGTGGCACCTCGTTGACCACGATCGCATCAGCGGGCGCGGCCTTGGTCAACTCTGCGCTGCGGGCCCGTACCCGAGGATGGATGATGCGCTCCAACGCCTGCCGTGCCGAGGCGTCGTCGAAGACCCGTGCGCCCAGTGCTGCGCGATCGAGACTCCCGTCACTGGTCAGCACCTCCGGGCCGAACTGAGCCACCACCTCTGCCAGTCCATCGGTGCCGGGCGCGACCACCTCTCGCGCCAACTGGTCGGCGTCGACCACCACGGCGCCGTGATCAGCGAGTCGGCGCCCCACCTCGCTCTTGCCGGCCCCGATACCGCCGGTCAGCCCGACTCTGAGCACGGGCCCAAGTCAACCGCATGAAGATCTCGCCCGACACGCCGGGGCCGCTCGCTACAGCGAAACGACCAATCGGACATAAGGTAAAGGCGCACTTAGCGGGCAGTACCTGGAGGATCACAATGCGTCATCAACATCCGTACCTCATCGTCGCGGCAACCGGGCCCGGCCGCGCGGTACGGGGACACCGCCGGGCCGGGCGGCACCGGTTGAGCACCGGCGTCGACCGCCCGAGACTGCGCGGTTGGTCGACGCACCGCGCCCGGCACCGCCGTCGGACTGCCCCTATGCGGGGGGTGGCGGTACGGTACGGCGGCCTGCTCGCCGTGCTCGGCACGGTGGCGGTCAGTGGGTGGTTCGCCGCCACCGGCGCGGCAGCGTTCGCACAGATGACCCAGCCCTGACCGGGCGGGACACGACACCGGGCTGGGTTGCTCACCCGCGACCCAGCCCGGTGGCATCTCTCAAGGCCCGGTGGCTCAGCCGCCGGCCAGCTTCTCCTTGAGCGCAGCGAGCGCCTCGTCGGTGGCCAGAGTGCCGGACGGCTCGGAGGATCGCTTGGATCCCCGCTGCTCACCCGACGAAGACTGGGCACTCTGCTCGGCCAGGGCCCGTGCCTGCTGCACCTGCCGAGTGTGCGCCTCCCAGCGCTCGCGGGCCTCGGCGTACTGCCGCTCCCACTCCTCGCGCTGGGCCTCGTAGCCTGGCAGCCACTCGCCGGTCTCCGGGTCGAAGCCCTCCGGGTAGATGTAGTTACCCTCGGCGTCGTAGCTCGCCGCCATCCCATAGAGGGTCGGGTCGAAGTGCTCCTCGCCCTCGACGAAGCTCTCGTTGGCCTGC
>CAYTMR010000261.1:0-2975 GCA_964438855.1 uncultured Micromonosporaceae bacterium
TACCTGCGGAGGGTGGACAGAATGTTCTTGCTCCTCAAAACTCCTCCTTGAGAAGGGTGGGCCGGGGAGCGACGTGGTTGCGACGTGCCAGCGTCGCAACCACACCCCGTATTCCACAATCACCCTAGTGTGATATCGATAGTTTGGCAAGGTTGATTGTAGGGAAAGTCGGCGCACGATCTGTCGTTAACTCGACAGACTGAGGTGATCTCAGCAAGAAGCGGCGGCTGATTCGGGGCGACACGGACATGTTGCCTAGTTGGGACAGTGCTTGAACAAGGCGTGGGGCCCTCGGTAGAAGAGGTCTCGCCAAAAGATCACCTCTACCGTGAGGACCCCTGACTGGGCCCGTTTGGTGGTCCACCGGCTATGAGAGTGTTGGTTGCTGGTTGGTGATCCACTGCGCGTAGAACGCCTGGGGTGTGAGCCATTGTAGCGAGCCGTGGGGTCGGTAGGTGTTGTACTCGGTGCGCCAGTCTTCGGCCAGGACCTGGACTTCCAGCAGGGTGTGGAACTGTTCGCAGGCCAGGAACTCGTCGCGGAACCGGCCGTTGAACGACTCACAGATCCCGTTCTGCCACGGGGACCCCGGGTCGATGTAGGCCGGGTCGTCCAGCGTGGCGATCGCGTCATTGATCAGCCGTTCGGCAGTGGCGGGCTCGTTGTATCGGACACAGAGGATGGATGCCTGCAACAGTTCCGCCACCCGGGCACAGGTGGGGCAGGTCGCGCCGCGAATAAGGGCTCTACGAAGTTAGCGGGGGTCAAGGTGTCCTCGCTTCCTTCTGGTGGTGGCGCAGCGGGTGCGTAAGCGCTGGCTGTCGGTGTTTCGGAAGCCGTAGGCGTTGCGGGCGACGGTCTTGATGACCCGGTTGGTGCCCTCGGAGCCGGCGTTGGTGATGCCGGTGCGCAGGAACGCGAGGATTGGTGGCCACCAGGTCTGCACCGTGCTGGCCAGACGCTCCAGCTCGGGTACGCCGGCGTCGGCGCAGCGGGTGTAGAACCGGTGCAGCCTACGGGCGACCTGGGCACGGTCGGGATGGCTGCGGGCCAGGGCAAGCAGGTCCAGCAGGTCCTCTTTGGCGTTCCAGGCCGAAAGGATCGGGGTGGCGATCGCCGCCGGCAGCGTGGACAGTTCGTCGACCAGGGCGTTGACGTGCTCGCCTGGCATGCGGGCCGCGCAGCGGGTCAGCCGGTTGCGTAGCTGCCATTCCCGCTCGCCCTTGCGGCCACGCCGGCCGCGGTGCTGCATGGTGACCCGCCGCCGGACCTCGGTGAGGGCCTGGTTGGCCAGCTGCACCAGGTGGAAGTGGTCCACCACGACGGTGGCGTGTGGCAGCATCTGGGTGATGGCGGACTTGAAGATCGTGCACATGTCGATGGCGACGAATCTGACCTGGTTGCGCCACGAGGGGTCGCGGGCGGCCAGCCAGTCGATGACTACCTGAACGGTGCGGCCCTCGACCTGGCCGAGTAGACCCTGCCCACCGGACAGATCGCAGAACCCGACGTGCCACCGGTCACGTACCGTCACCCAGCTGGCCGCTGTCTGGTCGAAGACCCACCGCGGCCGGCCACGGCGCACCTCGTCGATACCCAGCACCTCGGTCGGGTCGGGCTCATCGGGCAGCACCTGGGCGGCATGCGTGGTGAACGCGGCGGCCACCACCGGCCACGACACCGCATGATCACGCCCAGCCTGCACGATCGTACGGCCATGGTCGGCCACCGCCGCACCGGCCGAGGCCCGCAACCTGGCTGTCAGCCGCTTACGCGCAGGCACCGCCGCCACCGCTTCGGTGAACGACTTCCGCGGACACTCCGGCTGGTCACAGCGCCACCGACGCTTGCTCCACACCAGCTGCGGTCGCCGGCCACCGACCTGCAAATCCCGCGGGCAGCTGATCCGCCGCCCCTTGGATCGTCGCGCCTGAGTGCCGCACCGCGGACATACCCGCGCCCGCTCATCAACGGTCTGTACCTGCACGACCAGACCGTCTGGCCCGTCCCGCACCCCCACCACAGCCAGGCCGTCAAGACCCAGCAGCCGGGAAGTATCGTCAACCATGCCCGTGGCTCTTCTGTAGTGACCAGCTTGCTTCGACAACAGGCATGATCACCAAGAGCCACGGGCCCTCACACCAGGGTCCACTACCGGCCGCTACACAACGCGCTGACCCCCACTAACTTCGTAGAGCCGGTATATCAAGGGCTTGAAGCGTGAACTTCGTGCCGGCACGGTCGCGATCAAGATCGGAGCAGGTCACGGGGAACCGTATCAGCTGGTGAAGGCGGCGATTGAGCACCAGCGACGCGCACCGCAACAGGCTGAGGACCGCTACGAGACATACGATCAGGTCTGGTGTGTCTTTGACGTCGAGGCGCCGCAACCACATCCGCGGCTGGCCGAGGCGATCCGCCTTGCTGACCGGCGTAGTGTTCGATGTGCCATGTCGAACCCGTGCTTCGAGCTGTGGCTCTACCTGCATTTCCGGGAACAGCATGGCTACGTGACATCGGAGCAGATGGGTCGGCTGTTGGAAGGCTGCGAGTGCGGGTATACCCGCAACTCGAAACAGTTCGATTTCTCTGCGATCCATAAGCGCCTTGTCGAAGCATCCGACCGAGCCAGGCGCCTTCACGAGCGGCACGATGGCAAGGAAGACGTCACCAAACGGAATCCGTGGACCTCAGTTGACGTGCTCGTTGCCGAGCTGTACCGCAACGCGACCGCCTAGCACTTCAGCCAGGATTATTGAGCTGCTCCTGGTTAGGGCGGGATAGCGCCTTAACGAGCTCGTGCAACACGTCCCGCAGTTCCGTCACGGGCCGGCCGTGCGGAGCGCAGCGGTGCAGTTCCCGGTCGACTTCGCCAGCGACCATCAGCAGGCTGGGAAGCGACCGCCGCCGTGCCCGCAATGCGGTCAGCGCGATTGTCACAGCGTCGTCCCACGCACCGGCCCTCGCCGCAACGG
>CAYTMR010000262.1:0-2968 GCA_964438855.1 uncultured Micromonosporaceae bacterium
CTAGTCGAGCCGGGTAACCGCGCGCTGTGGGCGAGGGTGGCTGAGCACGGTCCGGTGCGCGTGCTGGAAGGCCTATGCAACCAGGGGGAGCAGCGCCTCCGTGAACTGGCCGATGCGCGCCTGGCCACGGGTGATCCTCGCACCGTCGCCGAGGAGGCGTTGCGGCGAACTCACCGTATCGGTGCCCGGGTCGTGGTGCCGGAGGACGACGAGTGGCCGCACCAGCTGGACGATCTGGCCCGGATAGGCGCAGAGGGGGGTCCGTCAATCGACCGCGATGTCGCCCCTCCGCTGTGTCTGTGGGTCCGTGGCAAGAGCCGACTGGACGAGGTGCTGGACCGGTCGGTGGCGGTGGTGGGGGCACGTGCCGCCACCGCCTATGGCCAACACGCTGCTCGCCGGCTCGGTTACGAGCTCGCCGAGCGCGAGTGGACCGTGGTCTCCGGTGGTGCGTACGGAGTGGACGCAAGCGCGCACCGGGGGGCACTGGCCGCTGGCGGGTCGACCGTCGTGGTGCTCGCCTGTGGCCTCGACCGTCCGTATCCGGCGAGTCATGCCAATCTGTTCGACCGGGTCGCCGAAGCCGGGTTGTTGGTGAGCGAGTGGGCCCCGGGTGCAGAGCCGTTCCGACACCGGTTCCTCATCCGCAACCATGTCATCGCCGCAGCGACTCGCGGAACGGTACTGGTCGAGGCGAATGCCCGCAGTGGAGCTCGTCAGACGCTGCACCGTGCCGGTCGGCTGGGGCGAGCGCGCATGGTGGTCCCTGGACCGATCACCTCCGTCATGTCGTTGGGCTGTCACGAAGAACTCCGGCAACCGGGCGTCAGCCTGGTCGCCACCGTCGCCCACGTGCTCGAAGAGGTCGGTCGGTTGGGTGTCGACCTGGCGCCGGTCCCCCGCGGTCCGGAGTATCCGCGGGACCGACTAGATCCGTCAGAGCAACGTCTGGTGGAGGCGCTGTTGATGCGCAAACCATTGCCGGCTGAGCAGGTGGCCGCACGGGCGGGCGTACCGTTGCGGGAAGCCATGCGGCTACTCCCCAGCCTCGCGCTACGTGGGTTCGCCCGGCGTTGCGAGGAGGGTTTTCTCTCGGCGGGTCGTGAGCCCTGCCCTGTGGATCAACGGGACGCTGAGGACGTTTCGGAGTCCGCTGGCGGGGTGGTGTCTTGACACCGTGGTCTCACCGAGCCACTGTCAGGTCATGACGGCCGGCACGGCAGCGTTGCGCCAGGCGCTTCCCCCGGCGATGCGCCGCGCGGTCGACGAGTTCGCCCACTACCAGGCGACGGTGTTGGACCGCTCGCCGCATACGGTCCGCGCCTACGTCGGCGACGTGGTCTCACTGCTCGACCACGCGACTCGCATGGGGCGTACGGCGCCTGACCAACTCGACCTGACTGTCCTTCGCAGCTGGCTGGCCAGGCTGCGGAGCCAAGGCGCGGCCCGTGCCTCGCTGGCGCGTCGTGCGGCCGCAGCTCGTGCGTTCAGTGTCTGGGCTCATCGACGTGGGCTGGCAGCGGACGTCGCTGCTGGCCTCGCCAGCCCGAAGGTTCGTCAGGGCCTACCGTCGGTACTGCGCAGCGACCAGGCAGCCACCCTGCTCGACAGCGCGGAAGGAGCGACCTCGCCCGAGGCGTTGCGGGACCGGGCGGTCGTGGAGCTGCTCTACGCCACCGGGGTGCGAATCAGCGAGTTGTGCCGCCTCGACGTGGGTGACGTGGACCACAGTCGCATGGTGGTGCGGGTCCTTGGCAAGGGCAACCGAGAACGGACGGTGCCGTTCGGTCGACCAGCCCGAGCGGCCCTGGTGGCGTGGCTGCGCCATGGTCGTCCAGCCTTGGTCAGACCGCACAGCGGGGCCGCGCTCCTGCTCGGCAACCGTGGTGGCCGGTTGCATCCCACCGTGGCCCGGCGGCTCGTCGCCGGGTCGGCGCGTGCGGTCGGGCTGCCGACGATCTCTCCCCATGTGCTCCGGCACTCGGCGGCCACGCATCTGCTGGAGGGAGGCGCTGACTTGCGCAGTGTCCAGGAGTTTCTCGGACACGCATCGCTGGCGAGCACACAGCGCTATACCCACGTCTCCGCCGAGCGCCTGCGCAGCGCCTACCGGCAAGCCCACCCGCGCGCATAACGGATATACCGTGCGTCAGCTGTCCAACCTCCCAACACGCCCAGCGCGTGGGGGTGGTGGCGGCGGCTGGCAGCGCTGACATACCGTGGCTGGCTGTGGATGGACACGGTGGCTGGAGCCGCTCGGGCTTTGACCGGCCCGAGCAGCCCCGTGGCGACGCCGCGGGCTGGTACGTAGACGAGGGTTGGCAGGACGAGACGGCGGAGGACGACGACCTCCCCGAGCCGAGCAGTGCGTACGCCTCGGACCCCGACGGGGGTCACGCGGCCGCTGGCGAGCGCTACCCGGACCCGCCGGCCAGACGCTACGACGAATCGCGGCCTGATCCCCTGCGTGGTGCGCTGCCCACCGAGCTGCCACGGGTAACGCCCTCCCGACCGGAACCCGCCACGTCCGGCCCGCCGGCACGCACCCCGGTAGGCGAGGGGCGACCACCGACACCGACCTATCCGGCGGCGAGCTCGGCTCCGCCGCCGGTGTCTCCGCCCAGCGCGCCGCCAGTGTCGCCGGTGCCGCCGCCTCGCGCACCGATGAGCGCGCCGCAGTCGCCGGGCCCCATGGGCGAGAACATCTACCGCAGCAAGCGCCCTGCGGCATTGATCGGCTTCAGCGCTGTGGTGCTCGTGTTGGAGATTCCGGCGTTGCTTCTGCTCGTGTCGGCCACGACCGCGGATCCGATCGCGGTCACGGGAGTGGTGGCCGCGATCTGCCTGGTGTGTGCGCTGCCCTTGGCCGCCGCTGGGTTGTATGCGGTCGCCACCGGTGCGGTGCGGGCGGCGGGACCGAACAGCATCCAGGCGTGGCTGCGACCTCCTGTCGCGTACCTCACCGTGG
>CAYTMR010000263.1:0-2928 GCA_964438855.1 uncultured Micromonosporaceae bacterium
ACAGATCAGCGACGCGTTCTTCGAAGTCGGCGGCCAATACCGCCGCAACATGTGACGCCGGTGGGGTTCCGCTTGCAGGGAGGAGAGTAGACGGTGAAGAACGTAGGAGTAGTCGGCTGCGGGATCATGGGCGCCGGGATCGTCGAGGTGTGCGCCCGGGCCGACCTGAACGTCGTCGTCGTGGAGTCAAACCAGGACGCCGTTGACGCGGGCCGGGAGCGGCTCACCGCGTCCCTGCGCCGGGCCGAAGCCAAAGGCAAGCTCGCGGATGCGGCGGCGGTGCTGGAGCGGGTGCGCTTCAGCACCGACCTGGCGGACCTCGCCGACCGTGACCTCGTCATCGAGGCGATCGTGGAGAACGAGGCGGCGAAGGTCGAGCTGTTCCAGAAACTGGACCAGATCGTGACCTCCTCCGACGCGGTGCTGGCCTCCAACACCTCCTCCATCCCGATCACGCGGTTGGCGGCGGCGACGTCCCGTCCCAGCCACGTGCTGGGCCTGCACTTCTTCAACCCGGTGCCGGTGCAGTCGCTGGTGGAGCTCATCCCGACCCTGCTGACCGACTCGGCGGTGGTGGAGCGGGTGCGCGAGTTCGCCACCAACACCCTGGGCAAGCACGTCATCCAGGCCAAGGACCGGGCCGGGTTCATCGTCAACACGCTGCTGGTGCCGTACCTGCTGTCGGCGGTCCGGATGGTGGAGGCAGGGTTCGCCACCCCCGAGGACATTGACCAGGGGATGGTGCGCGGCTGCGCCCACCCGATGGGGCCGCTGGCGCTGCTGGACCTGATCGGTCTGGACACCATCAAGGCGGTGGCGGACTCGCTGTATGAGGAGTTCAAGGAGCCGCTGTACGCTCCGCCGCCACTCCTGACCCGTATGGTCGAGGCGGGACTGCTCGGTCGTAAGTCCGGGCGCGGTTTCTACGAGTACGGAGAGGCGAAGCGATGAGCACACCCGATTTCGAGCTGTTCCGCCTTCCCGAGGAGTATGAAGAACTGCGGGAGGGAGTCCGCGCCGTCGCGGAAAGCAAGATCGCACCGCATGCCGCGGACGTAGACGCGCAGTCACGGTTCCCCACCGAGGCGTACGAGGCGTTGAAGGCCTCGGACTTCCACGCCCCCCACATTGAGGAGAAGTACGGCGGGGTCGGGGCGGACGCCCTGGCCACCTGCATCGTGATCGAAGAGGTCGCGCGGGTGTGCGCCTCCAGCTCGCTGATCCCGGCGGTGAACAAGCTGGGCACCATGCCGCTGATCCTGGCCGGCTCGGAGGAGCTGAAGCAGCGGTACCTGTCGCCGGTGGCCCGCGGGGAAGCGATGTTCTCCTATGGGCTGTCCGAACGGGAGGCCGGCTCGGACACCGCCAGCATGCGGACCCGGGCGGTACGGGACGGCGACGAGTGGGTGCTGACCGGGCAGAAGTCCTGGATCACCAACGCGGGGGAGTCGCGCTACTACACCGTGATGGCGGTGACCGACCCGGACGGTCCGCGGGGCCGGAACGTGACCGCGTTCGTGGTTGAGGACGGCGACGAGGGCTTCTCGGTCGGCACGCTCGAGCGGAAGATGGGCATCAAGGGTTCGCCCACCCGGGAGCTGCTCTTCGACGGGGTCCGGATCGGTGACGACCGGCGGGTCGGCAATGTCGGGGAAGGACTCAAGATCGCCCTACGGACGCTGGACCACACCCGGGTGACCATCGGGGCGCAGGCCATCGGCATCGCCCAGGGCGCGCTGGACTATGCGCTGGCGTACGTCAAGGAGCGGCGCCAGTTCGGTAAGGCGATCGCGGAGTTCCAGAGCATCCAGTTCATGCTCGCCGACATGGCCATGACGCTGGCGGCGGCTCGGCAGATGGTGTACGCCGCGGCGGCCAAGTCCGAGCGGGACGATGAAGACTTGTCGTTCTTCGGCGCGGCGGCCAAGTGCTACGCCTCGGACGTGGCGATGCAGATCACCACGGACGCGGTGCAGCTGCTGGGTGGGGCCGGGTATGTGCAGGACCACCCGGTGGAGCGGATGATGCGCGACGCGAAGATCACCCAGATCTACGAGGGCACCAACCAGATCCAGCGGCTGGTGATGGCCCGCCACCTGCTGCGTAACTGACCGCGCTGCTGCCCAGGGCGCCCCGAGCGCCCTGGGCAGCGGGCCGGCTGGCGAAGCGCTGAAGGCGAAGGCGCCCTGAATGATCACAGTGGGCTGCTAGGGTCAGTGGTGCGATGTCGCACGGCAGCGACATGGCGACAACCAGGACAATACGCACCATTTCGGGTGTGGTTGTTTGACAAGAGGGCCCTAGCGGCAAGGGGCCGGACATAGCGTCTGACCTGCGGCGATGCACAACCGGCGGATCGCTGCAAAATCGCATGATCATCTGGCAAGAAAACCGGCCTTGACCTGGACCGTTATCTTGCCGTCGTCATCACCCCTAGAGGGATCGCAACGGATCACCTCCGCTGGGCCGGCGCTGCCGTTGGCTGGTCGTCATCACCCCTAGAGGGATCGCAACCCGGTTCCGGCCGGGGAGTTGGCGAGAGTCCAGTCTGTCGTCATCACCCCTAGAGGGATCGCAACGTCTCCTGCAAGGCAGGCCATGCGGCCAGCAGCTGCTCGTCGTCATCACCCCTAGAGGGATCGCAACCTGCCTTGCCCGCTACACCTCCAACGCGTGGAGGATGTCGTCATCACCCCTAGAGGGATCGCAACGAACGCACCATCCAGCGGTACCGGCGCGAGCTGCTGGCGTGTCGTCATCACCCCTAGAGGGATCGCAACATGAGTTCGGCGAACCCGTCTACCTCGAACTCGTGTCGTCATCACCCCTAGAGGGATCGCAACGCAAGGCCATCAAGGGCACAATCGTCGGCGTAGGCGTAGTCGTCATCACCCCTAGAGGGATCGCAACGCGTCAAGGATGCGCCGC
>CAYTMR010000264.1:0-2884 GCA_964438855.1 uncultured Micromonosporaceae bacterium
AACAATGGTGCCAGCTACGGGGCGCACGAGAACTACCTCATGCGCCGCCAGACCCCGTTCGCTGACATCGTCACCCACCTGACTCCTTTCTTCGTCACCCGCCAGATCGTGTGCGGTGCCGGGCGGGTGGGGCTGGGCCAGGACGGGTCCCGGCCGGGTTTCCAGATTTCCCAGCGGGCCGACTTCTTCGAGGTCGAGGTGGGGCTGGAGACCACCTTGAAACGGCCCATCATCAACACCCGCGACGAGCCGCACGCCGACGCCGACAAGTACCGCCGGTTGCACGTCATCATCGGCGACGCCAACCTGTCCGAGATCTCCACCTACCTCAAGGTGGGCACCACCGCCCTGGTGTTGACCTTGATCGAGGAGAAGGCGCTCACCGGTGACCTGGGCATCGCCGATCCGGTCACCGAGCTCAAGCAGGTCAGCCACGACCCGTCGCTCAAGCACCTGATCCGGATGCGTGACGGGCGGCGGCTGACCGCTCTGGATCTGCAGTGGGCCTACTACGAGCGGGCGGCGGCGTTCGTAGAGTCCCGTTACGGCACGGACGTGGACCCGGTCACTGCGGACGTGCTGGCCCGTTGGGAGCGCGTGCTGGATCTGCTCGGGCGTGACCCGTCGTTGCTGGCCGACCAACTGGATTGGGTGGCGAAGCTGCGGCTGCTGGAGGGTTACCGGGAGCGGGAGAAACTCGACTGGTCCTCCCACAAACTGCAGCTGGTCGACCTGCAGTACAGCGACGTGCGCCCGGAGAAGGGTCTGTACTACCGGCTGGTGAGCCGTGGGGCGATGCAGACCCTGCTGGACGAGCAGGACGTGGCCACGGCTGTCACGGAGCCGCCGGAGGACACGCGGGCCTACTTCCGGGGCCGCTGCCTGGCCCAGTACGCACCTGAGGTGGTCGCCGCCAGCTGGGACTCGGTGATCTTCGACGTTGGGCGAGAGTCGTTGGTGCGGGTACCGATGATGGAGCCGGAGCGGGGGACCAAGGCCCACGTCGGTGAGCTGTTCGACCGCTGCCCCAGCGCGAAGGACCTGCTGGAGGCCATCACCGGGGGATGATCCCGGTGCTGACCACCGGGCCCTCCACCCACCCGTGATCCATCCGAGGTGACCGTCACCGTCGACTCGTGCTCGCCGGCGATTGCTGCGGTGGTCACCCGAAGGCGGTCTGAGCCCGCGTCGGCGGGGATGTTTCTGTCGGTCCAGCGGGGTAGGTTGGTAGTCACTGGTTTGGAGGAGGCAGGGACATGGCTACGCGTGACACCGGCGGTCAGTCGCAGTCCGGCAAGGCACGCCGGGACCAGGAGATCGACGAGACTCCCGCGCCAGAGGTGGACCCGCAGGTCGCCGAGCGCGTGGAGAAGATCTCCGAGGAGGTCGACGACCTGCTCGACGAGATCGACTCGGTCTTGGAGGAGAACGCCGAGGAGTTCATCCGCGGGTACGTGCAGAAGGGCGGACAGTAGCAAGTCGCTCCGATAGCTCCGGTGAGACGTGACGTGAGCCGGCCCCACCTGGGGCCGGCTCACGTGTCTGGACGTTCGTCCACCGCGCCCGGGCTCACACGTGGGCGCCCGTGCAGCCACCCACGGCCGATTCCTCACCGCCCACTCGCCGATGCGGTGGTCTCCGAGCGATGGATAATCCGGGCGGTTAGCCTGATCTGAGTCCACGACGGAAGGAACCACGTGTCAGCGGGTCTAGATAGCTCCCGGGGAATACCGGCGATCTTCCTCAACGCCGGCACCTCGTCGTTCACGAAGTTCCTGGCCATGGCCGCGCCGGAACTGCTGCCCGGTAACCGGCCGCTGCCGCCAGGCGCCGCCGCCGACCTGGCTCCCCACGGCACCACGATCGTGGCGTTGGCCTGCCACGGCGGGGTGGTGATGGCCGGCGACCGACGTGCCACGATGGGCAACATCATCGCCAGCCGGGACGTGGACAAGGTCCACGCCGCCGACCCTTACTCTCTGGTCGGCGTCGCCGGCACCGCCGGGTTCGGAATGGAGATGATACGGCTGTTCCAGGTGGAGCTGGAGCACTACGAAAAGATCGAGGGCGCCATGCTGTCGCTGGACGGTAAGGCCAACCGTCTGGCCGGCATGCTGCGCGGCAATCTAGGAGCGGCGATGCAAGGGCTGGCCGTCCTGCCGCTGTACGCCGGGTACGACCTGGCCGCCGAAGACCCTGCTCGGGCAGGCCGGATCTTCAGTTTCGACATCGCAGGTGGACGGTACGAGGAGACCAGCGGCTACGACGCCATCGGCTCCGGCTCGCTGTTTGCCAAGTCCGCTTTGAAGAAGCGCTACCGTCCGGGCCTGTCCACCGAGGAGGCGATCCGGCTGGCGGTCGAAGCGCTCTACGACGCGGCCGACGACGACACCGCCACCGGTGGCCCGGACCTCACCCGGAAGATCTACCCGGTGGTCATGACCGCCACCGCCGAAGGCACCCGTCGGCTCAGCGACGACGAGGCTGCTGCCGTCGCCGAAGCCGTGGTCGCTGGACGAATGGAGAACCCTGGCGGGTGATCCCGCACCACAAGCCCTGCCTGTCAACACCGCGCGAAGGAGATGTCCGCCACCGTGGCCATGCAGTTCTACACCTCGCCCGAACAGATCATGCGGGACCGCGCCGAATACGCGCGGAAGAACATCGCCCGCGGCCGCCACGCCGTGGTGCTCAGCTGCGCCGAGGGGGTGCTCTTCGTCGCCGAGAACATCTCCACCACGCTTCACAAGGTCAGTGAGATCTACGACCGGATCGGATTCGCCGCGGTAGGCCGCTACAACGAGTTCGAGAACCTACGCCGGGCCGGGGTGCGCATGGCCGACCTCGGCGGTTACAGCTACGACCGGCGCGACGTGACCGGCCG
>CAYTMR010000265.1:0-2884 GCA_964438855.1 uncultured Micromonosporaceae bacterium
TTCCGCAGCAGCGCCGCCGCGTGGGCCACGTTCTGGACCGGCCGACTCGACCTGGACGCGCTGGCGTTCGACGTCACCGAGCACCTGACCGACCTGACCACGGCCGAGCAACGCGTCGCCCGGGCCACCGAACAGGCCCGCCAGTACTGGGAACGTCTCTACAGCGACGATCCGCTGCTGAACTCGATCCCCGGCGTCGGACCGGTCACCGGCCCAACCATCCGCGCTTACCTCGGCGACGGCAGCCTGCACGACTCGGCCAAGGACGCCGCCAGCTACGTCGGCATCACCCCGTCGAACTGGTCCTCCGGCACAGTCACGCAACCCAACCGGGCCATCACCAACCAAGGACCGCCCGTGCTGCGGCTTGCGTTCTACCAGGCCGCCAACGTCGCCCGCAGCCTGGACCCCCAGCTGGCCGAGTTCTACTACCGGCTAATGGTCCATCGTGGACACACCCACACCCAGGCCTGCGTCGCCGTCGCCCGCAAGCTCGTCGAACGCACCTGGACCGTGCTCCGCCGCGCCCAGCCGCGGCGTTAGCCGTCGCAAGTCCCCGCCTTTAAGGCCAGGCGAGGGGCCGGACAGGAGTCTGAGTGGGAGGAGCAAACGTGGCGCGTTCCGGCCCGCGCTGCTGCGTTCCGATCCTTCTGCGCCGATGCTACAAGTCTCGGTCACAAATCGAACTTACTGTGAGGGGCCCGGGATGTCCGAATTGTGCGGCTGTGCCTCGATGAACCGGTGGCACGGGCCGTTGCCGGCCGAATGCGGAAGCGCTATCAGGTGGGTTCCGGATACCTGGCCGGCGACGTGCATGCCGATGAGATTGACGAGACAGCCCGCGACCGCCGCGAGATCCGCGGATGACCCGTGGAAGGTCGGCGCTGAGCAACCACGCGTCGGAACGAGTTCGTCGCCTTGGAGGACGTTCTGCCACAGGCAGTGGTACAGCTCAAGCGTGCCGTCTGCCAGCACAGTGGTACCGACGTCGGCGTCAATGACAGCGGGACCGCGACGGTCGGGTGCCGCCGAGACTGTCAGCACGCCCAGGGTTCCCGTGCGGGCGTCGGTTGCCACCTGGGCGAGCAGTGCGTGTCCGCGTTTCGCTGCTGCGGCGGCGGCCAGCAGTTGGCCGACGGCGATACTGACCGTCGCGTCAATGACGATGTCGCACGTGGAGAGAACTCGGGCAAGGTTGTTCGGTAGGGCACCGGGAACCACGTTGACTTCGACGTAGTCGCTGATGCTGTGGAGGCGCTGCGCGAGGGCTGACGCCTTGTTGTTCCCGATGTCCAGTTCCACGAAGTCTTGCCGGACGAGTAGGCCACCGGTGACCTCGCCTGGGTCGCAGAGGTAGATCCTAGCGGCGCCGGCCCGGACGATGAACTCGGCGATCCATGATCCGAGGCCGCCGCAGCCCCAGATGTGTACGGTCTTGCCCTGGAACGCGTTGACGGGTCGTTGGTCGTCACGCCGGGTCGTGATGTCGGGTCGTTCGTCGGACACGTTGCACCAGCTAATGGGGATGTTCGGAATCGTTGCCAGGTCAAGATCGAGCGTGGCTCCGTGCGTTCGCACCAGCTTCCGCAGTCGGTCTGCAACGACGGCCGGTAGACGGCCACACAGCAGGTGCGGGGGGCCGCTGGTCGGGTGCGGAACCGCGAGCGCGAAGTACTGGTCTTCGCCGTTGGGATTCCGGGCTGAGGCGGAGGCCAACGCCGTAAGCGCGGCTCGTCCGGTGACGCGTCCTGGGTCGCGCGGACGGGTGTAGCCGAGGGGGTCTGGGGCGTCTAGGAGCTGCAGCATCTCAGCCAGCGTCTGCCCGGCGCCAAGGGGCAGGTCGGAGGACAGCGTGATCACCGGCATCACATGCTGGGCGTCCATCGCGCGGCTGAAGGTGAGGTCCCGTCGCAGTTCAGTCCTCGTCGACAGGTAGGCGCGCTGATGTGTCTTGCCGGGAACGGGCTCCCGGATGACCACCGTGGGAGTGCCCGCGGTGCGGTGCAGGACGCCGCCGACCGCGTGGTACATCGCGGTTTCTGGATTGAACTGTCCTGCAGCGGCATCGGCGAGCCACTCCCACAGCCGATCGAGGAAGCCCGCCATGCCTGCGCTGGGATTCCACTCACGTGACTGGTCGAGGTAGATACATAGCCGGTAGCCCTGCAGAACGTGCGGGTGTCCGAGGAACCGAGCGTGCTCAACCTCGACCTGGGGTGGATAGACGGGACTGGGTGGAATCTTGACCACGAAGTCCTCGTCGTCGTTGAGCGGCAGACCGTTCCCTGCGCGTTCGAGATCCTTGGTTGGCAGCCGGATCGTGATGGCCGCGTAAGTGCCATCCCGTCGATGGGACCGTGAGACAATCTCGAGCACGCTCGGGTTCTTAGCGGCGATAGCACGCAAATCTCGTAGGACCGTGCGCTGCCAGTGGCTCAGGTTCGGACTGCGTGTCTTGCCCTTGCTCATCCTGCGCGGCCTGACCGCCCCACTGACGTCGCCGCCACCGTGGCTGGGCCGAATCGGCTACTGCTGTGCGTCGACTTCGGGGCCTTGAACCCGTCGCCGAAGAGCGCTTGCCACTTCTCAACGCTGGCGTTCTTGTCCGTCTCGTAGTACGCCTCCCTAATCTCGGCGGCGTGGGCGTGAATCCGGTCCCGGAAGTAGGCGTAGGTCGTTTGATCCCAGCGGTGGTCGAAGGTCACTCCGGACCCGGAGGGGTCGGGAATCGACGGCTTTGTGGGCCGGGCCTGCAGCCAGTCATCCAAGTCCGTCACGATGTGTAGCAGCGCGGTGGGGACACTGCCGTAGTAGCCGGGGTCGGCGAGCTTCTTGGCGTCGGAGACTGTCTCCCCTAGCAGGGTGGTGAGGATGACCGACCTAG
>CAYTMR010000266.1:0-2880 GCA_964438855.1 uncultured Micromonosporaceae bacterium
GGTGTTCTGGCACAGGAAGCACTCGATGCACTTGCGGAACTCCTGTGAGCGCTCCACGTCCACCTGCTTCATCCGGTACTCGCCCGGCGCCAGGTTCGGTGGCGGTGCGAAGGCCGGCATCTCCCGAGCCTTCTGGTAGTTGAACGACACGTCCGTCACCAGGTCCCGGATGATCGGGAACGTCCGCAGTGGGGTGACCGTGATGGTCTCCCCTTCCTCGAAGGAGGACATCCGGGTCATGCAGGCGAGCTTGGGCATCCCGTTGATCTCCACCGAGCAGGAGCCGCACTTGCCGGCCTTGCAGTTCCAACGGCAGGCGAGGTCCGGAGCCTGGGTGGCCTGGAGCCGGTGGATGACGTCCAGGACGACCTCGCCCTCGTTCACCTCGACCTGGTAGTCGTTGAGCTCACCGCCCTCGGCGTCACCACGCCAGATCCGGAAGTGACGCGTGCTCATCGGGCACCCTCCTCCTGTGGCACCGAGGCGAGTTCCTCCTCGGTCATGTACTTCGCCAACTCCGCCCGGTCGAACAGAGCCAGCAGGTCAGGTCGCATCGGTTCGATCGGCTGGCGCTTGAGGCGGACCTCGGAGTCTTCCAGGTAGCAGACCAGGTTGATCCGGCGCCAGTTCGGGTCCATGTTCGGGAAGTCGTCCCGGGTGTGACCGCCGCGGGACTCCTCCCGCTCCAGCGCCGCCCGGGCGGTGCACTCCGACACCAGCAGCATGTTGCGCAGATCCAGAGCGAGGTGCCAGGCCGGGTTGTAGCGCCGACCACCCGGTGCGCCCACATTGGCCACCCGCTGCTTGAGCTCCGCCAGCCGGGTCAGGGCCTCCTCCAGCTCGCTGCGCCGACGGATGATGCCGACCAGGCTGTTCATCACGTCCTGCAGCTCCTGCTGCAGGGTGTACGGGTTCTCTCCGTCCTGGCGAGCCAGTGGCGCCAGCGCCGTGTCCACCGCCGCCTTGAGGTCGACCTCGGAGATCTTCGGGCGACCCGCACGACCGTTGCTCAGCACCTCGTCGGCGTACGCGGCGGCGTACTCGCCGGCTCGCTTGCCGAACACCAACAGGTCCGACAGCGAGTTGCCGCCCAGCCGGTTGGAGCCGTGCATGCCACCGGCGACCTCGCCAGCGGCGAACAGGCCCTTCACCTCGCCGATCGCGGCGGTGCTGTCGGCGTCGACCTCGATGCCACCCATGATGTAGTGGCAGGTCGGGCCGACCTCCATCGGCTCCTTGGTGATGTCGACGTCGGCCAGCTCCTTGAACTGGTGGTACATCGACGGCAGCTTGCGCTTGATGACCTCGGGCGACAGCCGGCTGGAGACGTCCAGGTAGACGCCGCCCGCAGGCGTACCGCGGCCCGCCTTCACCTCGGCGTTGATCGCCCGTGCTACCTCGTCGCGGGGGAGCAGCTCCGGCGGCCGACGGTTGTTGTCCGGGTCGGTGTACCAGCGGTCCGCCTCCTCGGGCGTCTCCGCGTACTGCGCACGGAACACGTCCGGGACGTAGTTGAACATGAACCGCTCGCCCTTGGTGTTGGTGAGAATCCCACCGTCACCCCGGACCGACTCGGTGACTAGGATGCCCCTGACGCTGGGCGGCCACACCATGCCGGTCGGGTGGAACTGGAGGAACTCCATGTTGATCAACCTGGCGCCGGCGCGCAGGGCGAGCGCGTGCCCGTCACCGGTGTATTCCCACGAGTTGGAGGTGACCTTGTAGGACTTGCCGACCCCACCGGTCGCCAACACGATCGCGGGCGCCTCGAAGAGCACGAACTCTCCGGTCTCCCGCCGGTAGCCGAACGCGCCGGCGATCCGGTCACCGTCGAGCAGCAGCTCGGTGATCGTGGTCTCGTCGAACACCCGCAGGCGCGACTCGTAGTTGCCGGTCTCGGCGTAGTCCTCCTGCTGTAGCGAGACGACCTTCTGCTGCAGGGTTCGGATCAACTCCAGTCCGGTGCGGTCACCCACGTGCGCCAGCCGCGGGTACTCGTGACCACCGAAGTTGCGCTGGGAAATCTTGCCGTCGGGGGTGCGGTCGAACAGTGCGCCGTAGGTCTCCAGTTCCCAGATCCGGGCGGGAGCCTCCTTGGCGTGCAGCTCCGCCATGCGGACGTTGTTGAGGAACTTGCCGCCGCGCATGGTGTCGCGGAAGTGGACCTGCCAGTTGTCGTTCGGGTTGACGTTGCCCATCGCGGCGGCGGCGCCGCCTTCGGCCATGACCGTGTGCGCCTTGCCGAAGAGAGACTTGGAGATCACCGCGGTCTTCTTGCCGGCGAGCCGCGATTCGATGGCGGCCCGCAGACCGGCTCCGCCAGCGCCGATCACCACCACGTCATACTGGTGTCGTTCGATATTTTCCATGTTGTCGCCCGCCTCAGTTGAACAGCCGCAGGTCGTTGATCCACCCGGCCGAGACCGCCATGATGTACGCGTCCGTGATCGCCAATGTGGCCAGGGTGATCCACGCGAACTGCATGTGTCGGGTGTTCAGCTTCGACACGAAGGTCCACCACCGGTAGCGCCACGGGTGCTTCGAGAAGTGCTTGAGCCGTCCACCCGTGACGTGCCGGCAGGAGTGGCACGACAGGGTGTAGCCCCACAGCATCAGCACGTTCCCGACCAGGATCAGGTTGCCTAGTCCGACCCCGAAGCCGTTTTCGCCGTTGAAGGCCAGGACGGCATCAACCGTGTTGATCAGGGTGATGATGAACGCCGCGTAGAAGAAGTACCGGTGGAAGTTCTGCAAAATCAGCGGGAACCGGGTCTCACCGGTGTAGCGCTTGTGGCCGTCCGGAACCGCGCAGGCTGGCGGAGACAGCCAGAAGCTGCGGTAGTACGCCTTCCGGTAGTAGTAGCAGGTCAACCGGAACAG
>CAYTMR010000267.1:0-2869 GCA_964438855.1 uncultured Micromonosporaceae bacterium
CCGGCCGCGTTCCGCGGCCGGCGGCACCCTGCGCGTTAGCTTGTCGGCCGCAGATGCCGCTCGCTGAGTCAGCGTCGCTGAGCGGGTGCCCAGGGCGTGTGGGTGGTGAGTCGATCGACCGGGTGGTTCAATCGATCACGACTTTCCACTGGTGGGAGCACTTGATCAACCGGCGCCGTTCGCGGCCGGGAGCATTGCGGGAATCCATTCGTGATTGGCCCACTCGCTGCAGGCGTCTTCGAGGTCCGCGACTTCGTCGTCCGGCAACTCGCCGTAGATCGGGGCGAAATCATCAACCTTCCAGCGCGGCACGTCGGCATCGGAGACTTCACGCACGCGATAACTATCTATCGCCCAGCCTTGGCGGAGGCGTTCTTCGACTTCTTTGAAGCCGCCGTCGGGGTTGTAGCCGTACCAGCTGGTGTCGAGGCAGAAGGAGACCATGAGGTCGTTGTCGGGTAGTTCGCTGACGTCTATGATCCACACCCAGCGTGGGCCGGTGAATTCGAAGTGGTGTGGGGGTGGTGACCAGTCGGCGGTGGGGAACCAGCGTTGGATTCTGTGGAGCCATTCGTCGGTGGTGAAGTGTGACAGCAGCTCGAAGTAGCTGGTGTCGACTGGGCGTTGGGCGGAGCCGAGCACGTCGAAGACGATGAAGTAGTGTTGGGCGGCTTCGGCGGCTGCGGCAGTGTCCGGGTTGGGGAACGGGTCGACGCGCCAGGTCAGTGGTTCGCGCTCGTCCACATTGAGCCCATTTCATCGTGGGTTTGGGCTGGTCTCGGTGTTGTGGAGGACGAGGATGGCCCGCACGATCGCGGTGGCCCGGTAAGGGCAGCAGCGCAGCTTGGCCAGGACCTCGAGCTGGACGTCCCGCTGGCGGACCTCCAGGATGCCGCCGGGCACGCCCATCCGAGTACGACGCGGGGCTACGACCGGCGCCCGTTCAATCCAGACCGCCATCCGTCCTTCTTGATCGCCGCCGACCTGGCCACATAGCAGGGTCACCCACCCCTCGTCAGGCGGTGATGAGCGCCTCGTGGAACTCCGTGGTGCCGGGCAAGTTGGGCCAGCCGTGTGTCAGGGTCCGGTCTAGGGCGCGCAGCTCCTTGGTGATGCGCGCCGAGCCGGTCTCACGAGCGGTGGACACGCACTGTAGCCCAAGGGCGATGGCGCGCTCGGGATCCGGGTTGGCGGTAGCCAGCACGGTGTTCGCAAGCTTGGCCAGCTGGTGGCCCTGGTCGCGTACGAGGTGCTCCGGGGCTGAGGCGATCTGGCGCTCGAGGATGGCCACCGCGGTCTCCGCGTGGCCGCAGGCGCGGTAGCCGCTGGCCGACTGCTCTTCGAGCGTGTCCACGTCGTAGTGGTGCAGGTACACCGGCGCGTTCTCGTCGACGGCGTCCGGGTGCCGGCTGAGCAGCTCGGCGGCGGTGTCGAGGTCGGCCCGGAAGTGGTCGGCGTCGCCGAGTAGGGCCCAGCCGCGGGCCGCCTGCTGGCTGGCCAACGCGACCAGCTTCGGGCTGATCGCCCCCGGCACTCGGCGGGCGGCAGCGGCGAGCTCTACCACGGTCGTGGCGTCGTCGTCGAGCAGCGCGATGTTGCTCTTGCGCACGAGCATGTAGGAGACCATCTGGTAGTCGCCGACCGCCTGGGCCCACTCGGTGGCGCGGTCGGACCAGTACATCGCCGCGGGCGTGTCGCCGGCGTCCTGGTGCAGCCAGCCGGCGAACTCGGCGTACTGGGCCAGCAGCCGCAGCAGCGGGTCGATGGTGCGTGGCTTGGCGTGGCGGCGCAGCCCGTCGAGGACCTGGATCTGGGCCAGGACGGGGCCGAGCAGCTGGCGAGGGCCGAGCATCTTGTCGGCGGTGAAGTGCTCGTTGAGCAGCCGGCGGAAGTAGTCGAGGACCTCGGGGTCGACGCGGCGCGGTTGCTGCAGAGCCTTGGAGACGCGTTCGGCCTGGTCCAGGTCGGCGGCGCCGGCGGGTAGCACAGTCTGCAGGGCTCCGGCGGCGATCAGCTGGGCGAACTCGCGCCGGGACAGGCTCACGCGCACGATCCTTCCGTCAGGGGTCCGCATCTCCACCGTCACGGTATCGCCATCCTGGACCCGGAGTCTGGTGTCGGGCAGAGTCTTCGGTCCCAAGCTCGGTGTCTTGTCCGGCACTAGCGACCGGAGCATGGTCAGCAACCCGCCTGCGCCGACAGCTTCGTCGATCGCTGGCACGAGGGCGGGGTCGACGAGGTGCTCGCCCTTCTCGGTTCGGCACAGGCGGCTGTAGTCGTAGTGGCTGGCCTCGCCGAGCGCGCGTAGCGACATCCCGGCTTGGGTGCGTAGCTGGCGCAGCGCGAGCCCGAAGACCTGCCGCACCGCGTCGATGCTGTGTGGGTCCATCCCGGCCGCCTCTCTGATCGGCTGTTGCCGATGTTGCCGCAACACCACACAGGTTCACAAGACGCAGGTGGGTTGTGACGCTGAGTTGGACGGCACGTCAGCCGTCGACCGCACACCCAGAGGGAGGCGACATGGCCGGCCGAGCGTTGACCGGCGAGCAGCTCGCCGCGTACACGCGCGGACAGATCCGCACCGCCGAGAGCTTGCTTGCCCAGCACCGCGCCGCGGCGGACATGTGCAGCTGCGGCCGGGCGGTGCCTTGCCCGCACGCGGAGTCGCTCGCCGGATCGCTAGAGCACTACCGGGTCCAACTGGCGTTGCTGGAGCGCACCCAGCCGCTGCCCGTGGTGCTGCCTGCCGAGGCGCCTCGCCCGGCCGCAGCAGGCCGGCGTCGCACCCTGTTCGCCCGCAAGAGGAGGAAGCCCCGCCATGGAGCCGTTTGAGACCGCCCGCCTGGAGCGCTACTTCCGCCACGTCACC
>CAYTMR010000268.1:0-2864 GCA_964438855.1 uncultured Micromonosporaceae bacterium
GCCCAGGCCCTGCGGGGCAGGGCGGCGATCGCCAACGCCCGGCTCGCCTACCAGCGCTACGAGCAGGTGTTCTCCTCGCCCCGGTGGCAGGCGCTCGCCGACGCCGGTGCCCATCCGCAGCGCCCGCTGTGGGCCTCCACCTCGGTGAAGGACCCGGCCTACCGGGACACCCGCTACGTGGAGGAGCTGATCGCGCCGGGCACGGTCAACACGATGCCCGGGCAGACCATCCAGGCCTACGCCGACCACGGCGAGACCCGACCCGACACCATCACTGGTTCCTACGCCGACGCCCGGCAGGTGCTCGACGCCCTCGCCCAGGTTGGTGTCGACTACGACGACGTCGTCGCCGTGCTCGAGCGGGAGGGTGTCGAGAAGTTCGAAGCGAGTTGGCAGGAGTTCCTCACCTCGGTCGAGCAGCAGTTGGGGGCCGCGCGATGACCCAAGAGATCGAGGCCGCCGGCGGTCTCACGGTGTGGGGGGCCGGCGCGGTCCCCGGCTCCGGTGACCTGCGGGCGACCATGGTCGCGGACGCGGTGCCACGCCGTCTGGCCGCCAAGGACTTCACGCTGTGGGGGCCGGATGCGGAGGCGGAGGCGAAGATCCGCCTGGGCTGGGTGGATACCGCCCGACGCAGCCGCGCCCTGCTCCCCCGGCTCGCCGAGCTGACCGCCGAACTGGCCGATCTCGACCACGTCGTGCTGGCCGGCATGGGTGGCTCGTCACTCGCGCCTGAGGTGATCACCCGTGCGCTGGGGCGGCCGCTCACCGTCCTCGACACCACCGATCCTCACCAGGTCCGGGCGGCGATCGGTGACCGACTGGAACGGACGGTCGTGGTCGTGGCTAGCAAGTCCGGTGGCACCATCGAGACCGACAGTCAACGCCGCGCGTACTGGCAGGCGTTCCTCGACGCCGGTATGACCGAGGCGGAGGCTGCCCGACACTTCGTGGTGGTCACCGACCCTGGCACCGCGCTGGAGGCCACCGCCCGTGAGCATGGGATGGTGGTGATCCTCGCCGACCCGGACGTGGGCGGCCGGTACTCGGCCTTGACGGCCTTCGGCTTGGTGCCCTCGGCACTGGCCGGGGTGGACGTGGCCGAGTTGCTCGACCAGGCCGACTCCTTCGCCACCTCCCTGGCCGGCGATGCCGACAACCCAGCTCTGGCGCTCGGCGTGGCTCTGGGCGCCGCGGCCAGGCAGGGCCGCGACAAGGTGGCCGTGGTCGACGACGGTACCGGCATCGGCATCGGAGACTGGATCGAACAGCTCATCGCCGAGTCGACCGGCAAGCTCGGGCGAGGCATCCTTCCGGTGGTGGTGGAGACCCCGGATTCACCCGGTGCCACAGGCGAGGACGTCTTGACCATCACGACCGGCGGCGCCCTGGCGACTGGGGCGGTACCCGGCGGCGGCATCCGTCCGCACGTCGCGGTCAACGGGCCGCTCGGAGCTCAGTTCCTGGCGTGGGAGGCGGCCACGGCGATCGCTGGTCGCGCACTGGGCATCAACCCGTTCGACCAGCCGAACGTCACAGAGTCCAAAGAGAACACCAGCGCCATCCTCGGCCAGGGCCTGCCCGCGGAGAGCCCAAGCGCGGTCGATGGTGCGGTGGACTTGTACGGCACCACCGCGACCACGGTGGGCGAGGCTCTTGCAGACCTGGTCCGAGATCTCTCGGACCAGGGATACCTCGCCATCATGGCCTACCTCGATCGGTGGAGTGACGCGGCGGCCGCGCAGCTGCGGCCACTTCTGGCCTCAGCGACTGGCCGGCCGGTGACGTTCGGCTGGGGGCCGCGGTTCCTGCACTCCACTGGCCAGTACCACAAGGGTGGCCCGCAGCACGGCTCGTTCCTGCAGATCACCGGCGTGGTGACCGACGACCTGGCGGTACCGGGCCGGCCCTACACTTTTGGCGCGCTGCAGGCAGCGCAGGCCGCGGGCGACCGGATCGCGCTCACCGATCGAGGACGGCCGGTGCTACGGCTTCACCTGACCAACCGCACCGAGGGCCTGGCCCAGGTGCTCGAGGCAGCCCGGGGGCTGACGGCATGAACCCACTGCGGGATCCCCAAGATCGGCGACTGCCCAGGATCCCGGAACCCTGCGCGCTCGTCATCTTCGGCGTCACCGGTGACCTGGCTCGCAAGAAGCTGCTGCCAGCCATCTACGACCTGGCCAACCGAGGCCTGCTTCCACCGGGTTTCGCGGTGGTCGGCTTCGCCCGGCGGGACTGGGACCACGCGTACTTCGAGCGCGTAGCCCGGGAGGCGGCCCAGGCCCACGCCCGCACGCCCTGGCGTGAGGAAGTCTGGGGACGTCTGGCCGGCAGTATCCGTTTCGTGGGCGGCTCGTTCGACGACGACGCCGCCTTTGACACGCTCGCCACCACGTTGGCGGACCTGCGGACCACGCACGGCATCCCAGGCAATGCCGCCTTCTACCTCTCCATCCCACCGGCTGCCTTCCCGGTGGTGCTCAAGCAGCTGTCACGCACCGGGATGGCCGACAACGACCGTTGGGGTGGTTGGCGGCGGGTGGTGGTGGAGAAGCCGTTCGGCCACGACCTCGCCTCCGCCCGCGAGCTCAACGCGCTGGTCGACGACGTCTTCGGCGCCGAGGATGTGTTCCGCATCGACCACTACTTGGGGAAGGAGACGGTCCAGAACCTCCTCGCGCTGAGGTTCGCCAACACCCTTTTCGACCCGGTGTGGAACAACCAGTACGTCGACTCGGTCCAGATCACGATGGCCGAGGACGTCGGCATCGGTACCCGCGCCGGCTTCTACGACGCTGCGGGCGCGGCCCGCGACGTCCTGCAGAACCACCTGCTGCAGTTGCTGACCCTGCTGGCGATGG
>CAYTMR010000269.1:0-2863 GCA_964438855.1 uncultured Micromonosporaceae bacterium
CGTACTCGATGTTGGCGCGCAGCGTGTGCAGCGGCACCCGGCCCTCGCGGTAGAACTCGGTCCGCGACATCTCGGCTCCGCCGAGTCGGCCGGAGACCTGCACCCGGATCCCCTTGACCTGGGTGTTCTTCATCGCCGACTGCATCGCCTTGCGCATCGCGCGACGGAAGCTCACCCGGCTCGACAGCTGCTCGGCGACCGCCTGAGCAACCAGCTGCGCGTCGGACTCCGGATTCTTGACCTCGAGGATGTTGAGCTGCACCTGCTTGCCGGTCAGCTTCTCCAGCTCGCCGCGGATGCGGTCAGCCTCAGCACCCTTACGGCCGATGACGATGCCCGGTCGAGCAGTGTGGATGTCGACGCGCACCCGGTCCCGGGTCCGCTCGATGTCCACCTTGGAAATACCAGCCCGCTCCAGGCCGGTCGCCATCATCTTGCGGATCTTGACGTCCTCGGCGACGTAATCCTTGTACAGCTTGTCCGCGTACCACCGGGACTTCCAGTCGCTCGAGATGCCGAGCCGGAACCCGTGCGGGTGAACCTTCTGACCCATTACTCGGTCTCCTTCTCGGCAGTCGTCCGCGCCGCCGTCGTGGTCTTGGCCTGCTTAGGCGCCGTCTTCTTCCCGCCGGTCCGCCGCGCCTTCCGCTGCGTTGCTGGCGAAACCGCCTCCACCACCACCGTGATGTGGCAGGTCCGCTTACGGATGCGGTACGCGCGACCCTGCGCCCGCGGGCGGAACCGACGCATCGTCGGCCCCTCGTTCACGTACGCCTCAGAGATGATCAACGAGTCCGGGTCGAGCTGCTCGTTGTTCTCCGCGTTCGCGATGGCGCTCTCGATCACTTTGTAGACCGGCACGCTGGCGGCCTGCGGCGCGAACTGCATCACCGTCAGCGCCTCCTTCGCGGGCAGCCCGCGAATGAGGTCCACCATGCGGCGCGCCTTCATCGCGGAGGTCCGCACATAGCGCGCGACCGCCCGCGCTCCAGGTGCGGCCGGTGCGTCGGCCATAGCTGGCATCCCGGTAACCCCTTAGTCCTCTTCCACCCACCGGTCAGCGCCGGCGGCTCTTCCGGTCTTCCTTGGCGTGACCCTTGAACGTGCGGGTCAATGCGAACTCGCCCAACTTGTGCCCGACCATCGCCTCGGTGATGAAGACCGGCACATGCTTGCGACCGTCGTGCACCGCGATCGTGTGACCGAGCATCTCCGGCGTGATCGTGGAGCGTCGCGACCAGGTCTTGATGACCTGCCTGGTGTTCTTCTCGTTCTGTGCGAGCACCTTCTTCATCAGGTGCTCGTCCACGAACGGACCCTTCTTCAGACTGCGTGGCATCTCCGTTAACCCCTAATCAGCTCCGGCCGCGCTTCCGCCCGGAGGTGCGACGCCGGACGATGAGCTTGTCGTTCGCCTTGCTCTTGCGACGAGTACGGCCTTCGGGCTTACCCTTCGGGTTCACCGGGTGCCGGCCACCGGAGGTCTTACCCTCACCACCACCGTGCGGGTGGTCCACCGGGTTCATCGCCACACCACGCACGCTGGGACGCTTGCCCTTCCAGCGCATGCGACCGGCCTTGCCCCAGTGGATGTTCGCCTGCTCGGCGTTGCCGATCTCACCGATCGTGGCCCGGCAGCGTACGTCCACCTTCCGGATCTCACCCGAGGGCATCCGCAGCGTCGCGTACTGGTTCTCCCGGCCCAGCAGCTGGATCCCCACCCCGGCGGCGCGGGCCAGCTTGGCGCCACCACCCGGGCGCAGCTCCACCGCGTGGATCGTCGTACCCACCGGGATGTTGCGCAGGGGCAGGTTGTTGCCCGGCTTGATGTCCGCGCCCGGCCCGGACTCGACCCGGCTGCCCTGCTGGAGCTCCTTCGGCGCGATGATGTACCGCTTCTCGCCGTCGGCGTAGTGCAGCAGCGCGATCCGCGCCGTACGGTTCGGATCGTACTCGATGTGGGCGACCTTGGCCGGCACACCGTCCTTGTCGGCCCGCCGGAAGTCGATCACCCGGTACTGCCGCTTGTGACCGCCGCCCTGGTGCCGAGCGGTGATACGGCCGTGGACGTTCCGCCCGCCCTTCTTAGGGAGCGGACGCACCAGCGACTTCTCCGGCTCGGAGCGGGTGATCTCGACGAAGTCCGCGACGGTGGCACCGCGCCGCCCCGGCGTCGTCGGCTTGTACCTACGGATGGCCATGTCGTATATCCCCTCAGCTCACCGGGCCGCCGAAGGCCTCGATCCGGTCCCCGTCGGCAAGCTTGACCAGCGCCCGCTTGGTCGCCTTGCGCTGTCCCCAACCGGTACGGGTGCGCTTGCGCTTGCCCTGCCGGTTGCTGGTGTTCACCGCCACCACCCGCACGTTGAAGATCTTCTCGATCGCGATCTTGATCGCAGTCTTGTTGGCGTCCGGGTGGACGAGGAACGTGTACCAGTTCTGGTCCAGCAGGCCGTAGCTCTTCTCCGAGATGACGGGCTTGATGATGATGTCGCGTGGGTCGGCGATGGTAGCCATTACTCGCCCTCCTTGTTCGCCGGCTTCCCGGCGGCCAGGAACTGCTCCAGCGCCTCCTTGGTGAACACCACGTCGTCGCTGGCCAGCACGTCGTACGTGTTCAGCTGGCCGGGTTCGAGCAGGTGCACCCGCGGGTCGTTGCGCAGCGAGAGCCAGTTGATCCGGTCGTCGCGGCCCAGCACCACCAGCACCCGCTTGCGGTCGGTGAGCTGGTTGAGCCGCTGCACCGCGGTCTTGGTGGACGGCTTCTCACCGGCCACGAACCCCTCGACCACGTGCACGCGACCGTTGCGGGCCCGGTCGGAGAGGGCACCGCGCAGCGCGGCGGCCTTCATCTTCTTCGGGG
>CAYTMR010000270.1:0-2823 GCA_964438855.1 uncultured Micromonosporaceae bacterium
GGTCGTCGCGGAGACGCTCCACACCCCGGCGGGCCTGGCGATGACCGGCCCACGCCGCTACCTGGAGGGTGCCGAGTACACCCTCGGCGCGATGCACAGCCACGAGATGGTCGCGTACCTCGCGCTCGCGGTGGGACTGCTCAACATCCTGCTGGTCGTGCGGCACACACGGCAGGAAGAGGAGACCGGCCGTGCCGAACTGGTCCGTGCCAGCATCGTCGGTCGACACGCACACCTCGCCGCCGCCCTGATGGTAGCGCTGATCGCCAACGTCGGCGTCGCCGCCGTCCTCGCCGCCAGCCTGGTCGTCACCGGCATGCCCAGCGTCACGGTGAGTGGAAGTGTCCTGTTCGGAACGGCGATCGGGGCGCTCGGATGGTGCTTTGCGGCGCTGGCCGCGGTGACCGTCCAGTTCACGGAGCACTCGCGTGCCGCCACCGGGATGGCGTTAGCCGGGGTCGGCGTGGCATTCGCCCTGCGGGCCGTGGGCGACGTCAGCGCCGAGGCGCTGTCCTGGGTGTCGCCGATCGGTTGGGCCCAACGGACCTACCCGTTCGTGGCCGACCAGTGGTGGCCGACGCTGCTCGCGGTCGCGGCCGCCGGGCTGCTCGCCGCCGTGGCGTTCGTGCTGAGCACCCGCCGTGACGTCGGCGCGGGTCTGCGCCCACCGAGGGTGGGGCGGGCCACCGGATCGCGTTTCCTCACCACGCCGTTCGGCTTCGCTCTCCGCCTGCACCGCGGGTTGCTGGTCGGTTTCGCCGCCGGGGCGATGCTGCTCGCGGCCATGTACGGCGCCATCCTCGGCGAGGTGGAGCGCATGGTGGCCGAGGTCTCAGGGTTGGGGGAGTTGATCGCGCAGGTCGGCGGCGACACCATACTCGACTCCTTCATCTCGATGATCATGATCGTCGTCACGAGCCTTACCGCCGTCTACGTGGTGCTCGCGACGCTGCGCCCACGGGCTGAGGAGAACGTCGCCCGGGCGGAACCGGTGCTGGCCACCGCGTTGTCGCGGGGGCGCTGGATGGCGAGCCACCTGGCCACCGCGCTGCTGGGCGGCTTGGTCATCCAGATGCTGTCCGGGTTGGCGTTCGCTGCCCTGGGCGCGGCCTCGGTCGGCGACACGGACGTGCTGTGGCGGTCGCTGGGCGCCGCGGCCGCCTACCTGCCGGCGCTGTGGGTGATGTGCGGCGTCACCACGGCGTTGTACGGGTGGGCTCCCCGGTTGGCGCCGCTGGCGTGGCTGGTCCCCGCGTACGCCTTCATCGTGGGTTACCTCGGTGAGCTGCTCCGCTTCCCGGGCTGGATGTCGCACTTCTCACCGCTGGGTCACGTGCCGCGCCTGCCAGCGGCTGAGTTTGAGCCGCTACCGCTCATCGTCCTGACCGTGGTGGCAGCCGTCCTGCTGGTGGTGGGGCTAGCGGGCTTGCGGCGGCGGGACCTGGCGGCGGTCTGACGCTCAGTCCGGGAAGGTCGCTCGCTTGTACTCGCGCCACTCCGCGAGCAGGTCGGGCAGCCGGCGTCGGATGAACGCGTAGAACTCGGCCGTCTCCGCCATCCGTCGCCCACCCGGGGTGTCGCGCCCCAGCAGCTCGGCGCCCTCCTCGGCGACCTTGACGAACGGTTCGATGTAGTCACCACGCTGCAGGGCGATCTCGTACCACAGGTCGTGGTAAAGGCGGTAGGTGTCGACCCGGGCGCCAGGCTCCCGTTCCTTGGCCAACAGGCCGTTGGACACCAGATAGCGCACCGCACCGGAGATCGCGGCCGGACTCACCCGCAGTGCCCGCGAGAGCTCCGCCGCGGTGTAGCGGTCGGCGTTGTGGGCGAGGGCGTAGGCGAAGACCCGACTAGCCATCCTGGGCCAGCCGGCGCTCGCGAACGTCAGCGCCAGGCGCTCCACATAGCGCAACAGTTCCTCATGCTCCGGCGTGCCCGGTTCGGCTGCCGCGACCGCCCCAGGTGGAAAAGACACGCGTACCTCCCGGCCCATCCTACTTCGCGCGTTTGTGCAGGTCGTGAAACGCCTGGCGGGCGGCGGACGTCGACACGGCGACACACGCCAATCTCGATTGGGTGCGCAGACCTGAGAGACTGTCGCAGTGGAGCACTTTGACGTACTCGTCCTTGGATCTGGGCCGAGCGGGCAGAAGGCAGCGATCGCGGCGGCGAAGCTGGGTCGGCGGGTGGCGGTGGTCGAGCGCCGCGACATGATCGGTGGAGTCAGCGTCAACACCGGGACCATCCCCTCGAAGACGCTCCGGGAAGCGGTGCTCTACCTGACCGGGCTGTCGCAGCGTGAGTTGTACGGCCAGAGCTACCGGGTCAAGGACGAGATCACGGTGGGTGATCTCGCAGCCCGCACCGAGCACGTCATCAAGCGGGAGATCGACATCATTCGCAGTCAGCTGGTCCGCAACCGAGTGACGCTGCTGACCGGCGCGGGTCGATTCGTGGATCCCCACACCATCCGGGTGACGGAGGACGACGGCGGTGAGGTCGACGTACGAGCCGACACCATCATCATCGCCACGGGCACCCGGCCAGCGCGGCCGTCCAGTGTGGATTTCGATGGCCGCACCATCATCGACTCCGACGGCCTGCTCGAGCTGGTCCGACTGCCGCGCTCGCTGTTGGTGGTCGGCGCCGGCGTCATCGGCATCGAGTACGCCTCGATGTTCGCCGCGCTCGGCACGAAGGTCACGGTGGTGGAGCGGCGCGGCCGGATGCTGGAGTTCTGCGACCTTGAAGTAGTGGAGGCCCTCAAGTACCACCTGCGTGACCTCGCGGTCACCTTCCGGTTCAACGAGGAGGTGGCCTCGG
>CAYTMR010000271.1:0-2823 GCA_964438855.1 uncultured Micromonosporaceae bacterium
GTCAGTCGCTGCCGGCCTGTTCCAACTGGTTGCGAGCGTGCCGCCACAGCTGCTCGAACTCACCGGCAGACAACGTCTCCTGCACAGGCGCGGTGGTAGCGTCAGGCGGCGGGAACGGCGCTTCCGGTACGACGCCATATCGCCTCTCGTAATTCGCAACAGCGCTCTCGCCACCTAAGTCGCGTGCGGCCAGCACTTCCGCAAGGGACGCCGCTGCCACGACCGCTCCGTCTCCCCGCAACTCGATGTGGCGCAGAGACCACCGATCCGTGTCGAGTTCGTCGTAGTTCCAACGATCCTCTTCCGGCCAGTACCAGCGGACGTAGCTCAGCACATCGCCATTGTGGTGCACCGCCTGGCCTGCCGGTCGACGGAGGTTGTGGGCTCGAGTCCCGCCAGCCGTCCGCCCTGACTCGCGTGCCAGATGCGTGCCAGACTAGCTGGTCACGTGACGAACACCACAGCACTCCACGGCGCGCATGCACAAGGAGATTGTGGTCGCCGCCCTCATGGGCATCGCCTTGACACTGAGTGTCGCCACACCCGCCAGCGCGCTCGTGACCGAGAATGACACGGCCGTCCGGCAGACCCTTCCCCCGGTGATGGACCTGTGTGTCGGCGCCACGTACCTGCCTGACTATTGCACCGAGTGGAGCAAGTGGGTTCTCAACGACGCCTGACGGAGCAAAGGGTGGCAGCCGAGCGGCTGCCACCCGACGCTCGTGTGACCGGGGATGCCAGGCGCACGTCCAGGCTCCCACGGTGATGTTCCCCCGATCCGGGGAACTACGAACCGGCACGCTGTCCGGCTCCGCCCTGGCTGCCAGAGTGGGCACCACCGTGGGAACCAGGAGTGGGATCGATGTGGGGAGACCCTCGGGGGAGTGATCCCGCGGGCGGCGCGCCGTGGACCCTGCCGGGAATCGGCATGGACCGCATGCGCTACGCGGTCACCGCCCTGCAACGGGGTCTCCCCGGCCCCAAGGTGCTGCGCAACGATGCTGTCGCTGGGCTGACCGTGACCGTCAGCTCGGTACCGGACGGTATGGCCAACGGTCTGCTGGCCGGGGTCAACCCCATCTACGGGCTCTACGCGAACATGGTTGCTCCGGTGGTCGGTGGACTGCTGTCGAGCAGCCGTCTGATGGTCATCAACAGCACCAGCGCCGCCGCCCTGGTAGCTGGCCAGTCGCTGCTGGACTTCTCGGGGGAGGACCGCGCCGGCGCCCTCTTCCTGATGGTGATCCTCACCGGGCTGATCGCGATCACGCTGGGTCTGCTACGGCTGGGACGGCTGGTCCGCTTCGTGTCCCTATCGGTCATGACCGGCTTCGTCACCGGCATCGCCGTCGTGCTGATACTCACCCAGTTGCCCATTGTGAGCGGCATCGCGCCCACCGGTGACAGTCTCCTCACCCGGACCGTCGACCTGGTCACGAACATCGACCGGATCCACCTGCCTTCTCTCGCGCTCGCTCTCCTGGCGCTAGCGCTGGCGGTCGGGCTGCGCCGCACCCCGTGGTTGGGGCGGATCTCCAGCTTGATCGCGGTCGGTGTGCCCACCGCATTGGCGTTCGGCTTGTCCCTCGATGGTGTAGCGACGGTCGGTGACATCGGTACGATCAGCAGCCGCCTGCCGCTGCCGCAGCTTCCTGCCCTTTCCCACCTGTCGGTTGATCTGGTCACCGGCGCCTTCTCGGTGGCCGTCATCGTGATCATCCAGGGCGCCGGGGTCAGCGAGAGCGCACCCAACCCGGACGGTTCGCCACGCAGCACCTCCCGGGACATCACCGCGCAGGGTGCCGCCAACGTCGCCGCCGGGCTGTTCTCTGGCCTCCCGGTCGGTGGGTCGTTGAGCGGCACCGCGATCAGCATCATCTCCGGTGCCAGTAGACGCTGGGCGGCGATCTTCTCCGGGATCTTGATGGTGGTCGTCGTGGTCGCCCTCCCTCATCTCATCTCGGCCGTGGTCATGCCAGCGCTCGGCGCGTTGCTGGTCGCAGCCGGTGTCAGCTCCATCCGCCCCGCTGAGGTACGCGCGGTATGGCGCGCCGGTCGGATTCCCCGCCTGGCCGCCGGGACCGTACTCGTGGCCCTGCTGGTGCTGCCGGTCCAGCTCGCCGTGGCCACCGGTGTGGTGCTCTCGATAGCCATCTACGTCATCCGGGCCGGCAGCAACGTGGTCCTGGTCGAGCAGTACGAGCGGGCTGATGGACAGTTCGCCGAACGGATGCCTCCGAGCCGCCTACCGGACCGCAGCATCACCGTGTTCGACGTCTACGGCAGCCTCTTCTTCGCCAGCGCCCGGAAACTCGGACAGCTCCTGCCAGACCCCAAAGGTAGTAAGCATCCGGTGGTCATCCTGCGCCTGCGCGGCACCACCCCGTTAGAGGCGACCCTGGCCCGTGTCCTGTCCGACTACGCCGACAAGTTGGTCGCCGCGCAAGGACGCCTCTACATCGTGGGGCTGGGTGAGGCTGAGCGTGACCACCTTTTCCGGACCGGCAAGTTCGCCGCCACTGGTGCGGTGCAGACGCATGAGGCGACGCCGGTCATCGGTGAATCCATCCGTACCGCCCGCGACGACGCCCAGCGGTGGCTCGACTCTCTACCCGACGACGGACCGGCGACCGACCGCGGTGACGGCTAGGGCCAAGGCGCCGGGTCGGTGCGCATTTCGCGAACTGAGGGATTCACGGCGGGCCGTCGCCGTAGATTCGGACTCATGGGGATTCTCACGGACGAAGACCGCGCACTCCTGTCCGAGCGGCAGCTCGCCCACGTCGCCACACTCGAAGCTGACGGCAGCCCACACGTCACACC
>CAYTMR010000272.1:0-2790 GCA_964438855.1 uncultured Micromonosporaceae bacterium
GCGCCACCACTGCGACACCGCAAACGACCAACGCTGCGATCGCCCCCGACGGCCGTGCTTTGGGCTTCATGCGCCTCTCCCGTCGACCGAAAGCGTGACTATCACGTCGCTCTGCTCCAGAGAAAAGCTGTAGCCTCGAATGACGACTTCAGCCCGCTCCTCTTCGCCGATGTGCCCGGCTACCCAGTCCTGAGCCACTCGTAGCGCTTCCGGGTCAGCGCCGAACGGAAGGCCCGCCAGCCAGATCAGGAACGCTTGCGCCGACTCGCTGGGCTGCGGAACATCTTGCTGCGTTACGAGATAGCCGTAGTAGGACCGAATCCGGTCGTTGTACAGATCGAACGTCACCCGGAATTCGGTATAGCCAGCCTCGAGTTCGCAGAGGACCGACGTCGACTCGCCGCCGTACTGGTCGGCGTTGCAGGCGAAGCCGTTCTCGGTGAGGACCGCCTGGACGGACTCGAAAGGCAGGGTCGGGATACAACCGAAGTAGTTGGAGCTGCACCTTCCCGGACCGGTCTCGGGTCCGCTCCGGTTGGCGAGCAGGAACATGCCAACACCAGATCCGGCGAGCGTGAGAACTCCGACCAGCAGCGCCAGCAGCATCACCTTGCCCCACCTGCTGGGTGGTCGGGGGACCGGCGGAGGGTAGGCCCCTGGGCCTGCAGGTGGCCCGCCGGCCGGCGGGGCCCACTGTTGGGGCGGCATCCACTGACCAGGCACCGGCCCACTGGTCGGAGGCGAGGGCTGCGCTCCAGAGGGCGGTGGTGGTCCGGGGGGTGGTTGCCCCCACGGTGGTGGCTGCGTCCCAGGTGGTGGTGGCTGCGGTCCCTGTGGTGGCTGAACCCCAGGGGGCGGGTGCGCTACCGACGGCGGCCCGTCTCCAGGCGGCGGTGGTGGTGGCATCTCCGCCGGGGGTGGCGGCTGTCCATACTGCGTCACGTCACGCCCTCCGCACGAACGAGTCCCACTGCTGCAAGAAATCTTGGGCACTGGTGCCGAGGACGTGCTCGCAGACCCCGTCGAACGCGGGATATTCGACGAACGGCCTGCTAGCCGTGTCGTCGTACTTGATCACCGCGTCGTAGAAGTCGACCGCCGCCGTCAGCCCATGTGTCTGGTTGATGTAGTCGAACACCGTGGAACCGAGCGCGTAGTTACCCAGCACCCGGTCCTCGCTTCCCTCGTAGAAGTCCTCGGTGGCGGGAAGTGCCGACTGGTACGCCTGACGCGCCTGCCTGCGGACATGCTGCATCATGTGAGGTTGATCCCGGTACTGGATGTACCGCGCGAAACCCTCGATGGCCCAGGTCGGCGGGCGGACGGGAGTGCTACCGAAACCGACAGCCCGGACGGTCACCGCGTGGACGAACTCGTGGCGCATGGTGGAGTCCGGCGTCTCGCCGGTCCGTTCGATGGCGCTGAGGTTGATGACCATCCGGGCACTCACCGCTTTGGCGGCGTACACCTCACCGTTCTCCTGCACTCCCGAGCGAGGGAGAGCGACACCCCAGAAACTCTCCAGCGGTGTCCTCGTGGCCAGTTCGAACCACTGGCCGAAAGTGTCCGTGTCACGACTGAAGAACATGACGTGGCCAGGGAACGTGGGTCGATCGCCCCAGACGTCCTCCACCACCGCCAGCTCGGACTCGGTCACGGCTGCGTATGGACTGAGGTCGGGGACCGAATCGTCCCCGGCCAACCACACCTTGCCGACGTTGGTGACATGGAGCGATGACAAATTCCACGGGGTAGCGGCCGACAAGGACGTGAGACGGCCGTGTCCGTACTTGCCAGTCGACAGTTCCTCGTACATGAGGGGCTTGATGTCGACAATGACGATCCGGCCGTCCCGGGCGGCGATCCGGTACTCGAAGGCCTCACCAGGCCCGAGCACGCCGCTAGGTCCGTCGTCGGTGGTGAGTCGGACCACCTTCACCACCGGACCGAATCGGGCCGTGCCGTCACTGTCGCCTTCGTCATACAAGGGACGGCGCGGCACGAGGAACTGGACATCGTCGAGTGGGAACAGCCGGAGGTTCGCGAAGACCGCACGCTCCTGCGCGATGAGCTCGTCGTTACCTTCGTCCAGATCGGCGAGGTAAGCCTGTTCGTCGCCGGTGAGTTGCGCCTCCGCGCGACGGTCTAGCACCTCCTGCAGCCGCGCTGCGCCAAGCTCATCGGACTCGGCGAACTCACCCTCGATCAGCGGCGGATCCTCACCACCACAGCCGACCAGGAACAGTGTGCTCAGCGAACCAAGCCCTGCCAGCTGCAGCGTTTCGCGCCGGGTCAGCCTTCGGTGCCGCACGTGGGCCCTCACTTTCGACGCTGCGGTCATGCTGTGTCGCGCCTTGCGAGCTTAGATGTCCGCCTACACCGCCGCAACGACAGGGTCCACTTATTTCTCCCTATGGACGCCGTCGCAGACCGCCGGCTCACGGAAAGTCGCTGGCCACACGACGAGGGCCGCCGGCCCACGGAGGACGTGTGGGTCGACGGCCCTGGTCGCGGCAACCGCCACTAATCAGGCGGCGAGCTTCTTCGCCAGGTTCTCCGCGATGGCGTTCATGAACTCGTCGGTGGTCAGCCAGGGCGTGTCGCCGCCGACCAGCAGCGCGAGGTCCTTGGTCATGCGGCCGCTCTCCACCGTCTCGATGCAGACGCGCTCCAGCGTCTCAGCGAACCGGGTGACGTCCGGAGTGCCGTCCAACTTGCCGCGGTGGGCCAGGCCTCGGGTCCAGGCGAAGATCGAGGCGATCGGGTTGGTCGAGGTCTTCTCGCCCCGCT
>CAYTMR010000273.1:0-2779 GCA_964438855.1 uncultured Micromonosporaceae bacterium
ACGAAGCCGCCCTTGGCGCCGGCCGGCACGATCACCGCGTTCTTGACCGCCTGCGCCTTCACGAGCCCCAGGATCTCGGTGCGGTAGTCCTCCAGCCGGTCCGACCACCGCAGTCCGCCCCGGGCGACCGCACCGAAGCGCATGTGTACACCCTCGAACCGTGGGGAGTACACGAAGATTTCATAGTGCGGTCGAGGCTCGGGCAGCTCCGGCACCGCCCGGGGGTCCAACTTGAACGCGACGTACGACTTCGGTCGTCCGTCCGCGCCGCGTTGGAAGAACGACGTACGGGTGGTCGCCTGGATCAACGTCAGGTACGACCGGAATATCCGGTCCTGATCGAGGCTGTCCACGCTCTCCAACGCTCGACCGACCTGGTCGACGAGCCGCCCGGCCCGGTCGGCCCGCTCGGCCATGGCGCCGGCGAGCGCCGGGTCGAACCGGGCCTCGAACAACTCCACCAGCAGCCGCGCCAACTCCGGGTGCGCGGCCATGGTGGCCTGCAGGTACTCCTGAGAGAAGACACTGCCGGTCTGGCGCAGGTACTTGGCGTACGCCCGCAGCACCACGACCTGCCGCCACGTCAACCCCGCCCGCAGCACCAACGAGTTGAACCCGTCGACCTCCGCCTCCCCCCGCCACGCGGCGGAGAAGGCGTTCTCCACCTGTCCGGCGACGGTGACCGGGTCGGGGATGTCGGGAGGCGTGCGCAGGCCGAAGTCGTAGACGTAGACGGTGCCGTCCTCGCGGGCCACCTCGTACGGGTACTCGTCGGCGACCTGGAAACCGAACGAGTGCAGCACCGGCAGCACCTCCGACAACAGCATCGGTTCGCCGTATCGGAAGACCTTGAATCGAACATCGGCGATGTCGTCGGCCCGCTGACAGAGGTGCATCTCCAGCTGCCCAGGCTCCTCCAGCAGCTCCAACTTGGCCAGATCCTTGACCGCCTCATGCGGCGGGTGCCGATCCTTGTAGGCGTCGGGCAACGCGCGTTGGTACCGTGCGAGCAGCTGCTTGGCCTGGGCGAGACCGAACTGTCGCTCCAGCACCAGCGACACGTCGTCGTCCCACAATCGGGTCGCCTCGGACAACGCCTGGGTGAGCAGGTCGAGGTCGACCTGTGGTGGGACACGGTGCGGCTCGGTGCGGACGATGAAGTGCACCCGCGCCAGCAGCGACTCGGTCACCCGGGCCGTGGAGTCGACGCCTACCCCGTTGAGCGCCTCCATCAGGATCTCCTGCATACGCAGCCGATTGGCGGTGGTGAACCGGTCACGGGGCAGGTAGACGAGGCAGGAAACGAACCGGCCGTAGGCGTCGCGGCGCAGGAACACCCGCAGCTGCCGTCGACCGGCCATGCGTAGGACGCCGATCGCCGTGTAGTAGAGGTCGTCGGTGCTGGTCTGGAACAGCTCGTCGCGCGGGTACGTCTCCAAAATCTCCAGCAGCTCCCGACCGGAGTAGCTGTGTTCAGACAGCCCGGAACGCTCCACCACCTCCGCGACCTTGCGCTTGACCACCGGGACGTCCCGCACGCTGCTGCGGTACGCCGAGGCGGCGAACAGGCCAAGGAACCGCCGCTCCCCGACGACGTTTCCATCCTCGTCGAAGGTCTTGATCCCGATGTAGTCCAAGTAGGCGTCGCGATGCACGGTGGCGCGAGAGTTCGCCTTGGTGATGACGAGGAGGCGCTTCTCGTGGACCTTGGCCTGCACCTCCGGCGGCAGCTGTGACAGCACCTTGGGCCGGACCTGGTCGGAGCGCAGGATGCCCAGCCCGGTGCCCAGCTTGGCCACCAGCGTGTCACCGTCGACGAGCTGGTACTCGCGGTAGCCGAGGAAGGTGAAGTGGTCGTCGGCGAGCCAGCGCAGCAGCGCCACGGCGTCGGTGATGTCCTTCTCCGGCACCGGCGGGCGTACCCCGCCAAGCTGCGCGGTCGCCAACTCGTCCGCGATCGACAGCGCCGCCGCGCGCATCTTCGGCCAGTCCTCGACCGCCTCCCGCACGTCGGTGAGCACCCGTCGTAGGTCCGAGCGCAACCGGTCGCGGGCCTGCTGGTCGGGGAGCGGATCGACCTCGATCCGGATCCAGCTTTCGACCACGTCACTGGGGATGGCGTCGTCGGGTTCCACGTCGGCGGCGACGTCCGTCAGCTTCCCCAGCGGCTCTCGGCGCACCACCACAGTCGGGTGCACCATCAGGTGGATGTGCAGGTTGTGGCTGGTGAGCGCGGCGGTGATCGAATCCACCAGGAACGGCATGTCGTCGACTACGGCTTCGATCACCGTATGTGGCCGGGGAGGCGGCACGGTGTCGCGCTCCCCCTCGCTGACCCGTAGCTTCAGCTCACCAGGCAGACGCTGTCGAGCCAGCGCCACGTGACTTTCGACGGCCGCGAGCATCGCGGCCGGAGTGCGGTCGACAAAATCCTCGTCGGGCGCGAACCGCCAATAGCGTTGCACCAGGCGCGCCGTCTCTAGGTCGTCGCCGGCGAGCGCCACTGCCTGTCCGATCAAGCGTTCGGCGCTCGGGTAGGCCAGCTCGCCGTCGTCGCCCTCCGCGACGTCTGTCGGCGCCGGGCCTGCGTCGACCACCGTGTGGCCATCCATGCAGCCAGCCCTCCCTCGCCCCGCACCACACTGTGCGGTCATACCCACCCACCATATGGCCTGAAACTGACGCGGGCCACGACACCCACTCGGGTTGGATGGCGGTCACGTACTACGGTCTACGCGAGCGTGGTGGAGATAGGCCGCACTGGCAGGAAAGGGACACC
>CAYTMR010000274.1:0-2729 GCA_964438855.1 uncultured Micromonosporaceae bacterium
CGACCTCGGGGTGATGGTGCCGGCCGAGACCATCCTCGACACCGCCGTGGCCGAGGGCGCCGACGTGGTCGGTTTGTCGGGTCTCATCACCCCGTCGCTGGACGAGATGGTCAACGTCGCCGAGGAGATGCAGCGTCGCGGGCTCAAGCTGCCGCTGCTCATCGGTGGCGCGACCACGTCTCGCCAGCACACGGCGGTGCGCATCGCGCCCGCCTACGACGGGACGACCGTGCATGTGCTCGACGCGTCACGAGTGGTCGGTGTGGTCTCGGATCTGCTGGATCCGACGCGGTCCCAAGAGCTCGCTGCGCGCAACCGGACAGAGCAGCAGCGGCTGCGCGACCAGCACGCCAACCGACAGCAGACACCACTGTTGACTCTCGCGCAGGCCAGGGCCAACCCGGAGTCGGTGTCCTTCACCGACGTGCCGGTGCCGCCGTTCACCGGCGTACGCCGGGTGGAACCGGAGCTGACCGAGCTACGTCCGATGATCGACTGGCAGTTCCTGTTCCTGGCCTGGGAGATGAGGGGTAAGTATCCGGCCATTCTGGAGCAGCCGGAGGCGCGCGAACTCTTCGATGACGCCAACCAGCTCCTCGACCAGATCATCGCCGAGAAGTCGTTGTGGGCTCGCGGCCTGTACGCCTTCTGGCCAGCTCACTCCGAGGGCGACGATCTCGTCATCGAGGAGCCGTCGATGCGCTTCCCGATGCTGCGTCAGCAGACGCAGAAGCCGGCTGGACGCCCCAACCGGTGCCTCGCCGACTATCTCGCGCCGGCCGGAGACCACCTGGGCGGCTTCGCCGTCGTCATCCACGGCGCCGAGGAGTTGGCCGCCTCGTACGAGGCAGCCAAGGACGACTATCGGGCGATCATGGTCCGGGCACTCGCCGACCGGCTCGCCGAGGCCTTCGCCGAGTACCTGCACCTCAAGGCGCGCCGGGAATGGTACGAGCCGGACGCTAACCCCACAGTGGAGGAACTGCACGCCGAGCGGTTCCGCGGGATCCGCCCAGCGCTCGGTTACCCGGCCTGCCCCGACCACAGCCAGAAGCAGGACCTGTTCGCGCTGCTCGGCGCCGATCAGATCGGCCTTTCGCTCACCGAGTCTTGCGCCATGACGCCGGCCGCCAGTGTCAGCGGCCTGCTGTTCGCGCACCCCGCGGCGCGGTACTTCACCGTCGGACGGATCGGGCGCGACCAGGTCGAGGACTACGCCGCGCGCCGCGGTCTGGACGTCGCGGAGGTGGAGCGGTGGCTGCGTCCCAATCTCGCCTATGAGATCGATTGATGCCCTGATGCCAGGCCTTCGGCCACCTGCGTCGTTCATCCCTTGGACAACCTGACGGTTCCGACGTCCCGTCAGGTCGGTTTCATTGCTGACAGTCCGGCTTGTGACGACCACCACGACACGCGCCGGAAGCCGCCGGGCCCGGTGATGGTTGCAGGGTTTGAGGGACTTTTGGCGGGTCAGAAAAGGAAGAAAGCCTCGCCCGACGACCGGCGTTGTGGATGAGAGTGATGGTCGTGGCCGAGCTGAGAATCGACTACCAGGTGCGCGGGCGTACCACCGTGGTGGCGTTGCACGGCACCGTCGACGCCGACCGGACCGCCCAAGTGCGCGACGCCGTGGACGCGGCGCGCCATCTGCGGCGTGACGGTCCGATCGTGGTGGACCTCCGCGCGGTGGATCGACTCGCCCCGCAGGCGGCGGTCAGCCTTCTGCGAGAAGCGAGGGAATCCGCCGACTCCGCGCGACCGGTGACGGTGCGTGGGCTCTAGCAACGCGGGCAGAGTGTCCACGCGGTCGCGGCGCATCTGAAGTGGCTTGTCGAGACCCTTTCGGGGGAAGCGGGCTGGGATCCCGCGCGTGTCGATACCGCAGCTGACTCGTTCCCATACGTGGACCGCGGAGAACGGGGGAGCTGTTGTTCGTATCCATCCGCGGCGGCTTTCCTAGCAGGAAGGGTCAATGCTGAAAGTGAACTCAAGCTTGGCAACGCGGCTCCGCCGCGCAGCAGGAGCAGCCTTGATGGGGGGCGCGGTTGCGTTCGTTGTGGCCCAGCCCGCAGCCGCTGCTCCTCACTGGACCGCTTGGCCGCCGGCACCGGTGCCTGTGGTCGAGATCTCGGGGACGGTGGATCCGCTCGACGATCCTGATCCCGGCGAGCCGGTGACGTTCACCGTGGAACTCACGAACCCGAGCGACGTGCCCGCGGTCGGCTGGCAACTCATCGTTCCGATCCCAACGGGATATGTGGACGTCAGCTGGACCTGCACCGCCGAGGGCGATGGGTCGGCGTGCGAGGTCGCTGCCGGTAACGGTGCGATCGATCAGACCATCGACGTTGGCCCTGGCGGAGTCGTCGTCCTCGTCGTCACCGGTGTGGTCGACCCGGTGAACCCGGTTCCGTTCGAATTCGCCGTGACCCTGTGGCCTTCACCGGAGGGTGGCCTGTGCGAGGCTCCCGCACCGTTCCCGCCCAAGAAGGGCGGCTGGCCGTTCTGGAAGTTCCCACCGCCGAAGTTCCCGTCGCCGAAGCTCCCACCGAAGTTCCCGTCGCCGCCGGGCCAGGAGCCGACGCCGTGCGCCTGGACCTACGACGTGAACCCGACGGTGCCGAGCACGCCGTCGCCGAGCCCGACGGTGGAGCCGACCCCGGAGCCGAGTCCAGAACCGTCGCCGGAGCCGAGCCCGGCGCCGTCACCCGGACCGTCACCGGAGCCGA
>CAYTMR010000275.1:0-2721 GCA_964438855.1 uncultured Micromonosporaceae bacterium
GAGATGTCGGTAGCGGAGTAGCCCTGCTCGGCCCAGCCGTGGCCGAGCACGATGTTCGACGAGTTGGGTGTGGTGCAGCGGAATGCGGCCCGGTAGCCGAACAGGTCCCGCAGGCTGGTGGGGATGATGTCGAACGACGGCCGCTGGGTGGCGGCCACTACCGGGATGCCGGCGGCACGACCCCGGGCGACCAGGTCGCGCAGCAGGGCGACGAACTCTTCCTGCTCCTGCTTTGTGCCCACAGTGGCGGAGTAGAAGGCGATCTCGTCGACGATCACCGTGATGACCGAGAGCCCATCGGTGGGGGCGAGCTTGCGTCGGTTCTGGGCACGCAGCCACGCGTACCGGTTGTTCATAACCGTTTGGAGCCGGCGCAGGACGGCCAGGGCGTGGGTGATGTCAGGGCCGACGAACTCGTCTGCGATGTCCTCCCACATGCCGAGCTCGACGAGCTTGCCGTCGAACAACACCAGGCGGGTATCGGTCGACAATGCGGCGTGGGCGGCAATGGTGTTCAACAAACCCGATTTGCCGCCACCGGGTTCACCCCCGGCTAGCAGATTGCGGTAGACGAGCTCCAGGTAGACGGGTTCGCCGAACTCGTCGATCCCGAGATAGATGGGGTCGAACATGGACAGGGACGGCCCGACCGGCACCGCTCGGGTGCCCTCGTCGGGGCGAGTCGAGACAGTCATTGCGGTGCTCCTTGTTTGGAAAGGGGCGCGGAGTGCCCGCACGAGGGCAGACAGCCCCACGCCCGGAAACAGGAAGGCGAATGAGCCAGGGAGGACGCCCGGTCAGATCCAGTCGCTGATGTCCTCCCCACCGCTGCCGTTCACAACAGCAGCGGCAGTGGTGGCCGGCTTGCTGCCGTTCTTCGACGACGCCGGCTTGGTCACGGCAGTGGTCGCGGCCGGCTGTGCCGGGATGTCTGCCACGTCGGGCAGATCCAGCGCGGTCGGCACCGCGCCGACAGTGCGGGTGCTGGTGGGAGTGGCCGGGTCGACCAGGCCCGGCAACGGCGAATCCACCGTCGCCGTCAACACTTCACGCCGTTTGATGTCGACCCGCAGGAATGCCGCGGTTTTCTCGGATGCCTTCTCCACCACGACGGCGGAGGCGTGGCAAGCCACAGCGATCTTGTCCAGCCGGCTGTTCAGGTCGGCATACGACAAGCCCGGGCGGAGGTAGACCCAGACCCGTTCCCCGACGGGTGTGGGGCGGGCCAGCAGGATCAGCGGAAGACTGCCGGAGGCGTTGGCGCGGATGAACTGGGCGAAACACACCCGCAGCCGGTGACGGACGATCACACACCAGGCCAGCGCCACCAGACGCCGCCGGACGGCGGGGATGCCGGCGGTGATACCGACGACCAGGGCCACAACGGCCAGTCGCACCGGAAGGCTGGTGTTACGGGCCAAGGCGATCCACCCGTAGGTGAGCCCTGTGGCGAGGGCGATCTCGGGTAGCCACCACCAGATCAGCCGCAGCACCGGCCACACACGAACGACAGTCCAGACGACGGCACCGGTTGCGATGCCGATGAGGCCGCCGAGTAGGGCGGCGAGGATGGGGTGTACCTGGTCGGCCGCGATGGTGGCGGACAGCAGACCGACCACAACAGCCGTGATGACGAACGCCAGACGGGCGTTCCGGGCATACGAGCGGTGGACCTTGGTCTCGATGACCGTCACCGATCCAGACGAGCGCCCAAGCAGGCGGGCAGAGCTAGACTTGGACACGACACGTCCCCCTTCTGTGGGTGGATAGGTTGGAAGGCGTGGGGTCGGCAGGTGTAGGAGCCAGTGCCGGCCCCACGCACTGTTTCTGGGGATCAGGACCGGCGCAGCCGGTCACGTGCGACTGTCAGCACGTTGATCAGCCGATCCAGTTGCTCAGCGTCGACGTCGATGGCGACCTTGCCGGCGTAAATGCCGCCCAGACGGATCACCGCCTGATCGCGCTTGGGATAGACCCGGACCTGCACCGGCGTCTCTGGGTAGAGGAAGAACGTGACATTGAGCACCCACCGCAGCGGATCATCACGGGATAGAGTGCTCTGCTCGTCAGCACCGAGGACCTCGTCGTACTCGGTGAGTTGGACAGGGGCGGGGTTGACCGGAGTCGTGGTCATAACCGTCTCCCTTCATACGGGTTGGAAGGGCACGAGGCCGGCAGGTGATCAGGAGCCAGTACCGACCCCGCGCCACGAAAGGGGATGCGGCCACCGACCGTGGCTGCTGCCCCGGGGATGAAGGAGCCAGAACCACCCCCGGAACCCCCACTGGGGTTGGGTTAGCGGCGAAGGCCGCTACAGCAGGTCAGCGGACACCAGATGGGCTGACACAGCCTGGGTGTACGAGGGCCTACTTGCTAGCCGTAGAACCAGACTTCGGCTTCAGCGCCGTCGCGCGGAACGCCACACCGTTACGCCCGTTGGTCGCCCACGGAATAGCCTCCAACTGCTCGACCGTGACAAGCTCACCCACCTTCACCGAAGGCTTCTCACCCGCCGTGGTGATGGTGATGACCTCGCCACCCGTCTCGTCGAGCACAAACACCTGGGTCGACCAGAGCAGACGGCCCGTTCCCTTCTCCGACCGCTGGTTGCCGTGCTGGTCGGTCTTCGGCTCCGGGTCCTTCGACACCGTCACCTGCTTGCCCGTGGTGTCCACATACAGCTTCACGAAGGCCTCCTTCGCTCGGGGATCCATCGCGGAT
>CAYTMR010000276.1:0-2647 GCA_964438855.1 uncultured Micromonosporaceae bacterium
CCGCCCTCGGTGTCGGCGTCGTCGATCTCTACGCCGCGATGGGGCCGGTCTGGTCCGGCCACGACCCCTACGGCTGGTGTAGCGACTCGGTGCACTGGTCGGCGCAGGGTCAGGCTGCTGCGTCCGCTGTGGTGCTCGACGTGTTGGCGTCGCGGCGTGTCGGGTCCGATGCTGCGACGGTCGCACGGGCAGCCGACGCACAGCAGCGGGCCGACGACGCCCACGATCTCGCCGCCGACGCGCTCCCCGCGTCGACGGAGGCAGGCTCCCTCCACCCGCCCGACGACGCCGTGATCGGCGGCCTGTTCCCCGGCATCGTGGCGGGCCTCGGCAAGCCGGGGGATGAGTACCCGAGGCTCGCTCTCGCCGTCACCGACTTCTTCGTCGGGCTCACGACCGGCGACGGAGCCTCCCCGCCGGGATCAGGCGGCATCGGTATCGCCCCGACCGAGGTGACGCTCGGCGGCAAGGCGCTCGCAATGGGCGACCAGCGGGTCAAGGGTCTCGCCCCCGCCGTCGCCTTGGATGACGCGGTCAACCAGCGGCAGGCCGGTGGCGGATACCCCGTCGCGGTTGCCGCGTCGAGGGTGCTCACGTCGACCGACCGTGGGAATGTGCTCATCTGCTCCGCAGCGGTCACGCTCACGATCGACCACTCGATGTTCGTCGCGGTGTGGCCGGAGGGGATGGCCTGTCGGATCGTGCAGGGCGGCACTGGCGCTGTCACCATCGCCGTGTCTGGTGGCGCTGTCCTCCGGTCCCCTGGGGGTGCAGCGTCGACTGGTCAGGGCCAGGAGGGCACGCTCCGCAGGATCTCGGTGACGGACTGGGCCATCAACTGGCACTGACCCGAGACCCTGGCTTCTAGGTTCTGGCAGAGGGGGGCACCGCTTCGGCGGTGCCCCCCTCCTTTCGCGTCCCCGCTCAAGCGCGGAGGTGGTTCACCGGGCGGACCACCACCGCTCGATCGTCTGCCAGTCCCACGCTGGGCGGCCGCCGACGGTCCACTCTGGCCCCGGCATCACTCACACCGCTCGGAGAATCGGCCGCAGTTCCGGCAACGCCGCCACGATCGACGACTGCTCAGACTGATCCACAGCCGTGTACACCGTCGTCGACACGATCGACCGGTGCCGCATCATCTCCTGCGTCTGCCGCAAGTCCCGGCCAGACGCCCGCATCACCTGCGTCCCGAACCGGTGCCGCAACGAGTGCAACGTCGCCGACACCCCCACCCGATGCAGATGGGCGTTGGCGAGATGCGACACCCTGTGAGCCGGGATCGGCCCCTCCCTCCCATCGCGCCGCGGGAACAACCAGCCACGGCGAGGCATCCCCGCCAGCTCCCCGGCCAACACCGGGGCGATCGCCACCACCCCCGGATGTCCGCCCTTCCCCTCACCCACCCACAACGTCGGCGGGTCCTCCTCGAGACGGACATCCTCCCCCCGCAGAGGTGCTATCTCGCACGCCCGCAGCCCCGCATACGCAGCGAGGAGCAGCATCGGGCGCACCCGATCCGAAGCGGTCGTCACAGCCAGCGCCAGGTCGTCCTCCCCGATCGGGCGCGGCAGCCAGTGCGGGGTCCTCGGCCGCACGATCCGTACGGTTGGGTCGTCGTCCCGCCGTTCCGTCTCGACGAGCCACCGGTAGAACCCCCGCAGGTGTGAGAGCTCGGCGACGATTGAAGCGGGGGAGAGGGGGCGTCCGTCCGCTTGGGGCCGCCCGAGGAACGTCTGGAGTTGACTGGTGGTGGCTGTGGCCGGGTCGACGCCGGTGCGTATGAGGCGCTGGAGCGTTCGTGCCCGCTGCTCGATGGTGCCCGGCCGGTACTGCCGCCATGCCAGCTCGCTTAGGTGTGCCCTGATCACTGCGCCGTCCGCCAAGTCGCCGCCGATGTCCCGTACTTGGTCGGCAGGGTGCCTCAGGAGTTGAGGGGCCGTCACTTGACGGCGTGGAGGGTCGCCCGTCTGGTATCTGTGGAGTTCGCCTCTCCGGTGATGATGCGCAGGTCGGAGGGGGTCAACTTCTTCCAATTCTGAACCCTGGCCCGGATGGGCTCGGGGCCGTCGTAGAGCACTGAGACGGGCACGTCGAGGAACTGTGCGAGTGATTCGACGGTGTCGGCGGTGAGCCGGCGTTCGCCGTTGAGGATGCGGGAGACGGTGCTCTTGCCGACGTGGAGGTAGGCGGCGAGGTCGGTCTGGGTCTTGTCCTGGATGTAGAGCAGGAGTGCGACGGCCTCGGCGATGCGTTGGGAGGCGGTTGCGCCGGTGGTGGTGGGTGTTGCGGTGGCGGTTGTCATGGGTGCCGTTCTACACCACCCCCAACACCGTTGGCAACAAGAATCTCCGGTTTGGGGGTTGACGGTTCCCGAAATGGCAACTACGGTGCCAAACATGCAACGGACTCCCGCCCACGAACTCGCCGACCACAAGCTCGGCGAGGAAGGAGCCCTCGAAGCCCTCGTCCGCTCCGCACGCGACGAAGGCCGCTCATGGGAAGCGATCGCCCGCAACCTCCACGCTGACCACGCCATCACCATCACCGGCGAAGCGCTCCGCAAGTGGTTCGCCGCCTCCGCCACAGCGAGTGGGTGAGGTGGTCAGCCCGGTTTCCCCCTGTCCCCCGCGCAGGGTCCCCCCGG
>CAYTMR010000277.1:0-2622 GCA_964438855.1 uncultured Micromonosporaceae bacterium
CTAGTGGACCTGGTCGAAACCCGCGACCTCATCGCCGCGACCACGCCCGACTACCAGCGACCGGAACTCGACGGTTGCCGCACCGAGCTGGAGCGGGAGTTCGTCACCGACGTGGACCGGTGGCTCGTCCTGATGGAATGCGGCGACCACACCACGATCGCCAGCGTCGCCCCAGCCACCGGACACGTCACGTGGCGTGCCGACCTGCCGGTCGTGGCCGACGACGTCGACACGGTGACCATCACCGACATCGGGTACGGGATGGCGATCGTGTACGCCCGGAAAGGTCAACTGATCGCCTCGGACGACACGCTGTTCGTGGTGGACCTCGCCACCGGAACGCTCACCCACACGCCGGTGGCCGCGCACTTCTCCTACCCACCGCGCGCGGAAGACGTCGTGACCATCCCCGACGGTTTCTGCGCATGGCTCTCCTACACCGACTTCACGATCACCTGCTTCGACGCGTCCACCGGCGAACAGCGGTGGAGCCAGCACTCCCCGTCGATCGAGAGCTGGCAGAAGTCACTGGCGCTGGTGCTGCCGGAAGACACCCTGCTGCTGATCACCGGTTCGCCGTCGTCCCGATTCATCGGCTTCCGACTCACCGACGGTGACGTGCGGTTCGAGGTCGACGGCACGTTCCCGTACGACCCCGAGGTCGCCCACTACGACGACGGAGTGCTGGCGCTCATCGGTTACCGGGGAGTCGGCTGGGACATCGCGGTCTATGGCGAGGCCGAGGAGGCGGCGGTCGCCTACCAGAACGCCCCGATCGGCAGGTAGAGCAAGGCGCCGAACACCGCCGCCACCGGGAACGTCATCACCCAGGCGATCATGATGGAGCGGGCCACCGCCCACCGCACCGCCCGCTTCCCGCGGGTCGCGCCGACACCCATGATGGCCGAGGTGATGGTGTGAGTCGTCGAAATCGGCGCCCCGATCCACCACGTGTTGGCGTACAGGACCGCGGAGGCGACGGTCTCGGCGGCGAAACCCTGCGGTGGGCCGAGGTCGATGATCCGCCGCCCCATCGTGCGGATGATCCGCCACCCACCGGCGTACGTGCCGGCGGCCATCACACCCGCCGACGCCAGGTACACCCACTCGGGGATGTGGGTCGCTGAATCCTGGAACCCGCCCACGTAGAGGGCGAGCACGATGATGCCCATCACCTTGGCGGCGTCCTGCATGCCGTGGCCGACGGCCATCGCCGCCGCTGAAGCGGTCTGGGCGAACCGGAAGCCCCGGTTGAGCTTCGTCGGGCGGCCGTTACGGAACACCCAGTAGACGGCGATCATCACCGCGAAGCCCAACACGAAGCCGACCACCGGCGAGATGATGGTCGGCAGCAGCACCTTGGTGAACAGGCCGTCCCACAGCACGACGCCGCCACCGAGCAGCGTCGCCCCGACGATCCCACCGAACAGGGAGTGCGACGAAGACGTCGGCCAGCCGAACCACCAGGTGATGAAGTTCCACGTGATGGCGCCCAACACCCCCGCCAGCACGATGAGCAGGCTGTTCATGCCTTCCGGAAGCTCGACCAGCCCTTTGGCGACGGTGGCGGCGACCTTGGCGCCCAGATGGGCGCCGACGAAGTTGCCGATCGCGGCCATCGCGAGCGCGGGGCGAGGCCGCAACGCGCGGGTCGAGACGGAGGTGGCGATGGCGTTCGCCGCGTCATGGAATCCGTTGGTGTAGGCGAAGAGGAGCGCCGCGCCGATCGCCGCGGCGACCGCCACGTAGGTGCTGGTGTCCAAGTCAGGATTCCTTGACGTACACGCCCTCGATGACGTGGCTGACCTGCTCGAACGAGTCGCAGGCCGCCTCCAGCTCGTCGGCGACCTCCTTGAGCTTCATGATGGTCAGCCCTTCGAACTCGCCGGAGTACAGGCGGACCAGCAGCATCCGGTACGCGCGGTCGCCGTCGTTCTCGAGGCGGTTGCACTCGACCCAGTAGCTGCGCATCTCCGAGTTGAAGCCCTTGAGCTTGGGCATCGCGTCGGCGAGCAGGTCGGCCTGGTCCTTCAGCACGCTGACCTGCTCCAGCATCTCCCTGGGCAGGGTGGGCAGGTGCGAGAGGTCGTAGAGGTACACCAGGTGGGCGGCGGCCTCGATGTGGTCAACGACGTCGTCGAGCTTGCCCGCCAGCTGGTGCATGTCGTTGCGGTCCAGCGGGGTGACGAACGTCGAATCGATCTTGTTGATCAGCCGGTGGGTGAGCTTGTCGTTGTCGTGCTCGATGTCGACCAGGCGTTCGGAGATCGACTGGTAGTCCGGCTTCTCGTCGTTCCACTCGGCGAGGATGTTGACGCCACGCCGGATGTTCTCAGCGGCCTCGTTGAAGAATGCGTAGAATGCCCCATCTTGGGGCTTAAGCGAGAACCGCACCTGTCACCTCCTGCCGCTAGGGCAGCAACTGTCCTATCTAGACGAGCCGGGCTCGCCCAGGTGAAGGTAACACCCTTGTGAACCGACCTCGAAATCGGGAGAAACAAAAAGGGAAACTTCGATGAGAGATTCAGCCGACGTTCTGCACTGATTCATTCTCGGTTCATCTCTCGTTCACTTACGGGCCCGCCGCAGCCTCCATGATCAACCCAATGTCGGGGACATTGC
>CAYTMR010000278.1:0-2609 GCA_964438855.1 uncultured Micromonosporaceae bacterium
TCTTTACTGTCCTCGCCGGCGTGCGCTGTCGGATGCGCACGTCCGGCGTCGGGTGTTTCTGGACGGCCCGGGTACGGTGGCACGGGCGGCCCGCACCCGGCCTTTCATCCAGCGCTGCAGGGTACGGACGCTCAGGGTCGCCTTCTCGCGATTCTCGCGGGCACACCGGAGGAACTCATCGACGATCTCTTCATAGGTCCGTTCGCTGTTTGCGACCAGCACCGCCAGGAGCGTCGGCGGTTCCTGCGCGACCATTCTTGATCAATTCCTCCCGGCTCTGTGAAGGCTATTGCGGATACGGTAAGTGGTCCGCTGTCCCCCTGCCACCGATGCGGAACGCGAATCTTGAACGTCTTGGTAGTGGCGTAAGTATGTCCTTCCTGTAAATCCGATGTAGACACCGTTCGGCAGAACTTAAAGCATGACTGTCGGTAAGACCATGTGTGCACGGTGCGGCGTTGGGGGGTGAGGTCCGGCCTCCACAGAGGTTCCGCCCCGGAGTCGCCGTCGACCACACCCCTCAACGAAGTGGACCAGCCCGGGTATGCACGTGCCAGTCCGGCCAGAGCGGATCGTCGTGAAACCTCAGCGCACTGACTCCGACCAGCCCGAGCCGTGAGAGCGCACCACCGTCCCGGGGCGCTGTCTCCGCACACCTGGACGTAGGTGTCATGGCCGGACGAGCGTTGACAGCTGAGCAATTCGCCGAGTTCGCCCGCGAACAGATCCGCATCGCCGAGACGCTGCTAGCCCAGCATCGCGCAGCGGGGGACATGTGTCGCTGCGGCCGAGTGGTGCCCTGCCCTCACGCGGAGTCGCTCGCCGGATCGCTGGAGTGCTACCAGTCGCAACTGGCGCTGCTGGAGCGCGCCCAACCGTTACCGGTGACAGTGCCCGCCGCTGCCCGTCAACCGGCAACCACGGTCCGGCAGCGCAACCTGTTCGTCCGCAAGAGGAGGAAGCCTCGCCATGAAGCAGTTTGAGGCCGCCCGTCTGGAGCGCTACCTCCGCCACGTTACCGACCAAGCGGGCCGTGTGGCTCTCCTTCTTGGTGCTCAGCCGCGACCGGTCCACCGGTCGCATCCGATGGCTGACCGTTCAAGTGGTTGCGTGCCGGCGCACGGTGTCCGCGAGGTTGCGTAGGCCGTCTGCTGCTTCGAATACGGCATCGCCCCGGGGTGGGTGGAGGCTATGACGGTTGCGTTGACCGGCCCGGCCGCGAGTCGATCTCGGCCTGACGCTCCCCGTTACGCAGCGATCCACGGTTGACGTTGATCTGCCGGGCCACCCGGGCGACGGCTCCCGCCGCTGACCAGTGGCCTGACAGATTTCGAACACCATCCGCACAGCCCGGTCACGGATCTCGTCTGGATACCTCTTCGGTGCTGGCATAGCGAGCGAAGTGGAAGTACAAGCGGATCAAACGCAGCGATGACCGGGCACGGTCCTGGTCTTGAGGTGTTCGGCAACGGTCAACCGATCTGTTCGCACACTGGAAGCTGCGGTACACGACCTGACAACCTGAGCGGCACGAGCCGGACAAGTCGAGAGGCTTACGTGCGGATCTGTGAGGGCGCCCGGGGGGGTGCGATTCCCCCAGGCTACTCGGCATTGGATCAGAAGGAGGTGGTGTTCGTCGAGGTCCCTGGGCGTGGCTTCATCTTGAGCGACCCTGAAACTGTGTCGCAGTTCAAGTGACGCTCGAGATCCTCCGTAACGAGGCCCTCCTAGTCGGACTGTCGGTCGACCTGATGAAGGAGGCGACGAGGCAATGGGGCAGTTGACCTAGCGCAAGTCCTCCCGGTCCAGCCCACAGGACGGGAACTGTGTCGAGGTTGCCGCACTGTCCGACCGCGTGCTGGTCCGTGACTCGAAAGACCCGGAGGGACCCCGGCTGGCGGTTTCACCCTCCGAGTGGCGGGCCTTCCTGCGTACCCGGAGCTGATCACACGTCAGGCCCTCAGATCAGCCGGCAACTCGGCAAGTCGAGGATGTCGACCCGACCAGCCCTCATAGATTAAGTCCGCTTCGGCATCGGGGCTATCGGCCACGGCCAAGTGAGCGGCCTTCCCTGCGCGTCTACCTTCCGAATCAGTAGCAGCACCTGGGACTTGGATAGGTCCCACACGCCATCCCACCGCCGCTCCACCGATCCATCGGCGTCAACAGCGCAGACTTCGATGCATGTTCCCGGCAGCAGCGTCCAGTGTCCAGCACGCAGCCGGGTAAGCGTCGTTTCACCCCACTCGGTTTGCACCGGCACTCACGCTTCCCGCTCGGTCTCGACACGCCAGAGAACGCTCGACGACAAGCACCACGGTCGAGCGAGCGGCGGCAACGGATCAGTACTCGCGTGCATACGGACAGTCTTGTGCCGTAGACCACAGAGGTGCAATGATGCTGATGTAGTTTGTCGGGAGCAAGCTCAGGGAGATGAGTTGCACACGGCAAGCAACAGTCGGCCTTCGAGCCGTAACAGTCGCCCGGCAACCACCATCCAGACGCGCCAACTTGGTCGTCACCTGCGAGAGCTGCGTCGCCAAGCGCAGTTGTCGGCCGAGTCAGCAGCAGACCACTTGAGGGTCCACCCAGTTACGGTCTACCGGTAC
>CAYTMR010000279.1:0-2598 GCA_964438855.1 uncultured Micromonosporaceae bacterium
ACCGTGCCGAAGTACTCCCGGAACAGCTCCTCGTGCCCCTTGAGAGCGGTGTCCGTGTCCAGGAAGATGACACCCTGCTGCTCCAGGTCTTCTCGGATTTTGTGGTAGACGACCTCGGACTCGTACTGCGCGGCCACACCCGCGATCAGACGCTGCTTCTCCGCCTCGGGGATGCCGAGCCGGTCGTAGGTCCGCTTGATGTCCTCAGGTAGCTCGTCCCAGCTCGTGGCCTGCTTCTCGGTCGAGCGGACGAAGTACTTGATGTTGTCGAAGTCGATCTGGGTCAGATCGGCGCCCCAGGTCGGCAACGGCTTGCGCTGGAACAGGCGCAGACCCTTGAGGCGCACGTCCAGCATCCACTCCGGCTCGCCCTTCTTCGCCGAGATGTCCCGTACGACCGCCTCACTCAAGCCGCGTTGCGCCGACGCACCGGCGATGTCCGGGTCCGCCCAGCCGTACTGGTACCGGCCGAGCGCGGCCAGATGTTCCTCCTGGGTGACCACTTCCGGCGTGGCCTGCTGCGTCATGTTCCAGTCCTCACGGTCGGTTCGTCGTCATCTTGTGTGTGGTACGCCGCGGGTCAGGGATGTGAGTGGTACACACCCCGTCGCCGTGGGCGATCGTGGCTAGCCGCTGCACGTGGGTGCCGACCAGCCGAGAGATCACCCTCGTCTCGGCCTCGCACAACTGTGGAAACTCGGCGGCGACGTGCGCCACCGGGCAGTGGTGCTGACAGAGCTGCCCTCCGGAGGCGATCGCCGACGCGCTGGCGGCGTACCCCTCCGCGGTCAGCGCCCGGGCGAGCGCCTCGGCCCGGGCGAGCGGATCGGCGCCCGCGGCCGCCACAGCCTCCCGGCACCGGCGCTCCAGCCCGGCAACCTGGTCGGCGGCGAAAGCCGCCACCGCGTCCGGCCCGTTGTGGTGGGCGATCCATCTCAGGGCCGCCGCAGCGAGGTCATCGTACGTGTGCGGAGCGAAGCGCCGCCGCGCAGCGTCGGTGAGGTGGTAGACCTTCGCCGGACGTCCACGGCTCCGACGCGCCCCGGCGGGTCGCTCACGGACCGCGACCTCGCCTTCCGCCAGTAGGGCGTCGAGGTGGCGCCGCACCGCCGCCGGGCCGAGACCAAGCTCCGCGGCGAGCTGGCTGGCAGTGGCCCGTCCCCGCAGGAGCAGCAGGCGGACCACTCGGTCGCGGGTACGCTGATCGGCACCCGAGGGCATGCCCGGGTGCCACGAGAGCGTCGCCGCCTTTTTCACTACGCAAGTGTGACGTATTTCAGGAGCCACACGCAAACCGCCACGGCGGTGACCCGCCCCACAGCCGTACGATGAGCTGCGTGTTCACCTCCCCATCGTCGCGAGTCACACTCGTACGCAGGTTGGCGCTCGCGTCAGTGGTCGCGAACGTGGGCATTGTGCTCACGGGGGGCGCGGTCCGTCTGACCGAATCCGGGCTCGGCTGCCCGACCTGGCCCCGATGCACCGAGGATTCTTACATCACCACCCCGGAGATGGGCTTTCACGGTGCCATCGAGTTCGGCAACCGTCTGCTCACCTTCGTGCTCGCGGCGATCGCGATCGCCAGTGTCGGCGCCGCGTGGAGGGTGCGTCCCCGCCCACGTCGGCTCCTGACGCTGGCCCTTGCCGCAGCGGCGGGCATTCCGGCCCAAGCAGTGATCGGCGGCTTCACCGTGCTCACCGACCTCAATCCGTGGGTGGTGAGCCTGCACTTCCTGGCCTCGATGGCGGTGATCGCCTGCGCCTACGCCTTCTGGCGCACGACCCTCGGGCTGGACACACCGACACCAACCGCCGGCCTGCCGGCGGCGCCCCGCCCGCTGCGCCTGCTGGCCCGGGTCATCACCGTGGTCACCGCGGCGCTTCTGATCGTCGGCACCTGGGTCACCGGCAGTGGTCCCCACTCCGGAGACTCCGGCGCGGCGCGGAACGGTCTCAACCCCGAGTCGATCTCGCAGGCCCACGCCGACCTGGCCTTTCTGCTGCTCGGACTCGCGGTAGCCGCCTGGTTCAGCATGCGGACGATCCAGGCGGCCGCGCCGCAGCGGGCCGCCACCCTGCTGGTCGTGGTGGTCGTCGCCCAAGGGGTCGGTGGAATGGTGCAGCACTTCACCGGTCTACCCGAGTTGCTGGTGGCGCTGCACCTCGTCGGTTCCTGCCTCACGTGGCTCGCCGCTCTGTATCTGTGGGACACCACACACGCCCGACTGTCGGTTGCGCGGCAGGGCGGCGACACCGCAACTCCTGTTTCAGCCGCTGCCACCATCGGCTGAGCTCCGGCGGGGAGATTCGCGGAAACCTCGTGCCATAGGAAGCGGTCCGGGGCCGATGTGCTCGGCCCCGGACCGCCAATGGTCCGTTGCGTCTAACCCTTCGATCCGCTTCCCGGTGCGATACCGGCGACGATCTGGCGCTCAGCGATGAAGAAGAACAGCAGCGCCGGGACCATCGCAAGCATCACGTACGCCAGGATCAATGCGGTCTCCGCAGCCCACTGCCCCTGGAACTTCATCACTCCCAACGGGAGGGTCCACCAGTCCTGGTTGCGGCTGAGTACCACCAACGGCAGCAGGAAGTTGT
>CAYTMR010000280.1:0-2572 GCA_964438855.1 uncultured Micromonosporaceae bacterium
GCGCTCGAGTCGGGCCGAGATGACGTCGCCGACCAGGTGGCTGTCGCGGTCGCCAAGGGCGCCCGGGTGCTCTGCAGCGGCCACGTACCCGACCAACCCGGTTGGTGGTATCCGCCGACCGTGGTCACCGACCTCACTCCACAGATGAGGATGTGGTCGGAGGAAGTGTTCGGCCCGGTCGCCGGGCTCTACCGGGTCTCCTCCTACGAGGAGGCGATCGACGTGGCCAACGGCACGGCGTTCGGTCTGGGCGCCAACGCGTGGACCACCGACCCGGCTGAGCAGGAGCGCTTCATCACCGACCTGGAGGCCGGAGCGGTGTTCATCAACGGCATGACCACGTCGTACCCTTCCCTGCCCTTTGGCGGAGTGAAGAGCTCCGGGTACGGACGGGAGCTGTCCGCCCAGGGCATCCGTGAGTTCTGCAACCTCAAGACGGTGTGGATCGGCCCAGGCGACTCCGCGTCCTCCCGCCCCGGCGCTCACGCGGAGTAGGGAGCATCGCGGAATCCGCGTCCACCCGTCCGCAACCTGACTACGCTGCGGGCAGTGAGGGTGTGGGCGGTCGCCTTCAAGGCGCGCCAGCGGCTCAAGGGCAGCCTCTTGGTGGTCCCCGTGCTGGGCGGGGTGCTGGGGGCCCTGGTCGCTGAGGCGTGCATCCGGTGGGATGCGGTGCACCCGCCGCCGCTCGGTTGGGTCTACTCGCCCACCGTCGCCCAGGACATCCTCACCACGATCGTGGGTGCGATGGTGAGCCTGTTCGGGTTCGTGGTCGCGATCGGACTGCTGGTCGTGCAGGTCGCCACCAGCTCGCTCTCCCCCCGGTTCATGCGCCTGTGGTACCGCGATCGGCTACAGAAGATGGTGTTGGCGACCTTCGTCGGCACCATCGTCTTGGCCTTCTCCCTGCTGCACCGGGTCGAGGAGGACCAGGTCCACGACCTGGGGGTGACCCTCGCCGGCGTGGGCGTGACAGTGAGCCTGCTCCTGCTGCTGTGGTACCTCAACCGGTTCGTCCACACCCTCCGCCCGGTCGGGATCGGCAGCATGGTGGCGCACGCCGGCGTGCGTGAGGCCCGGAAGGTGGCCGCGCTGGCCCGCCGCTATCACCACGCGCCCGAGCTGAGGGGCCCATCCGGCCCGCCCGCCACGATCGTGCGCTCACCCACCAGCGGTGTGGTCCAGGCGGTGAACCTGCGACGGTTGATCACCGCGGCGCAACGGTACGACTGTGTCCTCACACTCACCTCGACCTACGGCGACTTCGTCGCGGCCGACGCACCGCTGATCGAGGTCCACACCCACGGTGACCCACCACCGGCACGCGCCTTCGCCGGCCAGGTCGCCTTCGGCGACGAGCGCACCATCGAGGACGATCCTGGTTACGCCATGCGGGTGCTGGTCGACATCGCGATCCGCTCACTCCCACCGTTCGTCAACGACCCCACGACCACAGTGCAGCTCCTCGACTACATCGAGATGCTGCTGATCACGCTGGCCCGCACGGCCGACCTGGGCAACGCGTTGGTCCTTCGGGACCGGCAGGGGGCACCCCGGCTCATCATCCCGATCCGCAGCTTCGACGAGTACCTCGAGGTCGCGGTGACCGAGATTCGTCGGTACGGCGCCAACTCACTCCAGGTCTGTCGGCGACTCACCGCACTGTTGGAGGGTGTGCGCGACGCCGTCGCCCCCGCACAACGAGCGCTGGTGGAGGCGGAGTTGGCGAAGCTGGACCAGGCCGTGGCCGCGACCTACAGCGACCGGGCCGAGGCCGCGTTCGCACGTGAAAGTGATCGCCAGGGCCTCGGCGGCACAGGTGAACCCGCGGAGCCACCGCCCGATACGCGGAGAGGGTGACGTAGCCGAAGGGTGGTGTCAGCGCCGCGCGACCGGCTCCGCCAGAGCCGTCCACCGATAGGATGCGGCTTCGATGACCAACGACCAGACAGGCCCGCAGGACCGCAACAGTCGCGCGGACCGGCTGGAGCGGCAGTTTGCGGTGCCGGTGGTCGTCGCCGCCTTGGTGTCGGTGCCGGCGGTGTTTCTCACCTCGATCGGCGACGGTTTCTGGGCCGTGCTGGGCACGGTGCTCAATTGGGCTTCGGTGGCGGTGCTCACCACCGAGTCGGTGGCCCTGTTCATCCTCGCGGGAGATCGGCTGGCCTGGGTCCGACGGTACGCGTGGCCGCTCGTCATCACCGCTCTGGCCATCCCCGCGGTGATCCTCAGCCTCGCCCCAGTCCAGGTGCTCCGCCTGCTGCTGACCCTCTTACGCCACATCGCCGCGCTACGAATCCTGCGCGCCAAACGGCTGGTCTCGGCCGGACGGGTGATCGGGCGACGCATCAGTACGGTCGGCCGGTGGCGGCACTTCCCGGTCGCGGCTGGCTCAGCCGCCGCGGTCGTCTTCGTCGCGCTGATCCTCGCCGACCCGGTCTCCGTGCAAGCCCACCATCGCGCCCTCAGCGAGATCATCGACTGGGTCGGCATGGGACCGGCCTTCGCCGCGGCCGGCGTGGCCGGCGTCGGCGCCGCCGCGCTCTTCGCCTGGCGTCGCCGCCGCGACTAG
>CAYTMR010000281.1:0-2500 GCA_964438855.1 uncultured Micromonosporaceae bacterium
AGAATCCAACGCTGGTTCCCCACCGCCGACTGGTCACCACCCCCACACCACTTCGGTTCACCGGCCCACGCTGAACGCTTTTCAACCTGTGTGCAGGTCAGCGGGGTAGCCCACGACAGGGCCGGGGGCAGCTGACGGGTCGGGAAGGGCTGCCAAATAGGACAGCGGTCGACCAAAACCCGCATCCTATTTCGGACAATTGATCAGAGGTAGAGACCGATGAAGCAGGAACCGTTGAAATCAAAGGCGTCTGGCTCCTCAAGCAACACGAGCACCTCGGCAATCGGCTCCAGGTCATCGTCGAACTGCCCGACGGTACCAAGAAGGTCGCGAATTGACGAGATCGCCGACGACGGACCGATCAGCCACTACGTCCACCCCGCCGACATCACCTCCGCACCCACCATGGAGCAGCCATGAAGCAGGTTCCCGTCCTGTTCCTCGACCTCGACGGCACCGTCCGCCACGGCAAGACCCAGCTCGGCCGGTTCGTCAACAGCCCCGAGGACGTCGTCGTGTTCCCCGAAGCGGTCGCCCACATGCGCTGCTGGAAGGAGCGCGGCGGCCGCATCGTCGGCGTCACCAACCAAGGTGGCATCGCGCTCGGCCTCGCCGACCGCTGCCAGGTCATCGAAGCCGCCCACGAAACCGACCGGCAGACCGGCTACCTGTTCGACGACATGCGCCTCTGCCCCCACCACCCGAACGCCGACGACCCAGCGCAGGCCAACTGCTGGTGCCGCAAGCCCAAGCCCGGCATGCTGCTGTGGGCCGTGGCCGGCCTGTCACGCAATCAGCGTCCTGCATGCGGCTATCCGCGAGTCTGCCGGATGGCGACCCGCTCACGCAGCACCCGCGGCCGTAGCTCTGCCATCGGAAGCCACGCGAAGGCGTGGACCTCGTCGGCCTGCAGTTCCACCGCCAGGTCGCCGCCGGCTGTGCTGAACAGATAGCGCAGGTCGAAATGCTGATGGTCGGGCTCGTTCTTGGCAGGGCGCGCCGGAATGTCATGCACGTCGATGTCTATCGGTGCGTCGTCGAGAAGCGTGAGCTGGTCGGCGACGATGCCGGTCTCCTCGGCGATCTCCCGCAGGGCGGCGTCGACGAGGCTGATGTCGTCGGGCTCGAGATGGCCGCCGGGTCGTAGCCACGTGCCCAGCTGGTTGTGGCGGATGTGCAGCACTCGCTGCGCCGGGTCGAGGATAATCGCCGAGCAGGTGACGTGCCCGGGGAAGGTCTTGCGGGACGTCAAATCGGCGGCCTGGGTGAGCGCGGTGGTCAACGCCGTGATCCGGTCAGCCTCCTCCGGGTACCGGTCCAAGTAGGCACGGACGGTCTTGCTGATCTCATCAACGTGAATCAACGCGGTGTCCCCTGGTTGAAGTGGGCGAGCCAGGTCTGGGCGATCAACCGCCGGTCGGCGTCGGACACCTCATGGTAGCCGGGCTCGATATCCCCGCCGACCAGCCGCGCCGTCGCGGCGAGGATCTCCGCCTGGATCAGGAAGATGAACGCCCCGACGCTGGCGCCGTGGAGGAAGTTGACCGCGTTGCCGCCGGCGAGAACGTAGAAGTAGTGCCCGACGGTGTGGTAGCGAATTACGTGCTCCGCGACCTGGGTCTGCTCGTACACGCCGGTCAGCGCGTCGAGTTCCAGCTCGTCCTCGCTGGAGGTGACCGAGGCGAGGTAGGCGCCGTTGGCCAGGTGTGTGATGTCGTCGTACCGCAGTGACAGGTTGCCGGTGGCGCACATGACCATCCCGGCAGTGGCGAGGGCGCCCTGGCGGGTCGCGGCGACGTGGAAGCCCTGGGAGAGTGCCTGGGTGGCGCGGACCGGATCGGCGTCGTAGACCGTGACGTGCACGCCCTTGGCGTGCAGGGTGCGGGCGATGCTGCTGCCGAGCTTGCCGAACCCGATCACGGCGGCGGCCCGGCCGGGCATGATGTCGCCACGAGAGCGCATCAGCGCCTCGGTGGAGAACACGATGCTCTGTCCGACGAGGTGGTCCTCCGGATGCTTCAGCGGACTGCGTGCCACCGAGTACACAGGGCAGGGCGGTTTCCCGAGCTCCAGGTAGCGACGGTGCCCGTTCTCGGTGTCCTCGACCACACCCAGGATGCGCCCGGAGAACCGGTCACACAGCTGCGGCAGCACCGGTGCAAAATAGCCGCCCACGTCCAAGAGGACCAGCGGCGCCCCGGCGGCACGCTGCTCCATGTATCCCAACGCGAGATCCGGATCGGTGAAGAGTTCGCGGGTGAGCGGGTTGACCGGGAACGAGAGACCCACGATCCGCGCGGCACCCGGGTGGACGCTCTTCGGTTTGGGCAACACCGCGGCAACGCCGGCGACGCGGTCCACCGCCCGCACGAAGGGTGGCCTGTCGGCCAGCATGTGGGTGATCACGAGCGACCGAGCGGAGGCGGCCGGCATGGCGACCTGGTCGGTGACGTGGCGGAAGTAGCGCTCCAGGCGGGCGGTCTCAAACGGCTCCATGGCG
>CAYTMR010000282.1:0-2461 GCA_964438855.1 uncultured Micromonosporaceae bacterium
GGTGGATGAGTGGATCTTCCCTGACGGCCACTCAATCATCGTGTTGTCGGAGGGGAGACTGCTGAACCTCGGCAACGCCACCGGACATCCGAGCTTCGTCATGTCGAACTCCTTCACCAACCAGGTGATCGCCCAGATCGAGTTGTTCCGCCACACCGACCGCTATCCGCTTGGGGTCTACACCCTGCCCAAGCACCTGGACGAGAAGGTGGCGCGACTCCACCTGGACGCACTCGGGGTCAAGCTGACGACCCTGACCAAGGCTCAGGCCGACTACCTCGGAGTCCCGGTCGAAGGCCCCTACAAGCCTGACCACTACCGTTACTGACAGTCGTGCAGGCAGGAACGGACCGGCGCCGTCGCGCCGGTCCGTTCGCGTCTTCCCGCACCACAACCTCCTCGTGTTGTGACGCGCAGCGGAAAAACGGTAACGGGTCTGTCACGAATGCCGGCGGCCCCTTGTCTCCCCGCGATCCAACCGGTTTCCTAGCGGCAAGCCGCTCCGGAGCTGCCATGACCGGCCATGCCCGGATGCGGCAACCCGGACTGGAGGAGACATGCGAATTCCTAACAGGCTGGCAGGCGTCGCAGCGGTGGGCCTCGCCGCTGCGATGGCCCTTGCCGCATGTAGCGACGACGATGGGAGCGGCGGGGTCAAGGGGTCGCCTGGCTGGGACGACTGCCAGGGGGCTCAGGAAAACACGTGCAACAGTGGTGAGCGCGCCGAGGGCGGCGAGATGACTGTCCTGATCAGCCTCCCTTGGAAGACCTACAACGTCAACCGCTCAGAGGGCAACTCGGTCTATACCCTGCAGGCGCTCTGGGGCATCTTCCCGTACTCCGGCCAGTTCCTCCCGGACGGCACCTGGGAGTGGAACATGGACCTCTATGAGACCGAGCCCACCATGATCAGCGAGGACCCGCAGGTCATGGAGTATCGGATCCGGGACGAGGCCGTGTGGAGCGACGGCACACCGATTAGCGTCGACGACTTCCTCTACCTCTGGTACCACAGCAGCGGTCTGCCGGAGCACTGCACCGATGCCTGCTCCACCGCCGGTTCGGGCAGCCTGCCCAATGTCGAGAGCATCGAGGGTTCGGACGACGGCAAGACCGTCACCGTCACCTACAAGAAGGGCCACTACGACCCGGAGTGGTTCGCTACCTTCGGTAGCACCACGCGGCCCTTCTACCCGGGCCACATCGCCGAGCAGGCCGGCTTCGACTGGAAGAACGACCCGGACGCCATGAAGGCTTCCTCGGAGTGGTTCAAGGACACCATGCCCACGTGGTCCGGCGGTCCTTATCTGATCGAGAGCGCGGTCCCGGAGGAGCGGGTCGTCAAGGTGCCGAACCCGAAGTGGTACGGCAAGGTGAAGCCGACTCTGGAGCGTTACACCGCTGAGGTGATCAACGACCCGCCGTCGTGGATTCCCGCGCTGCAGAACCGGGACATTCACGCTGGCGCTCCCGCGACCTTCGACGTCAACGTCTACCGCCAGCTGGACTCCGTGCCGAACATCTACTACACCGCGGGCGCCAAGGGCGCGGTGTGGGAGCACATCGACTTCAACGTGGAGAACGAGCAGCTGGCGGACGTGGTCCTGCGTCAGGCGATCTTCACTGTGATCGACATTCAGGACCTGGCGGACTCGATCTGGGGCACGGAAATCCCGTATCGCCTGCGGACCAACCACATCTTCTCCGAAGCCAGCCAGTACCACGAGGACGTCCTCACCCCGACCGGGCAGGGCACCGGTGACGTTGACGCCGCACTCGAGTTGCTGACGAGCAACGGGTACGAGTTCGACGCCAGCACCAAGACCCTGACCAAGGACGGAGAGAAGGTAGGCCCCTTCCGCATCCGCTGGACCGACGGCAACACCAACCGCGCCACCATCGCGGAGCTGGTCCAGAGCTACGTCAAGGAGATCGGCGTCGAGCTGGTCCTCCAGTCTCACCCCGAGTTGGGTGAGATGCTCAGCGAGCAGGACTACGACCTGGCGATCTTCGGCTGGAGCGGGTCGCCGACCTTCACCGTCGCCCCCGACCAGTACTGGAACAGCACCAGCGACAGCAACTACGGTGGCTACTCCAACCCTCGGGTGGACGAACTGGTCACCGAGGTGCTGAGCCAGACTGATCTGTCGGTCTCGGCCGACTTGGCCAACCAGGCAGCCGCCATCGTGGCGCAGGATGCGTACGTGTTGCCGTTGTGGGACTCCCCGCAGTTCGGCTTCGTCGCTGACGACTACGTCAACGTGAGGGAGAACTTCAACTCCAGCCTGCGCATCTACTACAACCATGAGGGCTGGGGCGTCGTCGCCAACTGATCGGTGATCCTGCCGTCGTGAGATGGTCGGATCTCGATCGTCGCGGAAGGGGCCTGACCGCAGGTACCCGGCGCGAACGGGGCCAGCCCCCTACCGGTTGAAAGTCCCCCCCAGTTTATATATACAGT
>CAYTMR010000283.1:0-2427 GCA_964438855.1 uncultured Micromonosporaceae bacterium
GGTGGGATCACTCGCCTCAACGCCTTGAGCGGCGGATCAGTGACGGTCCACACCGTTTCGAGGGTCGCCGCAGCAGCCCGACCAGGGCGCCACCGGCGGCCGTAAGCCAGCACCCAACTCATGACGAACCTGGCGAGCAGGGTCAGCAGGAACAGGTAGAGGAGGACGAACACCACCTGTAGTAGTGTCACTATCACAGTTCCAACGACCCCTCGCTCGACTAGTCAATGGGTCACCGGTAGTTGAGGAACTCACCCTCAGCGATCTTGGCCCGGTCCTCCGCCGTCACCTGCACGTTTGCAGGCGTGAGCAGGAACACCCGGTTGGTGACCCGGTCCATCGTACCGCGCAGGCCGAACACCAAGCCGGCACCAAAATCGACCAGACGACGGGCGTCGGCTTCATCCATCTCGGTCAGATTCATGATGACCGGGGTGCCCTCGCGGAAGTGCTCCCCGATCGTCCGTGCCTCGCGGAACGTGGTCGGGTGCAGCGTCGTGATCTGGTAGCGCCGCTCCGGCTCCGGCTCGGGCTCCGGCGCGGACTCCGTCGACGACTCGGTCTGCGGTGTCAGCGCCAGGCTGTCCCGTGTGGGATAGGTCACGGTCGAATCACGTGTGATTGAGCGCACGCTCGCCTCTCCGTCACGCTGCGCACGCCGCCGCGCCAGACGGTCCGCCAGCGAGCCGTGGGAAGTCGTCACCCCTGGATCCTCTTCCTCGGCGAACTCGTCGGCGAAGTCGCCGCTCCCTCCGCCGAACCGGCGACCGTCACGGTCCCGACCGCGGTCCCGGGCACGCACGCGGAAACTCTCCTCGCCCCGCCCACGGGCGCGGCCGTCCCCGTACTCGTTGTCGCGGTAGGCCCGGTCCTCGTAAGCCTCGTCGTCCTCATCTTCGATGAGACCGAGCCAGACCCCCGCCTTCCGCAGTGCGCTCATGGCTGGATCCCTCCCGTCCGTGCGGCGCTACCCCCACGCGCGCCGCGTTCGCGCCGGGGACGCCACCCCGTCCCCCCGGACCGGGCCACAACGGTGATCACCGCGGCGTCACACTGTGGTGAAATCACAGCCGAAATGACAGCCGTGTAGTTCGGCGCCCCTTGTCCAGGCTACCGCAGCGGCGCCCGGTTTCCGAGCAGTGCGCTGCCGATACGCACATGTGTCGCCCCGTGGGCGATGGCCTGTGAAAGGTCGCCACTCATCCCCGCCGACACCACCGTGGCGTGTGGATGTTGCTTGCGTATCGCCTCGGCGACGCCAGCCAGCCGCTCGAACGCCGCCTCCGGGCGCCAGTCCATCGGGGCCACCGCCATCACGCCCGCCAACCGCAGGGAAGGCTGTTCGGCGATCGCGTCGGCCACTTGGTCCACCTCGTCCACCGGGGCGCCACCCCGCATGGGGTCACCGTCCAGGCTCACCTGTACCAGTGCATCCAGTGGCCGGTCCCGTTGGGTCGCTGCCCTACCCAACGCCTCCGCCAGACGCACGCTGTCGACTGAGTGGACCAACTCGGCGTACCGCACGACGCTACGGCACTTGTTGCGCTGCAGGCGCCCGACGAAGTGCCAGCGCACCGGCGGCTCGGTCGAGTCCAGGATGGCCGCCACCTCGGCGGCTTTGGCCGCCGCCTCCTGGTCCCGGTTCTCTCCGATGTCGGTCACGCCGAGCCGGGCGAGCGCTACCACGTCGGAAGCGGGATAGGTCTTGGTCACGGCGATGAGCGTGACGTCGGCGGGATCGCGCCCCGCGTCGGCGCACGCGGCCGCGATCCGCTCCCGCACCGCAGCGAGATTGGCCGCCAGCTCGGCGGTGCGCTGCTCTGAAACCGTCACGAGCCGTTCTTGAGGAAGTCAGGCACGTCGACGTCGTCAAAGAGGACCGGACGCCGAGGCGGCACCGGCGGCGGTGGCGGTGACGCCGGCCGGTCGTCGGACACGTCCGACGGATGGGTGGGACGGCGCGGCGACTCGGCGGGCTTGTAGGCCGGGGTGCCGCCGTCGAAGCCCGCCGCGATCACGGTCACCCGGACCTCGTCTCCGAGCGCGTCGTCGATCACCGCGCCGAAGATGATGTTGGCATCCGGGTGGGCGGCGTCGGTGACCAACTGGGCCGCGTCGTTGATCTCGAAGAGCCCGAGGTCGGAACCTCCGGCGATCGACAGCAGCACGCCGCGCGCCCCGTCCATGCTCTGCTCCAGCAGCGGACTGGAGATCGCCGCTTCGGCTGCCTCCACCGCCCGGTTGTCACCACGGGCGCCTCCGATCCCCATCAACGCGCTGCCGGCGCCGCTCATGACGCTCTTGACGTCGGCGAAGTCGAGGTTGATGAGGCCCGGGGTGGTGATCAGGTCGGTGATTCCCTGGACACCGGAGAGCAGCACCTGGTCGGCCTGCCGGAACGCGTCCATCATGCTCATGCTGCGGTCA
>CAYTMR010000284.1:0-2396 GCA_964438855.1 uncultured Micromonosporaceae bacterium
CGGCCGGCGCTGGTGGAGCTGCGTCCGGGCCATCGGGTGGCTTGTCACTGGGCGCAGGAGATCGCCGACGGCAAGATTCAGCCGCACCGGGTGTCGGCCGAGCTGGTCCGCCCGGACGACGGCGCGCCGGGCGGGCCGGAGCTCCAGCCCACTCCCCTGCGCTAGTGGAGGGCCCTGCGGTAGCGGAAGGGGTGAGGAGAGGTCGCCTCACCGCGGCTACGCGACGGCGCGGTCCGCTCCTGGGCGGTACCGGCGCAGCCGGTGGACTCCGGCCCGGCCTGGCTGGTCACGATCGCCGTACTGCTGTGAGAAATCGGTGCGGCGCCACTGCCCATCCGCGCCCTGCCCCGCTGGCGATCTCTCCTTGCCGACGAAATCGGAAACAACTTGGCGACGAATACGGAAATCATGGCTACGATGGGGGTCATGGGCGCCCGCTTGAGTGACCTGGTCCCCCGCCGTTTGACCAGCGTGCTTCGACAACGGATGACCTGGGCTCCGGTGGTGGTGCTCACCGGTGCTCGCGCGGTCGGCAAGTCCGTTCTGCTACGGGGCCTGGCGGCCGAGTTCGACGCTCCGGTGGTGGATCTCGACGACCTGGACACTCGTGCCCTGGCCGCAACCGATCCGGCCACGTTCGTGACCGGATCGGCCCCGGTGTTCATCGACGAATTCCAGCACGTGCCAGAAGTGCTGGACGCGATCAAAGCGGAGTTGAACCGCTCCACCGTCCCGGGTCGGTACGTCATCACCGGCTCGACCCGCTACGACCTGCTCCCCCGGTCCGCGCAGTCCCTGACCGGCCGCGCGACCGTGGTGCCGGTGTTGCCGCTGTCCCAGGGGGAGATTGACGGACGGCACGAGACGTTCGTCGAAACCTTGCTGACGGATCCGCGGGCGTTGTCCACCTATCAGGGTGGTGGGACGACTCGGGAGGAGTACATCGACCGAATCCTCACCGGCGGTTTCCCGCTAGCGTTGATGCTGCCGGTGGCAGCACGCGACCGTTGGTTCGCCGACTACGTGTCCTTGGTGTGTGAGCGGGACGTGGTCGCACTATCCAAAGTGAGGCAACGGGAGCAACTACCCCGCCTGCTGGCCCGGTTGGCAGCCCAGACGGCTCAGGTACTCAACATCGCCGAAGCGGCCCGGTCGGTGTCCATTGAAGCTTCCTCGGCGGAGAACTACACCCAGTTGCTGGAAGCGGTCTTTCTCATCTATCGGTTGCCAGCGTGGGGAACCACCCTCGGATCCAAAATAGGCGCAGCCCCCAAAGTACATGTGCTGGACTCCGGCCTCGGCGCGCACCTGCTCCGGCTCACCCGTGAGAAGCTGGCCCGACGACAGCCGCAGGCACTGACCGAGTTCGGGCACCTGGTGGAGACCTTCGCAGTGGGCGAGATCCGCAAGCAGGTGAGTTGGCAGGAATCTCCGGTCACGATCGGGCACTGGCGCACCCGGGACGGCGCCGAGGTCGACCTGGTGCTGGAACGCGCGGACGGAACGGTCGTCGGGATCGAGGTGAAGGCGTCCTCCCGGGTCAGCAGCGCAGACGGACGCGGACTACGCAGCCTCGCCGACCGGCTCGGTGAGGCGTGGCGGGGCGGGGTGGTGCTGCATCTCGGCTACCACACCGCCACCCTGGACCAGGAGCGGACGATCGTCGCCACCCCGCTGGACGTGCTGTGGCGCAGCCGGGAAGACGACCAGTCCACCTGACGCGGTGCTGTCAACCCAGGGGGCGGTCCAGCAGCCCCACCGCGAGCGCGTGGACGGCGTCCAGGTCGGCGGGGTCGGTGAGGGTCACCCGGCCACCGGTGACCACGTACCACTCGGCGGCGTCCCGGTACTGCACCCGTACCGTGACCTGACCGTCGGCGGCGAGCTCGGTCCGTAAGGTCAGGTCCCCGGTGATCACCCCGACCTCGTCGGTCATCACCCCGCCCGGGCCGGCGGTGATGTGGGTGGTCCGACTGTCCTGCGGTGGCGCCGGCTCGCTCATCCGTCCCCCTCGCCTTCCTATTCGCAGGTGTCCAACATGTCGGCGAGCGCGTCCCGTTCGGCCGCGGTCACCGACAGTTCCCAATGATGCTTCACCACGATCCAGTCGTGGGCGTATTGACACCAGTACGCGCGTAGTGGCGGCTTCCACTGCGAGGGATCCTGGTCTCCCTTGGCCCGATTGGAGGTGGCCGAGACCGCGAACAGCTGCGGCCGCTCCAGGTCGTTGGCGAACTCCGTCCGCTGCTCCTTCGTCCAGGAGGCGGCGCCGGTACGCCAGGCGTTGGCCAGCGGCACCATGTGGTCAATGTCGATGTCACCGGGGTCGGTGAAGGTTTCACCGTCGTAGACACTGACCCAGGTGCCGCTGATCACCTTGCAGGAGTCGTCCTCGG
>CAYTMR010000285.1:0-2321 GCA_964438855.1 uncultured Micromonosporaceae bacterium
CGGCCGCGGTCGGGTTGGAGGAGGTGACGAACGGGTAGGTGCCGTGGTCCAGGTCTAGCATGGTGGCCTGAGCGCCCTCCATCAGGACCGTCTTGCCTTCGTCGAGCGCCCGCCAGAGCACGGCGCGGGTGTCGGCGATGTGCGGGCGCAGACGCTCGGCGTACTCCAGGTACTCCGCGACGACCGCCTCCACGTCGATCGCCTTGCGGTTGTAGACCTTCACCAGCACCTGGTTCTTCTCGCGCAGCACCAGCTCCAGCTTCTTGCGCAAGATGCCCGGGTCGAGGAGGTCCTGCACCCGGATGCCGGTGCGCGCCACCTTGTCGGCGTAGGTGGGGCCGATCCCGCGGCCGGTGGTGCCGATCCGCGCCGAGCCCAGATAACGTTCGACCACCCGGTCCAACGCCCGGTGATACGGCATGATGAGGTGCGCGTCACCCGAGATCAGGAGCCGCGACACATCCACCCCGCGCTCGCTGAGCCCGTCCATCTCGCTGATCAGCACCTTGGGATCGATCACGACCCCGTTGCCGAGCACCGTCACCGCGTTGGGTGACAACGCGCCGCTGGGCATCAGGTGTAGCGCGTACTTCTGGCCGTCCGGCGTGATCACGGTGTGTCCGGCATTGTTGCCGCCGGAGTAACGGACCACGTAGTCGACCTGCTCGCCGAGTAGGTCGGTAACCTTGCCTTTACCCTCGTCGCCCCACTGGGCGCCGACGAGCACGATCGCTGGCATATCTCCATCGCCTCCACGGGTCACGGCGGAGGCCGCGCCCGGGATGTCAGGGTAACAAGGAGGCGACACGTGTACGACGTGGTGGTGCTGGGTCTGGCCGATCCGCAGCAGGCCGGCACGGTGCGGGTACCGGTGCGGGCCTGCGCCGACGCGCTCACCGCCGGCGGTGCTTCGGTGGAGGTGGTCACCGCCACGAGCGACGCGGAGATCGACGCGGTGCTGGCCACGGTGGCGGCCGGGGCCCGGCTGGTCGTAGCGACCGGCGCCGACGCCCAGCTGCGGGCAGTGGTGCGTCGGATGGTGCGCCGGTGGGCACCACCGCCCAGCCGCCGGCCCGCCGACCTACCGGAGGATCGGACAGTCCCGGACCTCCCGCCGGTCGGCATCTTGCCGCTGGACCCCTCGACGGCGCCCGGGCAGCACGACCTGGCGGCCCAGCTAGGGCTGCCGCGTGACCCGGCACAGGTCGCCGAGGCGGTCCTCGCCGGTCACACGCGCCGGCTGGACCTGCTGCGCCACGACGGTGGCTCGGTGACCCTCGACGGGGCGCTCATCGGTGGTTCGGACGCTGCCGGGCGTGCCGTGCCGTGGCGGGCCGTGGTGGAGGTGGACGACGCGGTCCTGACGCAGGGCGACGAGCCGGTGCTCGCGGTCCTGGTCGCCAACGCCGCCGGATACGCCTGCCCGGACGGGCTGCCCATGGTCACCCAGGCTGATCCAGCGGACGGGACGGTGCAGGTGGCCGTGGCGTTGCCGGCGCGTACGCGGTGGCGGCGACGCCCTCAGATGGAGGTGCGCCGTGCCCGTGGCCGGGCGGCCGCGATCTCACCACGCGGTGACGTCGCCTACCTCGATGACGGCGTAGCGGGCACTCTCACCCGGAAGCGGTCCTGGTGGGTGGAGCCGGGTGCCTGGGCCGTCTACACAGCCGCGCCGGCGCCCGCCTGATCCGGCTGGCGGAATCAGGCGAGCGCGTCGCCCGCTGCCGGGTCGCAGTCGCGCAGGAACTGGGCGCACCGGGCGGCCTCGTCCGCCTCCCCGATTTCGGCGGCGGCGAGGGAGAGCTGGTAGAGGCAGCGCAGGAAGCCCTGGTTCGGGGTGTGTGACCAGGGCACCGGCCCGGAACCACGCCAGCCGCTGCGGCGCAGCTGATCCAGACCCCGGTGGTAGCCAGTCCGGGCGTAGGCGTACGCGGTCACCGCGTCGCCGGTCGGGAGGGTCCGCTCGGCAAGCGCCGCCCAGACAGCGCTGTAGCTGGGGTGGGCGGCGGCGACCGCCGGCAGCGCGTCCGGGTCGGCGTCGGGGGCGAGCGCCGCGTTGAGCGCTGCTTGCGCGGCCTCGTTGGCCGGCAAGAGGGTGGGAGGCGGTTGCGCGAGCAAGTTCTCCATAGTCCTATTCAATCGCTGTGAAGTGATCTGTGGCCACCAGTGGCCGAATGGGTGAGGTCAGTCCAGGCGTAACGGCGGGTGTGTCGAGCGTCATACTCGACTAGAAAGGGAGGTCCGGAGCCTCCCCAGGACCCGGTTGAGGGCCCGGCGACGCAGCCGCCGGGCCCTCGTTCTCGCTTACCCCAGACTAGGGG
>CAYTMR010000286.1:0-2315 GCA_964438855.1 uncultured Micromonosporaceae bacterium
ACCGCTACCCGGTGCACCCGGCGAGCCGTTCGCACCGTTGAAGCCGTCGCTGCCGTACTGGCCGACGTCACCCTGCAGGTTGCAGATGCCCGGGAGGCCGCTGGTGCCCGCGGTGCCACCGGCACCGCCGTTGCCGCCGCCCGTGCCCGAGCCCTTCACACCAGCCGTACCCGGCTTGGCGTCGCAGCTCGTGCAGACGCCGGGCCAGATGCAGTTGCCGTCGATCGGGCCGCCCTTTCCGCCGGCACCGCCGTTGTTGGCGCCGACGCCGCCGGCGCCACCTGCGCCCGCGTCGGAGGTGTTGCAGCCGCCGGGCTCGAAGCCGTTGCCGCCGGGGGCACCGTTGCCGGCCGGCTGGCTCCACCCGGACGTGCCGGGCGCGCCGTTCGCACCGGGACCGCCGGTGCCGCCGACGATCTGCAGCGAGTCGAGCACGAGGGCGTCGGTCGAGTTGCGGACGAACGCCGTGTAGCTGGTCTGGCCCACGCCCGCGGTGCCGCCGTTGAGCTTCAGGTCGGCGACACGGGTCGGCGAGTCGATCCCGTCGGCGATCATCGCCACCGGGCCGTTGGTGAGCGCATCGAAGGACGCGTTCACGTTCGACACCGTGGGTGCCGTCGCGTTCAGGCCACGCTGCCAGTTCTGGCCGTAGCCGCCCACGATCTGCAGGCCCTCGACGACGTTGAACTTCGGGTAGGTGCCGCCGGCGACGTAGACGTCGGTCTTGCCGGTGGCCACCGCACGCACCTGGCCCTGGTTGATCGACGCGCAGGGCGAGCTGACCGTGCCGCAGGTGCTGTTGTCGGCGCCGCCGGAGGACTTCACGAAGATCGCGTCCAGGGTGCCGTCGATGCCGTCGCAGTTCTGGTCGATGCCGTCACCGGCCTCGTCCGGAGCGCCCGGGTAGACGTTCGGGTCGTTGTCGTTGCAGTCGTCCGGCGGGAAGAACCCGTCGCCGTCCCCGTCACCGATCGCGGTGATCGTGATGGAGTCGGTGTCGGTCGCCCCGTCGTCGTCGGTGACGGTGAGCACCGCGGTGTACACGCCCGGAGTCGTGTAGTTCGCGGTCGCGGTGACGCCGCTCCCGCTGGTTCCGTTGCCGAAGTCCCACGAGTAGCTGACGATCGTTCCGTCGGGGTCGACGGACCCCGACGCGTTGAACGCCACCGACAGGGGCACGTTGCCCGAGGTGGTGCTCGCCATCGCCACTGCGGTCGGCTTCGTGTTGGTCGGGCCGCCTCCGCCACCCGGCGGCTGGGGGTCGCATGCCGCCCCCACCAACGCCAGGGCCGCGAACAGCGGCACGGCCCACGCCAGTCTCTTCATCGGGTTCCCCCTCGCTAGGACGCCGCCTCCAGCACGACGGACCCCGTAATCGCTACCCGAAGACTGAACGTGGGTCAACCTTTTCGGGCAGCTTTGCCCGGGGGGTGGAATCCGGCCCGCGCCCCACGGGTCCACGCGGCGCGGCACCGGTGCTCGTTAGGGTGATCGCCCATGAGCACCTCACGACGTCCGAGCCTGCTGTGGAGAACGTTCGTACTCACCGGTGTCGGCACCGCCACCGCGGTGACCGTGAGCGACGCCGCGTGGGAGCGCTGGCAGAGCGTCTTCGGGGACTCGGTGCCGCGGGAGGCCTTCTCGGGCTTGCTCGCCGGGACGGCGGGCCTGCACGTGGTCGAGGCCGGCGCGGCGCTGGTGTCGGCCAAGCGGGGCGGGCTCGAGAAGCCCGGCCGCTGGGCGCTGTCGACCCTCCTGTGGGGCTTCCCGGTGCTGCGCCGCCTGCGCAAGGCGAAGAAGGCGGGCGAGGCCCCGGCGGTGTCGGCGCCCACCCGTGCGGTGAAGAAGGCGGAGAAGAAGGCCGCGAAGCAGGCGACCAAGGCCGTGGGCAAGAAGGCCACCAAGAAGGCGGAGAAGAAGGCGGCCAAGACGGCCGCGAAGGCGCCCGTCGCCGCCGCTGCCTGACCCGCGCTCCTTCCCCCCTCCCCGTTCTGTGTCCCGGAAGTGAGGGTGCACCCTCACTTCCGGTGAACAGATCGGGAGGGGCCGGGGCTCAGTGGTCCCCGGGCCTCAGTAGTGCCAGGGGAAGGGCGACCAGTCCGGGTGGCGCTTCTCGTGGAACGCGTCCCGGCCCTCGGCCGCCTCGTCGGTCATGTAGGCGAGCCGGGTCGCCTCGCCCGCGAACAGCTGCTGGCCGACGAGGCCGTCGTCGACGAGGTTGAACGCGAACTTCAGCATGCGCTGCGCGGTCGGGCTCTTGCCGTTGATGATCCGGCCCCACTGCGCCTCGCGCATGCCCGGCAGCACCGCCTGCA
>CAYTMR010000287.1:0-2296 GCA_964438855.1 uncultured Micromonosporaceae bacterium
GCCGAGAAGACACCGTTCGACCCTTGCCCGATCTGGATCGCACCGGCGGCTCGGCTGCATCCGGTTTCATTCTGCACGTAGCTCGCCGGGCTCCAGAAGTCCCGCCCCTGGTGTGACACGTGTGCGTGGAGCACCAGATCGACTTCTTCGGGATTGTGGCGGGAACGCGACAGGGCTTGCTGCGCCGCTCGGGTCGCCATGACGACTCCGGGCTCCTCGTCGTTAGCCACCCGCACGGCGCGGATCCCGTTGGTCTGCGCCGCACTGGCGTCATAGGCGCCGTCGGCTACCGCTTGCTCAGCGGTGTACTCCGTCGCCGGAAGGTAGCTTCCGACCGCATCGAAATAGATGTCGTGCCAGCGCACAGCGCGCCTCCTTCATCCGTTGGGTCTGCCTACCCGTAGCGTCGCCGGTGACTCTCGATCCACGCTTGAGGCTCCGCTGAGTGACCGTGCGGTCGGCTCACGCACCCGGCTTGCTCTCCGCAGGCATGGTGGCGATGGGCGGCGGCGCCTGGGTGCTGGTGACCTTCAGGCCACGGAACCCGACGACCCCGAGGAGCAGACTCAGACCGACCCAGACGAACAGGGTGATGACGCCTCGGTGGATCGATTCGTTGAGCGCCGCGATGGTCATGTCACCCTGGCTCGCCAGGTGGTCGAGATGGCTCTGGAGGACGGTGGCCGAGACGGCCAGCCCCAACGCGCCTCCGAACTGGGTGGAGACGTTCAGCAGGGCGGAGGTGATACCGGCATCCTCTTCGGTAGCCGCCGAGGTACCGACGATAGGAGTGGGGATCAGGCACAGCACGAGTCCGGTCCCGAGGAGGAAGGTGATCGGCAGCATGACTGTCCAGTAGGACCCGCTCAACGGCGTGCGCACCATCAGGACGAGGACCGCGACGAGCAAGACCGTCCCCAAGACGTACGGGATACGCGCCCCGATCTTCGGAATCATCTTCGACAGCGGCCCCGCGAAGATCATCATCGCCAGTGTGGTGGGAATGTACGCCAGACCGGTTTCCAGCGGGCTGTAGTGCAGCACGTGCTGCATGTAGATGGGCAGGAGCATGAAGCAGGGGAACATCAGCCCGGCCGTGAAGTACTCGCCGAGGCTCCCCACCACCACGCCACGGATTCGGAACAGGCGAAGCGGAAGCAGCGGAGCTTCGGCACGCCTCTCGATGCCGATGAACAGCGGAAGCAGGATGGCGGCGCTCACGAAGGCGACGACCGTAGGCGCGGCGAACAGACCGTGGTCGTTGATGCTGACGATGGCGAACACCAGTGCCCCGAGGCCGAGCGTGCCCGTCACGCCGCCGGCGACGTCCGCCGGCGGGCGCGGCCCGTCGACGCCGCCGGCGCGTACCAGCATCACCGCGGCGATGGCGAGCACCACCGCGATCGGGAGGTTGATGTAGAACGCCAACCGCCAGTTGACGTCGGCGATCGCCCCACCGAGCAGAGTCCCGAGTCCGGCGCCGACACCGATGACCGCACCCCAGACACCGAACGCCTTGGCCCGCTCCACCGGGTTACGGAAGGTCACCACGAGGATGGATAGACAGGCCGGTGAGAGACCAGCTGCGGCGAAGCCCTGGATCCCTCGTGCGAGCAGGATGTGCTCGCTGTTCTGCGCGAGCGCCGCGAGCAGCGATCCGGCGGCGAACAGGGTGAGGCTGCCGAGGAACATCCTTCGGCGGCCGATCACATCGTTGAGCCGACCGCCGAGCAGCAGCAGGCCTCCGAACAGCACGATGTAGCTGTTGAACACCCACTGCAACCCGGTGGTGGACAGACCCAGCTCGTTCTGGAGCTGCGGTCCCATGACGCTGACCACGGTGGTGTCGAGCGAAATGATGAGCGCACCGGTCGACACCACAGCGAGGACCCACCAACGCCACTTGTCCGGGGCGGGCCCTGTCACTTGATCCGGTTGAGCCACTGTCTGCGGTGGGCTAGCCATCCTGATCCCTCTGCTTTCACCGCCGTCAGGCGGGGTCGTCACACATCAGGCGAGCTGGGCAGTTCGCCCTACGTCGATTCTGGAGAGAGCAGTGCTCTCTGTCAAGGCACTGCTCACACATGCTATCACCGCTCTCATGCTCTATCATTGCTCTCGGGCAAGATTGGGTGAACTGGTGGAGAACAGGTGGCGCGGAGCGTCGCGTCAGACGCCGCGGCCGCGGGAAAGGGTGACCGTGACCACAGCACACTCGCTGCGACAACGCATCCGTGAAGAGCTGCGGCTGAAGATCATCGAGACAGCGCGGGAGCAGATGGGCACTCGCGGCGCC
>CAYTMR010000288.1:0-2294 GCA_964438855.1 uncultured Micromonosporaceae bacterium
CGGGCCGCGGAGAAGGCCGGTGCGCACGGACTGCTCGTCGTCACGCCCTACTACAACAAGCCACCGCAGGACGGTCTGCTGCGACACTTCACGGCCGTGGCCGACGCGACCGGGCTGCCGATTCTGCTGTACGACATCCCTCACCGCGCGGGCACGGCGATCAGCACGGAGACTCTGTGCCGGCTCGCCGAGCACCCCTCGATCGTCGGAGTCAAGGACGCCAAGGGCGATCTCAGCGCCACCTCGTGGGTGCTACGCCGCACCGACCTGGCGTACTACTCCGGTGACGACGCGCTGACCCTTCCGCTGCTGTCCATCGGTGCGGTCGGGGTCGTCGGTACGTCGACCCACCTCACCGGAGTAGGTACGAAGCAGATGATCCAGGCGTACGAGCGAGGCGACATCGCCGAGGCCCTGCGCCTGCACCGTGCGCTGTTGCCGCTGTTCACCGGTATCTTCCGGACCCAGGGCACGATCCTGGTCAAGGCCGCGATGAACGCGCTCGGCCTCCCCGCCGGGCCGGTGCGGTCGCCGTTGGTGGACGCGACGGAGGGACAGCTTGCGCAGCTACGGAAGGACTGCGCCGACGCGGGGTTGACTCTGCCGTGAGTGAGCCGCACCGGGAGCTGGGGCCACCGCCACCGCTTCCTGATGGCGGCCTGCGCATCATCCCACTGGGTGGGCTCGGCGCCATCGGGCGCAACATGACCGTCTTCGAGTACGGCGGGCGGCTGCTGATCGTCGATTGCGGAGTGCTGTTCCCGGACATGGAGCAGCCCGGCGTGGATCTCATCCTGCCGGACTTCACCCCGATCGTGGACCGGCTCGACGACGTGGAAGCGATCGTGCTCACCCACGGCCACGAGGACCACATCGGCGGCGTGCCGTACCTGCTCGCCCACAAGCCCGACATTCCGTTGGTGGGGTCGCAGTTCACGCTGGCACTGGTGGAGGCGAAACTCGCCGAGCGGCGTTTGGAACCGTTCACCTACACCGTGCGAGAGGGGCAGCGGGAGAAGCTGGGTCCCTTCGACTGTGAATTCTTCGCCGTCAACCACTCGATTCCGGACGCCCTGGCGGTGGCGATCCGCACCGGTGCCGGCGTCGTGCTGCACACCGGTGACTTCAAAATGGATCAGCTACCGCTGGACCGGCGGGTCACCGACCTGGCGGGGTTCGCGCGTCTCGGACAAGAGGGTGTCGACCTCCTGCTGTCCGACTCCACCAACGCCGAGACCCCGGGCTTCGTCACCCCAGAACGTGAGATCGGACTGGTCCTCGACGCCATCTTCGCCAAGGCGAGCGGCCGGATCATCGTGGCGAGTTTCGCCTCCCACGTGCACCGGGTCCAGCAGGTGCTCGACGCGGCTCACGAGCACAACCGGAAGGTGGCGCTGGTCGGCCGGTCCATGGTTCGCAACATGGGCATCGCCCGCGACCTGGGTCTCCTGCACATCCCCGCTGGTCTCGTGGTGACTCTGGACCAGCTCGCTGACCTGCCACCGGAGCAGATCGTCCTGATGTGCACCGGATCCCAGGGTGAGCCGATGAGCGCCCTGGGGAGGATGGCCAGTGGTGACCACCGGCACGTGACGGTCGGGGCAGGCGACACGGTGGTGCTCGCCAGTTCTCTGGTACCCGGCAACGAGACCGCCGTCTATCGGGTGATCAACCGTCTCGCTCGAGCCGGTGCCACCGTGATCCACAAGGATGTGGCCAAGGTGCACGTCAGCGGCCATGCGCCCGCCGGTGAGCTCCTCTACCTACTCAACGTGGTGCGGCCCCGCAACTTGATGCCGATACACGGGGAGTGGCGGCACCTGCGAGCGCATGCTCGCCTCGGAGTGGAGGCCGGGATCGATCCCGACCGCATCGTGCTCTGTGAGGACGGTGACGTAGTGGACCTCGTCGACGGCCACGCCACGCTGGTCGGTCGGCTCAAGACCCGCTACATCTACGTCGATGGACTCGCGGTCGGTGACGTCGGTGAGTCACTGCTGACCGAGCGGCGCATCCTCGGTGACGGAGGGTTCATCGCCGCCACGGTCGTGGTCGACTCAGTCACCGGCAAGGTGGTGGGTGACGCCACCGTGTCGGCTCGGGGCTTCTCCGAGGACCCCCGGGTGTTCGAACCGGTGCTACCACTGATCACCGAGGCGCTCAACCGCGCCGCTGAGGACGGCATCAGCGATCCGCACCAGTTGCAGCAGGTGGTGCGCCGGACCGTGGGTCGGTGGGTCAACGAGACCTACCGACGCCGGCCGATGATCGTCCCCACGGTCGTCGAGGTGTGA
>CAYTMR010000289.1:0-2281 GCA_964438855.1 uncultured Micromonosporaceae bacterium
CCGCCCCATTCGATCCAGCGTGGACCGTCTCGGTGCTGCGGGAACCACAGGTCCATCTCGGCCGACGGCTCGGTGAACGGGAAGTACGACGGGCGCAGCCGGGTCCTGGCCTCCGGGCCGAACATGGCGCGGGCGAAGTGGTCCAGCGTCCCCTTCAGGTGCGCCATGGTGATGCCCCGGTCCACCACGAGTCCTTCCACCTGATGGAAGACCGGTGTGTGCGTGGCGTCCAGCTCGTCGGTGCGGTAGACGCGGCCGGGGCAGATCACGTAGACGGGCAGTTGCCGGCTCAGCAGGGCCCGCGCCTGTACCGGTGAGGTGTGGGTACGCAGGACCAGCCCGGACTCTCCGGCGCTCGCATTCGCCGCCGCGACGTAGAAGGTGTCCATCATGGTGCGCGCCGGGTGGTCACGGCCGATGTTGAGGGCGTCGAAGTTGTACCACTCCAGCTCCGCCTCCGGCCCCTCAGCCACCTCGTAACCCATCCCGACGAACAGGTCCTCGATGCGCTCCATCAGGGCGGAGAGCGGGTGACGTGCACCTCGAGGGCGTCGGTCCACCGGCAAGGTCACGTCTACTCGCTCCTCGGCGAGCACCCGCCGTTCCCGCTCGGCCCGCAACACCTCGGCGCGGGCGTCGTAGGCGGCCTGGATCGCCGCCCGCGCCGCGTTCACGCGCTTGCCGGCGTCGGCCTTGGCGGCAGGAGGCAACGCGCCGATCTCCCGCCGGGCCAACGACACCGGCGCCCGGTCACCGAGGTGCTGGTGGCGGATCGCCGCAAGAGCATCCGGGTCGGACGCGGCCGCGAACGCCTTCTCTGCAGCGGCGACAGCGTCCTCCAGCGCCTCCGGCGACAGCAACGCAGGTTGCTTCGGATCGTACGGATCGGTGCGGTACGTCATGCCTCTCCTTCGCCAACCGGGGTGAGTCTACGCAGTCCGGCGAGCGTGTGAGTGTCGCCGGGTCGCGGCTTGGCCGCCGCCCACCGGTGCGGGAGAAGAGGGTCAGCCCTCCAGCCCGCCACCGGCGGGCCGGGTAAACGAGAGTGTGGTGGCGCTCATGAAGGACCCCTCGCACGACGCTGCGCTCTGGCGCAAGCGTACAGGCAGACCGCCGCCGCTGCCGCAAGGTTCAGGCTCTCGGCCCGCCCATACAGCGGTACGCGGACGCGCCGGTCAGCCGCGGCGAGCAGGTCGGCCGGCAGTCCGTGCGCTTCACCGCCGAAAAGCCAGGCCGTCGGCGCGGCGAGCACACCGGAGTCGACGAGAGTGTCGAGGTCGGTCTCCCCTCGACCGCTGGTAGCCAGCACGCCGAAGCCTGCCTGGCGAAGCTGCGCCACCAGTGCGGTCGGTTGCGCGGCGCGGACCAGGTCGACGTGGAACAGGCTGCCAGCGCTGGCTCGCACACACTTTCCGTTGTAAGGGTCGACCGCGTCACCGGCGAAGCAGACCACCCCGGCACCCGCGGCGTCCGCGGTACGCAGCACGGTGCCGGCGTTGCCCGGGTCGCGGATGTCGACCAGCACCGTTACCAGTCGGGGAGCGGTGGCCAGGGCCTGCGTGAGCGGTACGTCTCGCTGTCGGCATACCGCGACGATGCCCTGCGGCGTCACCGTCTCGGTCAACACGTCGGCGGCGTCCAATGTGATCGGCGAGACGGGGACGTTGGCGCGGCGGGCGGCGGTCACCAGATCGGGGTGGCGCCGTGCCGCGGCGTCGGTGACGAACAGCTCCGTCACCGTGCCGGGACAGGCCAACGCCTCCCGAACCGCCTGTGCTCCTTCGGCGAGAAAGCGTCCGGTAGCGGTGCGCTCCTTGCGCCGACGCAACTTGGAGGCGGCGACAACCCGGGGGGTCCGCCGGGTGAAGGCGCCCCCGGGTTGGACACCAGCCGGCTCAGACGCCGGCCTGCCTCGCCGCACCGTCGCCCGGACCATTGGCGGACACCGCCTGCCGGGCGGTCTCGACCAGGGTGCGGAAAGCGGCGGCGTCATGGACCGCCAGATCAGCCAGGATCTTGCGGTCGACCTCGACCCCAGCCAGACGCAACCCCTGGATGAGCCGGTTGTAGCTCATGCCGTTGGCGCGTGCCCCGGCGTTGATTCGGGTGATCCAGAGTTGGCGGAAGTCACCCTTGCGATCCCTGCGGTCACGGTACGCGTACTGCATGGAGTGGAGCACTTGCTCCTTGGCCTTGCGGTAGAGGCGAGACCGCTGCCCGCGGTAACCGCTGGCCTGCTCCAGGATGGTGCGCCGCTTCTTGTGCGCGTTCAGTGCCCGCT
>CAYTMR010000290.1:0-2255 GCA_964438855.1 uncultured Micromonosporaceae bacterium
GTGGGGTCGTCAAGGCCGGTGATCCTCGCGGTGAGGGCGTACAGGATGCGCCACAGCCCGGCGGCCGCTGGCGGCACCGGAACAGCCACGTCATCGATCTCGTGGCAATGAACGAAGAGGTGACGCAGACCGACATAGGAGGTCTCCGAGCCGACACGAACCGGCAGCCACGGACGATCACGAAGGTCAAAACTGGGCGACCTCATGGTTACCTTTCGTATGCTTCATGTGACGCTCGAGCATAGGTGATGTAACCGGCACGCCAACTGACCTGTCCGATCTCTGACACGGTTAGAATTTCTCCTTTCTCCCCAAGCGCATTGGGGGTGGACCTCAGATCGGCGACGGTGGCCGGACGAGGGCGAACGCCTCCCCACCCGTGTGGGGGTGCGGCGGCCCGGCCGAACGGCCGGGTCGCCGATCACGGATTGCATGCGGTCACCGCCCAGATTGGTGAGGTTTCTGCCCAGACAGGTGCGGTTACCACACCAATGGGCCAAAAGGTCGAGACTGCGAATGCATAGGCCACTATGTACCTCTTAGCTCTGTCAACGGTCCGTCGCGAGATGTTGACGCTGAGGGTGAGAGCAAGAGCGGCAGGGTGCTGCTGCTCGTCGGCCTTCGACTTCATAATCCTTCCTAAACCAGATAGTCGACGGTGGAGATTACAGCATACCCTCTGCTCCACTGTGACCGTCGAGATAGCTGGTTACCTCAGCCACAAGCCGATCTCCGAATCGAGCTTCATCTTCCGGGGTCCGACACGACCGGGGTCGACGCCGGCGGGAGTGAGCAGGTGGGGCAGGAGGACGAGGTCACGTAGCCAGGGGTTACGCAGCCAAGCAGCCGGCACTGCGTTCTCGGGCTCGCGATCCCACACCTCGTCTGCGCGTACCGGGATGGTCTCCGCCAAGATCTGTCGGACCTCGTCCTGTGTGAACCGGCCGTCGGCGTGGCTCCCGCGCTCCGGCAACGGCCGGCGGCACTCGGCGTCCAACCAGCGGCGGCCTTCGCTGTCTACGTAGCAGCAAAGGACGCGTACCGAGTCGGCGCCCAGACGGGTCACCGCGTCGGCTTCCTGGACCTGTTTCTTGCTGAGCATGGCCAGGTCATAGACGTCTTCCGGTGGCGGTATCGCGACGAGATCCGCCATGGCGTGTTGCGCCATTTCATCACCCTTGCGGGTAATTCGATCCTGCATCAGCACCTCGTCATCGAGGAACGACTCGTACACGCCCTCCACCAGCTCCTGCACATCGTCGGGCACCACGACGGGCCTGCCGGCGCGTTCGGCGAGGAGCAGATGGGTGGCCCGAAGGAGGTCGGAGTCGTAGACCGCACCCCATCGCCGTGGCTTGACATGGCCGGCGTCGGCGTCCTGTGGATCAAGCACGACCAACCGCGGGTGTGCCAGCCAACTAGGCCGTCCGGCTCGTGGGTGCCGGTGGCATCGACCGGCACGTTGCAGCAACTGGGCGATGGGGGCGAGGTCGCTGACCACGAGGTCGAAATCGAGATCAAGTGACTGTTCGATGATCTGGGTGCCGACCACAACCGACTTGGCGGGCCTGCGGCCTTCGCGGCCCAGGGCACCGGTGATCCGTTGGCTGATCTCTTCGCGCTGGCGGGCTGGGTACCGCGAGTGCAGCAGCTCGACCTGGACACCGTCGTCACGCCAGTCACGCAGAGCGAGGAAGGTGGTCTGGGCGTCGGTGACCGTGTTGCACATCACAGCAGCACAACCACCGTCGGTGCGGATCCTGCCTAGCAGGTCACGTATCACGGTGAGTCGATCACGAGGCGCTGTGGCGTCGTTGGCGTCATCGTCGCCTTGCGCGTGGTTGACCGGCCGGACGTCGATCTGAAGCGTTAGCCGCCGGTAGGCCACCACCGCCTCACGTGCCCGCGGGCTGATCCTGACAGGTGCCTGCGTTCGATCAGCGGGGACGAACAGCCAACCCGGATACTCGACGCGGTACCCGGCGCCCCCGACCCCGTCGCGTCCCGTGCCGCGCAGATACGCCTCGACAAGGCTGGTCGAGACCGCCGACGGCAGGGTTGCCGACAGTAGCACAACCGGACATCCCAGCTTCCCCAGCCACGTGAGCAGCCGCCGCAGAAGCGCCTGCATGTACGCGTCGTACGCGTGCGCCTCGTCGACGACCAGCACCTTGCCAGCTAGGCCGAGCATCCGTAGCGCGTTGTGCTTGACCGCGAGCGCGGCGAGCAGAGACTGGTCGATCGTGCCCACCGCA
>CAYTMR010000291.1:0-2208 GCA_964438855.1 uncultured Micromonosporaceae bacterium
AATGCACGGCATCCCACGCGGCGCGCCGGTAGTCGTACGTGTCCGGGTCGACCGGCGTTCCGTCATCGCTGCGTACCCGCCCGTACGACGGCAGAGTCAACGTCACGAAGAGTGAAGGCCGATACACCTTGCCATCCGGGGCGGTGTAGGTGCGCCCGACGGTCCGCGCGGCGACGGGTAGCCGGGGTAGGTCGGGGGCGTCCTGCCGCCGTCGCGTGGAGCGGATCCGGCGCTTGCCTTCACGGTCGCCCTGCTCCCGGTCGTGCGGTGGTGCGGTGCGCCCCCGCAGCCCGGACAGCATGATTTCCTCTTCGAGCGCCTCAATCTCGGCGTCAATCTCGGCCAGCTCGGCCGCCCGCTGCTCGGCCGACATGGGGCGGATAAGCACTTGGGCGCGCTCGAACTCCAGATGCGCCCGCAACACGATCAGACCGATCTGGTCATCGGTGGCCGGATCTGGTGCTGGGATCGGTTCGTCCTCCCGGTGCCAGCCCTCCCGGATCTGCTGCATCCGCAGGCTGCGAGCCCGCCGGGCGCACGACGGGCACCGATCAGCACGAGTGGATCCGCACGGCAGGTCCACCACCTCCGTACGCCCGGTCTCCAGATCCGTGCGGCGGAGGGTGATCGGCCGGATACACACCCCATGCTCAACCGCCAGATCCTTGACGACCTGGACCGAGCGGGGTAGGCGTAGCCGGGCGGCCCGGGACCCGCCCCCCGACCCAGTCACCACAGCGGTAGCGGTAGGGGTGGGGGTGCGGGTCACCGGGGCAGCCAGCGGCGCCAGAGTGGAGGCGGTCACCGGTTACCAGCCTTTTCGGCCCGGTCGTAAACCAAGGCGACCACCAGGCATGCCAGGTAGGTGACCGCCAGCGGCACCAGTTGCTGAACCGAGCGGGTGGTCTGCCAGGTCATCACCATGGCCAAGGGGAGGATGATCATCGGCAACCCAACGATCAAACGAGCCTTCATCACGGCTACTTCCTTTCAGGGGACAGGGGAAACCGGGATCAGCGGGTTAGGACGCCAGCCAGCGGCACCCGACCGGCACCAGTGCCGTTGGCGCTGAACAGATCAGGCGTAGAACTGTCGACAGCGGACGCAGCACGGGAGTTGTCGACAGCAGCCGAGTTGCCCTCACCGGTCGAGTTGTCGACAGTCGGGGCAGGCCTAGGCCGGTAACGCTGCACCGTGCGCTCAGACAGGCCCAGCCGAGCGGCGATCTCGGCGGAGGTGGCATCCGGGGTCTCGGCCACCGCCTGACGTACCCGCTCAGCCGCAGACCGGGAGCGCGTCGACGAGGACCGGGAGCGGGTTGACGACCGCGGCCGCGACGAGCGGGAGTTGGTCGAGGCCGACGGTGTCGCTGCCGGGACCGGTCCGGGTGTCGACACCTCCACCGAGGCCGAGGCTGGAGTGTTGTCGACAGCCGCTGTCGTGTCCGTGATCGGGGAGGTGTCGTCAGATGTCGACATGGGTCGGCCGGTGCGTACCAGCACCTCGACCGCCAGCAGGAACGACACCGCCGGCACCACCGCCACCGCCCGGGCCGACCACGACGGTTGGGCCGAGGCGATGTTGAACCCGACGGTGGCGGCGATACCGAAGGCGAGCGCGACCCGTGCCGACAGCCGGGGATACCGCCGCTGCCGCTTGTCCTCCAGCATGGCCAGGGTGCCCACGATGATCAGCCCGTCGATACCGACCGGCAGCAACGCCGCCGCGATGTCCAGCTCACCGGAGGCCGAGGCCACCTGACGGATGTGTCCGTAGGAGATGACACCGGCCACCAGCGCCACCACCGCCGCCATAGCCCGGCTGGCAATCCTGGTCCACATCAGGCCGCCACCTCCTCACTCAGCTCGCCGTCGATCACCCGCAGACTCGGCCGGCCGTAGGTAGCCGCCAACTCCCGCACGTCGGCGTCGGCCAGGTAGGAGAACCGCACCCGCAGCGGGGTCGGGTCGCCGTCGAGCACCACATAGCCCACCCCGGGCAGCGAGGTCGGGATCCGGTCGGCGTAAGCACCCCGGCTCCGCGCCCCGTCACCAAGCACCATGTCCACGTGGCTGTCCTCAACCAGCCGCAGCGCTACCCGGGTGGGGAACAGATCCCGGAACGGGATCACCTCGTTCCGCGGATCCTGCAACGCCGCGACGACATGCACCCCGACGGCGCGGCCCTGGGAGAGCACCAGCCCCAGGG
>CAYTMR010000292.1:0-2204 GCA_964438855.1 uncultured Micromonosporaceae bacterium
GGGTCAACCACGTCAACGGGGTGATGATCGACATCTTCCCGCACTACGAGGGGGACGGGGACGGTCGCATCTGGCACGACGGGACCGCCACCCGGTGGTGGAACACCCCGTTCGACCTCAAACCGGTGGAGTTCCTCGGGCGGCCCCAACTGGTGCCGGACCCGCCGGAGAAGTATCTCGACGAAAACTACGGCGATTGGCGGACGCCGAACCCCCACTTCGACGCCCGGATGGACACCCCCAACGTGGAGATCACCGACCAGGCGTACTTCGACACCCTGCTCTACTTCTCCCTGCTCGACGCGATCGGCAAGGGCAACGACGTGAAGAAGGAGCGCTACATCGGCCTGCTGCGCGAGCTCGGCGAAGGCGACTGGCTCACCCGGCTGTGACCACCGCCGGGCGGTTACCCGCGGCCGCCTCCAACAGGGCGGTGAGGTCGGCGGTGGTGAACCGTACCGGGTTGTTGCCGAGCCGCTCCGCGTTCACTGACTCGGCCAGCGCCTGACGGTCCTGCGGGGTCGCGGCACCCACCTTCGCCAGATCCGTTTCCAAGCCGATGCGGTGCAGCAGCGTGGTGAAGCGGGCACGCGCCTCGGCGCCGTCGGCCACCCCGAGCGCGGTGAGGATCTCCGCCATCGCCGCCGTGTGCGAGGCCGGGTCAACCCCCGGGCGCAGACGCTCCGGCGGTGCGTCGGCGTGCGCCTCCAGGAACACGCCCAAGGTCAACGACACCGCGTGGCCGTGGCTCACCCCGTAGCGCTTGGTGATCCCGTAGGACAGGGCGTGGGAGACGGTGGTCTTGGAGATGTCGATTGCCCGACCGGCCAGGTGGCTGCCGATGGACATGGCCCGCGCCGCCTCCGTGTCGGCGGTGGTGACGAACGGTTCGATGGCGGGTAGCAGGTAGCCCAACGCGTGCCGGGCCCAACGCCGACTGGTGGGAGTAGCCCCGACCGCCCACAGGCTCTCGATGGCCTGGGTGACCGCGTCGATGCCGGACGTGGCGCGCTGGTAGGCCGATCCGCTCACCGTCAGGCCGGGATCGAGGACCACCGCGTCCGGCCGCAGCACCGGTCCGGCGACGGAGTACTTGTCGTCTCCGATGTAGACGACAGCGAAGTGGGTGGTCTCGGCGCCAGAGCCGCTCGTCGTGGGCACCAGCACCAGCTTCACACGGCGCTCGCTCACCCGGGCACCCGAGCGGATGGCCGCGTGCAGCGCCTCCTGGTCGGTCTGGCCGTCGTAGGCGCAGACGAGCTTCGCCAAGTCCATCGCCGAGCCACCACCGACCGCCAGCACCAGGTCGGGGCGGAAGTCGGCGGCTGCGGCGAGGACACGCACCAAGTCGGCGGCGTCAGTGTTGGGTGCGAAGTCGCTCCACCGCAGCACCGTCGCCACCCGCTCCAGCTCCGGCAGCACCCGGGCCGCGCCGGAGGCTTCGAAGGAACGCTTGCCGCAGATCAGCAGGACCCGGGAGGCACCAAGCTCGGCGACGACGCGGGGCAGCGCGTCGACGGCGCCGTAGCCGTACCGGACCTTGGGCTGCACCATCAATCCCCCAGGGCCGCCATGAAGGCGCGCTTGCTCTCCGCCGGACTACGGGTCGGGCGTCCGAGGTCGGGGCGGTTGCCCGGGCGGACCTTGATCTCCAACATCGACGGTCCGCCCTGAGCCCGCAAGGCCGCCACCTGCTCCGGCAGGCTCGTGATGTCGCTTGTGGATGCGGCGTACCGGTAGCCGGTCGCGCGCGCCACCGCGCTGATGTCGACCCTGTCGATGGACGTGGGCTGGCCCCCGACACTGTCGTGGACCCCGTTGTTGAAGACCACGTGGAAGTAGGTCGCCGGGGCGTGGTCGGCGATGACGGCGAGGCTGCCCATGTGCATCAGCAGCGCCCCGTCACCGTCGAAGCACCACACTTCCCGCTGCGGCTCGTTCATCGCCACACCAAGCGCGATCGAGCTGGCGTGCCCCATGCCGCCCACGGTGAGGAAGTCCCGGCTGCCGTCGCCGCCGGTGCGCACCCGGTACTCGAAAAGTTCCCGGCTGAGCATGCCGGTGGTCGACACGATGATCGGATCGTCGCCGACCGCGGCGACCATGGCGGTCAGCGCCTCCTCGCGGGTGGCCAAGCCCTCGCCGGCTGGTGGGGCCGGCTTGGCGGTCGGCTCGCCGCAGGTGCCCTTCTCCACCATCAGCAG
>CAYTMR010000293.1:0-2181 GCA_964438855.1 uncultured Micromonosporaceae bacterium
CGGCCAGCATGCGACCGAACAGGTGGATGACACCGTTGCGCTCGCTGATGATCGCGTTGACGACCTCGCGGGGCAGCACCGAGGTGCCCTTCTGCTTGTTCTTGCTGGCACCCGCGTGAGCGGTCGCGAGCGCGTCCCGGTGTTCCTCGCACAGCGCGGCCAATCGGTCCAACCCGCTCCTGGGCAGGAATAGCAGGACGGTCGACAATCCCTTCTCCTCAAGGGACATCCCCTTGTCGAACGCGCCAGCCGCCACCTGCTCGCCGGCGAACCGTGCCAGCTCGGCCGGCCAGCCTGCTCGCACGAGCCGGTCAGCGACTTCGAGGGGCACCCGCCTGGTGCGCACCGCCGGGTCGTTCAGCTCGTCTTCCATGGCGAGCCGGATGGCGCGCTTCCAACACTGGCTCGAGACACGGGTGCGGACCCCGCCGCCGTAGTACACGGTCTTCGGCGTGCCGAGATCGTCCCGGTTGAGGTTGGCGTAGGGCACGGTGTGGAGGGCGTGGATGTCCACGAACCGGGCAACGTGCGCGTTCATTCTTGCTCCTTTTCCTTGGTGTCGTTGGGCGAGCCAACAGCTCGGTAGTAGTCCTGCAGCCAGGCTTTCGCGATCCGATCGTGGTCATGCGGCCAGCGGGACAGCTCATCGATGAGCCGGGCCCAGTCGACTGGCACGCCAGCGGTGCGCAGATGCCGCACGACCGAGGGGAGGTGCCGGTGCACGCCGTCCAGCCCTTGGCGCACCAGCAGGTGCAGACGCTTCTCAGCGCTGCCGCCGGCAAGAGCGGGTCGTCGGAAACCGTCGGCTTTCGTGGCTGTCCCCAAGGCCCGTCCTAGACTGGGCCCTGGCTCCCGCGTCGCCTCGTCCTCGCCGTCCTCGGCTACCGGCTGGTCGTCTTGCATGCGGGCGTCGCGAGTCTGAGCGGCGATCAGGGCCGCAACGGTGTAGTACGCCCGCTCGGTGGGCTCGTGGTTGTCATCCACCCACGGCGCCACGATCGCGTGCATGCGGTACGCCTTCTCCGGCGGCAGCCCTAGGCCGCTGCGCAATGCCGCGCGTTTGCCCGGATCGTTCCGGCAGACCTTCTGGACGTGCTTGACGAACTTTTCGTGAGCGGCCAGGCTGCGGGTTTTCAGTGGTGTCATGCGTTCTCCTTAACCCGGTCGGCTTCTACCAGCATTCGCCGAGCCTCATGGACGACCTTCGCTACTCTCGGAAGTCGGTCCTGCCCGCCGACGGCGTAATCGATGGCGTCGAATGCAATCTGTAGAAACAGTCGGGACGGTTGCTCGAAGTTCTGTGCTTCGATCAACCGCCAGAAGGTCTCTTCCGCGCGCCGCCAGTAGAAGGCGGCGGCACGCCGTGGCCACGGGCCATCCTTGAGGCGTAGTGCTTCCAGAGACGCCCGGGACAGGACGACGCTGAGCCGGGCACCGACCCGTTCGGCCGCCTCCCGCAGACTCGAGATGCTTTGCGCCACCCCCGAATCCCGCTCCTCCAACCAGCGCAGGATCGGCGGAGTGACAGCGGTGTACCACTGGTTGTCCTTTGCCTGACCATCCTGGTCGAACCCGTAGGCCCGGATTCGGACCTCGTCAGCGAACGGTAACCCCTCGCCGCAGGAGCCGAGCACGCTTGGCCGTTGCTTGTTGGGACTGCGGTAACGCAGCAGAGCGTCGATGTCTCTCCACAGCGCTCGGGTTGAGTCCGCCCGCTGGTGGTACCACGAGCCTTCCTTGCTGCGGAGCATGATGAGGTACGGGTCGCCGGCACTCTGCGGACGGGCACGCCATGCCCACGTGAGGTACGCGTCAATGACCTGCTCCCCGTCGGCATCCGGCACCAATAGAACCGCGTGTCGAGCACGGCCGGTCAACAGTCCTCCCGGCCAGGTGGCGGCAGGTTGCGGGGATAGGGGATCGGGTAGCTCGTCCAGCTCCCACGGACACCGGTCCTGGTGTGCGTCGCTGCCGCGTTCGCCCGTCGGCGCCGGCAAGCCGGCAAGCAGCGACTCGAAGACACTGCGTCCGATCGGATGGTAGGAGACCGCTGCGCGAAGCGGGCCCGCTGTCGTGTTAGCGGCGCTCGTCGAACCGACGGTACGGGTAGAGCACCGACCGGCGGCACCGTAGTAGAGCTGCGCAACCAGGTGCCACGCCGCCTCCGCCGCCGGCACCGGC
>CAYTMR010000294.1:0-2173 GCA_964438855.1 uncultured Micromonosporaceae bacterium
CCCGCGACATCGTCTCCTGAGTCACATTTCCGTGACCGTGCCGGCACACAGGGCGTCAGAAAATCGGTCGAACCGTCAGCAGTCATGACATATTCTCGTCGAACCCGGCGCGCGGCGGGCGCGTCGTACGGGGTGAGAGCGACATCGCGCCGTCCGCCGGATTAAGCCCGGCCCGATGGGGGGAGATGATCACCATGGCACGGCAGCAACTCATCAAGCGTCCCAAACCCCCGCGTCAACCGAGCCCGCCCGACCTGCGAACCCCGTCCGGCCGCCTCCTGCCCTACTGACCGCCCACCCGGGCCAGGAACCGCGCCCGGTCCACCACGACCCGCTCGACCCGGCCCTCGCCCACCACGGCACCGCGCTCGCCGGTGGCCGCGAACCGGAACACCAGCCGGGCGCCGTCGACCTCTTCGAGCTCGGCCTCGGCCGTCACCCGCGCACCCACCGGGCTGGCGGCGAGGTGCCGCACCTCGACCCGCGTCCCCACCGTGGTCTCCCCGGCGCCCAAGTGCCCCTGGACGGCCTCCACGGTCGCCTCCTCGGCCAACGCCACCAACCGAGGCGTCCCCAGAACCGGCACGTCCCCGCTGCCGAGGGCAACAGCGGTATCCCCGTCCCCCACCACAAGGGACACCTCACTCCGCAACCCCTGCCTCAACACCATCCCCCCATCCTGCTCGCTCCCACGGATCCGCAACCCAGGAGAGCAGACGACCCCGAGACCAGGCACGACCCAGCGACTCGACGTTGAGGGACGCGTGACCGAACAAGGCCAGGCCGATGATGCTGTGCCCGGAAGCACGGCGATCACCGAACGTGGGTACGGCCGGGGCCACCCCCACCCCCTCCACCGACAGCCACGCAACCGCCCGCGCCGACGCCGCATCACAGAGCCGGTGCAGGAACCGGAGACGGCTTTCCAGTGAGAAGCGGGACAACCTCCACGTAGTGATCACGACAGGAAGGGCGTCCTCCGGCACGCGGCCGAGAGCGTCGGGCAGCACCTCGACCGCGTCACCTCGCAAGAGCTCAGGAGGCCCCGCCGCAAGCAGTGCCATCTCCGCATCAAGCCGAGCCGCCTCCTCCCGCTGATCGGGTGGAACACAGGCCCGCAGCCACCGAGCGTCATCCGCGTCAGTCACATCAACGGGATCCAGATCAATCCCAACCCGGGCCACCACCTCGGGCACCACCCGATTCGGAACCGACCGATCCCCCACGACCGAACACGTCTGCTGCACGGGAGAAGAAGGATCCCCCAGCTTCCGCCCGTCGCTGTAGGTGATGCCCACGCGATCGACATTGAGGTTGAGCCCGGCCGAGCACCCAACATCGATCAGCCCGACCTTGTCCGCCCCGGCACGACCCGCCGCCTCAGCAATGGCCGGATACAGAACGGCACAGCGTCCAGTCTCTCCAACCCGCACGCTACGCCGCCCAGCAAGATCCGCAACGGAGTCGCTCATCCGCAGCAGCGTGCGGACCGCCGCCCGCGCCGCCCCGTCCGCGTCCCCCTCGGCATAGGCCGCAGCCAGCTCCGGAGCACGCCCCGCAAGCGCCAAGTCATGCAGGGCAGCGAGAATCACCGCAGGCCGCCGCCCCCGCGCCGGCACCGCCTCGACAACCCGCAGCGCCTCATCGGACTCACTCAAGGCACCCGCAACACGCGCATACATCGGCGACCGCCCACCGACATCACCATCAGCGAACCGCCGAAAAGCCGAACCCGCACGAGCCCTACTCAAGACCCCACCCCAAACACATCGCCACCCCACAGACCCTAATCACCGCGAACAACTCACACCGCCGCCCGACCAACCTCCAAGCAGCCAGCACCCAGGTGACCACGCCGGACGAGGGTGGCTACCCATCGGCCTGTGGTCGCAGCGCACCACCACCGGGGAGCCGAACGCCGCCGGAACCGCCAGTAGCGGGCCGGACTCGGCCACCTCTACCGCATAGCCGTGCGACTTGAGCGCTTGCGCGAGCGCCCAGATCCGCAGACGCCGCGCTTCTGTGATCTCCGATGCTTCCGTTTCCATAAGACGTCTTTCTGGTGAAATGCCGGGCTGGAGCGAATCAGCCGCAGCGCCCCCGGGATCATTTGTTGCTGATCCCGGTTGACGGCGATGTGTGCCGCGAGTTCTATGACTTTGAGCTTGTCTTT
>CAYTMR010000295.1:0-2135 GCA_964438855.1 uncultured Micromonosporaceae bacterium
CCGGGATGGGGAAGCACGGTAAGCAGGTGCCCTGCGGCATGTGCCGGGGAACGGGGAAGATCAGCACCACCGATGACGGGAAGAGCCGGGACATCCCCTGCACGGGCTGCGGCGGCACCGGGCGGCAGAGGTGAAGATCGAGGATCTTCTGCGCAGGGTGCCGCGCGAGGCATTCGTCCCCGACGTGGTCTGGGTGCGCCGCGACGACGGCTGGGCCGTCCCCCTGCGGCGCGCGGACGACCCGGACCGGTGGCTCGAACTCGTCCGCTCCGACGACTCGATCATCACGCAGGTCGATGACGGGGCCACCGAGCGAGGCGTCTGGCCGACCAGCTCGGCCAGCGCGCCGAGCATCGTGGCCACGATGCTCGAGGTGCTCGACGTCGAAGCGGGCATGAAGGTGCTGGAGATCGGCACGGGTACCGGTTACAACGCGGCGCTGCTGGCAGAGCTGGCCGGGCCGCGGAACGTCACGTCGGTCGAGATCGACCCCGGTCTGGCCGAGCAGGCCCGTGCCGCCCTCGCGCGGGTCGGCTGCGACGTCCAGGTGGTGACCGCCGACGGCACGCACGGCCACGCCGCGAACGCTCCCTACGATCGCGTGATCGCCACGGCCGCGGTGTGCCGGCTGCCCTACGCATGGGTGCGGCAAACACGGCCGGGCGGTCTCATCCTCGCTCCCTGGGGGCCGACTTTCCACCCCGACGATCCCCTGGTAGTCCTCACGACCGGGGAGGACGGGACGGCCGAAGGACGCTTTACCTGCCCCGCATGGTTCATGCCGATGAGGGACCAGCGGATGCCGCAGGACGTCAGGCATCGAACCCGCAAGCGCTGGGAGGAGATGGGCGAGCCTGCCGTCACGCGGTTCGGCCTCACCGTCACCGCCACAACGCAGCGCATCTGGCTCGACCACCCGGACAACCTCGTCTCCCCGACCCTCCCGGACGGCACCGGTTAGCGAATCGTCGCCCTGCCCCGGCGCGTCCCACCGCGGCGTAGTCTCCGGTCGCAGCGGAGTCACAGCCGGGGCGGAGGCGTCTCGTTCGAGGCGACGTGCACGACCGTGAACGTTCACAGAAGATCACGTCCAGTCCCGGCACGTCGTCATTCGCAGAATGCCGTTCGAAAATTCTCAACCGATGACACCTTGAGCGCTCATCTGATAACTCTTGGTCATCAGATGAGGTAATTCCCGGCCGACAGTTCGCCCTCCGCCCCCACCGGCACGATCACGGAGGTCACCGGTGACCAGTCCCTTCGTCCGCCGGCAAAGGCTCGCCACCGAACTGCGGACCCTGCGCGAGGAGCGCGGCATCACCGCCGACGAGCTGGCCAAAGCGATCTTCCGCTCCCGCACGACGATCTCCAAGCTCGAGAACGCCCGCACCCGCCCCGACCTCGGTGACGTCTCAAACATCCTCGACGCCCTTGGCGTCCCCGAGGAGAAGACCGAGAAGATCTTCAGGATCGCACGCCAGGCCGCGCAACGGGGATGGTGGGACACCTACGGCGATGCCATGGGGGACCGGCAATGCGTATACGCCAACATCGAGTCTGGGGCTGCGACCATTCGTGGCTACAACCAGTTCGTCATCCCTGGGCTTCTGCAGACGCCTGAGTTCATCAGGGCTCTCATCACACTGGACGAGGCTGATGGTCCTCTCGACTACGATCCAGAGCGGATGCTCGATGGACGCCGCATGCGCCAAACAGCCGCACTACGCCCCGATGGCCCCTGTTACAACATCATCATGGATGAGTTCGTCGTGCGTCGCATGGCGGTCCCCTCGGACATCATGCGTGACCAACTCCGCTATCTGGTATCAATCGTCTCGGCGAACCCTCGAATCACGATACGCGTGCTCCCGGTCAACGCCCGCATCAAGGGAGGGTTCTCGGCTAGATCCTCCTTCACCATCTACACCTTCCCCGACCCCGAGGACCCTGTGATCGCTCTAGCGGACACGGTTAAAGCTGACGTCGTCCACACCGATCCTGTGGACGTCAAACGCTACGTGGAGATGTACGAACGCGTCAGAGATGCATCGCTCTCGGCCGTCAGCAGCCTCACACTCCTGGAGAACGTGGCCGACGAGCTGGCCAGCCTGGCAGGATCGTAAGCATGACGACTC
>CAYTMR010000296.1:0-2097 GCA_964438855.1 uncultured Micromonosporaceae bacterium
AGCACCGCCATCTCGAACTCGATGCCGCTGACCAGGTTGAGCCGGATCCGGCGGCGGTGCAGAGCGGCGGCCACCCGCCCCATCCGACCGGCCGCTGACCCGGCCACCTCGTGCAGCAAGGTCACGTTGTCAGTGGAGTGGTTGGCCACGGCCAGGCGGGCGCGCGCCTTCTCGGTCTCCGCGCCGTTGACGTACCCGAACAGTGCGAAGAAGACCACCGCGGTGAGCGCGAACAGGAAGATCTCGTTGTCTGTCTGGCGCCAGTGGCCGACGAACAAGCACACCACGCAGACCATGACCCGGACGCGGTCGAGGAAGAAGTCCAACCAGCCGCCGAAGATCGACCCGCTGCCCGTGAGCCGGGCGATCTTGCCGTCCATGCAGTCGATCATGAAGCCGACGTGGTAGAGGAGCGCACCGGCGATCAGCCATCCCGGGCGGGCCTGTAGGTAGCACACCGCCGCTGCCATGCCGAGGACGAAGCCCACACCGGTGAGCAGGTTCGGTGTGATCCAGCGGTAGCGTGCCGCGATTCTCACCAACTGGCCGACCATGGGGTCCACCAGCAATACCGTCCACCACGAGTCTCGCGCCTTATAGGTGGCTCGGACCTGCTCGATCGTGAAGTGGCTCAAGTTCCACGCAACCCATCGTTCATTCGACGTCCACCTGGGCGACCAGGGTAACCCCCCATCTGTTCGGCCGGTATGGTTAGCGGCGGGCATTCAAAGGAGTCGAACGGCGATGAAAGTCCTCGTGACCGGCGGAGCCGGTTATATCGGCAGCACGATCGCCTCTGCCTGCCTGGACGCCGGCATCGAGCCGGTGATCCTGGACAATCTCGTCGCCGGTCGGCGTGAGTTCACCGAGGGCCGCCACTTCTACGAAGGGGACATCGCCGACGGTGAGCTGATCGACCGGATCTTCGCAGATCACCCCGAGATCGAGGCGACCGTGCACTGCGCGGCGCTCATCGTCGTGCCCGAGTCGGTGACCGACCCACTGCGATACTGGCACGCCAACGTGGCGAAGACCATTGCGCTGGTGGAGCACCTGCTGCGGCACCGCTGCCATCGGCTGCTGTTCAGCTCCACCGCGGCGATGTACGGCACCGGGGAGGACTTCGCCGTCGACGAGGCGTCCCCGATCGCACCGTCGAGCCCGTACGCGCGGACCAAGGCCGCCGTGGAGGCGATGCTGCGGGACGTCTCCCACGCCACCGAGCTGCGCACCCTGTCGCTGCGCTACTTCAACCCGATCGGCGCCGACCCCCAGCTGCGCACCGGGTTGCAGGTCAAACGCCCCACCCACCTGCTGGGCAAGTTGATCGAGGCGGCGGAGACGGGTGGCGAGTTCACCATCACCGGCGTGGACTGGCCCACCCGCGACGGCACCGGCATCCGCGACTTCATCCACGTCTGGGACCTGGCCAACGCCCACATCGCCGGACTGCACAAGTTCGACCAGGTGGTCACCGACCACTACGAGGTGCTCAACCTCGGCACCGGCACCGGCACCACGGTGCGGGAGATGGTCGACGCGTTCCAGCAGGTGACCAAGGAACCCCTACGGGTCCGCGAGGCGGGTCCCCGCCCGGGCGACGTGGCCGGCGCCTACACCCGCAGCGATCGGGCGCAGCGGATGCTGGACTGGCGGCCGGTGCACAGCATCGCCGACGGCATCCGGGACTCGCTGCGCTGGAGCGAAATCCGCGACGTCCGCCTCCCATAGACCCCCGAACCGGACTTAACGCTCAGTAGGCGAAGTGCCACTGAGCGCATAGTGTGGCGCGTAGCCTGAAGGCAGACGAGGTTTGCCTGGGGAGGCGCCGATGTCTCAGGGCACGGTCAGCGCCGCGCCGCGCGGACCACGCGTGTTCCGCAACGACTGGGGGGTGCTCTCGCCACCACCGATCGGCGACTGGCGTCCCACCCGGACAGTCAGCGTCATCGTGCCGGCGTACAACTGCCAAGCCCACCTCAACCTCGCGCTCGCCGCGCTGGCCCACCAAACCTACCCCCACCACTTGATGGAGGTGGTGGTCGTCGACGACGGCTCAAAACCCACCTTGGAGCTACCAGAGGTCGCCCCGCCCCA
>CAYTMR010000297.1:0-2085 GCA_964438855.1 uncultured Micromonosporaceae bacterium
GCTGCCTGACCATGCGTTGTCAATACCTTCTCATCTAGACTGGCGGACCATGGGCAAGCGTAAGCCTGAAGGTCTCGTTGACCTCGCGAAACAGGCAGGGCGTCCCTTGAACGCCGCGATCTACGACCGCGTCAGCTTCGATAAGCGAGGCGACCGCCGCTCCGTCGGCGAACAGAAAGACGCCAACATCGCTGCCTGCGACGAGCACGGCTGGCGCTGGTCGGAACAGTCGATCTACACCGACAACGACCGGTCCGCGTCCCGGTTCGCGACCAAACCACGCCCCGACTGGCAGCGGCTCCTCAACGACCTGGAACGCAGCAGGTACGAGGTCGTGGTGCTGTGGGAACCCGCCCGCGGGAGCCGTGAACTCATCGGGTGGATCAGCTTCCTGGACATGTGCCGCGACACCGGCATCCTGATCCACATCACCGTGCATGACCGCACCTACGATGTGCGGAAACGCCGCGACTACAAGACCCTCGCCGAGGAGGGTTTGGATTCGGCGGACGAGTCGGAGAAGGGACGTGACCGGGTGCACCGGGCCATGGAGTCCCTCGCGAACAAAGGTCTTCCGCACGGGCGGCTGCTGTACGGCTACCGCCGGGACTACACCGTGGACTACCGGGGCCGCCGGCAACTGGTGGGCCAGTACCCGGATGAGATTCCACGGGCGGCCGTGACCGCGGATGGTGAGGAGATTACGTACTCCCACGCGGGTGTGGTGCGGGAGATCATCGAGCGGATGTCGAAGGGAGACACTGCGCGGCGTATCGCCCGGTCGCTGAACGAGCGGCGTATCCCGACGCCCGGTGAGGGGCAGCGGTGGGAGGCCCGGATCGTCACCAGGCTCGCGGAGAACCCCGCCTACGCGGGGCTGCGGGTGTGGCAAGGGAAGGTGGTGGGTGATGCGGCGTGGGAGCCGCTGGTGTCCAAGGCGCTTCACCACACCGTCGTGGCGCGGCTGCAGGACTCGTCCCGTAAGTGGCAGAGAGACACCAGTCTGAAGTACCTGGGGTCGGGCCTGTTCGTGTGCGGGGTCTGCGGGTCCACAGTGCGGCCGATGTACCGGTACGGGGGCATGGCGTACACGTGTACCCCCAAGGTTCCGTGGGACGAGAAGCGGATCACGGGCCGGCATGTGGTCCGTTCGATCGAGGACGTCGACAAGTACGTGCAGCGGGCAGTGTGGCTGCGGCTGCTGCGCCCGGACCTGGTGGAGCTGCTCGCGCAGGACCGTGACGCAGATGAGGAAGGCGCGAGGCTGGCGGATCAGATCGCAGAACGTCAGCGGCGCCTTGATGAGGCGAGCGACGCGTACGCCCGCGGGGAGTTGTCGATCAGCCGACTGTCGCGAATCGAAGCGACCCTCGAACCTGAGATCGAGAAGCTCAGGGAGCACATGGTGCGGTCCCGGGTCGGTCCGGTTCTTGATGGGCTGATCTTGCCGACGTTGGACGACGTGGAACGGGAGTGGTGGAACCGGCCGTTGGTGCAGCGCCGTGAGGTGATCCGCGTCCTGACCGAGCGGGTGGAGATTCTGCAGGTGGGGAAGGGCCGCCGGAACTACACGCCTGAGGAGTCGGTACGGATCGTGTGGTGGCAACCGAACCGCAAGCGCGAGGGACCAGTGGCCGAAGCCACGTGACCCGCGGGTGGTCATCGGCCGCGGCGGTGCCGGTGGTGGTGTCCGTGCTTGCGGTGGCCGTGGCGGCGCCCGGGCCGGTGACGCCGGTCGGGTGGCGGCCCGACCCTGCGGGACGGCGGCGGCGCGGACACCGACGGCGCCGGGGCGGGCTCTTCGGTGGCGGTGGGCGACGGCGCCTTGCTGGTGTCGTCCGGTGGGGTGGTGTCGGGGGATTCGGCCGGCGTGGGCGACCAGGTGACCGTGGGTGATGTCTGCGGCGACGGTACGGGCAGTGACCCGGCCACGGGTGAGGTGACTGCCGGGGTCGGGGAGGGGTCGGGGATTTCGTCCTGTGCCGTGTCGTGTCGCAGCTCAGGCAGCAGCGGCCCCAGCGGGGACACCACGGACGGCGCGAACGCCTCGGGCAGCGCCAGCGGCGCGGGACTGGTGTGATCGTG
>CAYTMR010000298.1:0-2076 GCA_964438855.1 uncultured Micromonosporaceae bacterium
TCTGGTCATCGGCGCTCGGGTCAAGACCGTGTCCATCAGGATGAGAGTGCCATTCACCCACGTAGACCAGGGCCCCAGCAGTCTTAGAACCGATGTCCTCGACCTCGGCTCGCAAACCCTTGCTTCCTCGCTGGAAGAAGATGGGGCGCTCCTCGCTATCTGGTGGGGCAGCCAATGCCTCGACGATGTACAGGATTCGCCGGTGCATGTCCCGATGGCCGATCAGAACGCCTCCCGTCTCGTTGGGCAGCCGCTCGGCTCTCAGCGAGAACATTCGCTCCGCCAGACCCTCGTCATACCGGATCTGCCAGCCCTCCCGATCAGCGACCTGCACCCGGTAAACCGGCACAGCGAGATTATCGACCCCAAGATCGGGCCGCAGCCGCCAAAGAGAAATGCGGGCTTCCTGAGCTTCCGCGGCGAGGCGAATCGCCCGGGCCCCGATACCACCTGCGATGGCCAAGCGGTCCTGTGGGATTGAGACGGTGACATCGCGGCACGACCGTCCATAACGAAGGCGTTGCCCGTTCCGTCGCAAGTGGTCCGCGAGCAGCTCGTTGCGGATTACCTCGCGGTAGTATTGCATCTCCAGGTCATCAAGGCGAATTCGACGCTCGGCATCCTCCGCCAGCAGAACCAAGTCGGTTCCCGCCGGGTTCAAGAACAGAGAGAAGCGTCGGGCACTCGATTCGACGTCGGCCGCGAGATGCCGATTCACGGTGGGCGAGGCGGACATGTCGAGGATTAATTCCGCCTCCGCCAATGCGTTCTTGAGCTGCTCGTGTTCTTCGCTACGCAGGACGTTGGCAACGATGTCCTGTGCGACCTCCTCTGAGTCAAAGAGATCGTTGATCATCATGGCGACGGCGGTGGCCTTGGGCACCCCGACAGCAGTCCCAGTGAGAAGATGACGCACAAGATTATGAGGTAGCAGGTGATCGTCATCTACAATCGTCCATCCACCCCAACCCGTCCTAATGGCGTTATTGATCACCTGCGAGCCAAGTGCGCCTGCTCCGACGGCGACGATCCGCGGAGTTCCTGGCGTAACACCGCTCAACTTTGCGGCATATTCGCGTGAGAGCTCGAACACCGGGCCAAGCAGCTCGAGAACGATCTCTCTTCCACGACGCTCAAGGTCCGGTTGGAGAAGCACTGCTCGCACCCCGCCCGGTTCCAGCGTCCAGAGCCCTAGCGCGGCACCGATGTCGCGAATCTGAGCAAGCGTTACGAAAACCCAGATCTCGTTCCTTTCGGGCTGTGCGCCCTCGCGTCGAGTCTGAGGGATAATGGCGATGATCGCCAGCCGTGCCGCTTGCGTTGCCTCATCAGCCGGCAATGTGCGCAGTCGCTCACGCAATAGGCTTAGTAAGTTGACACCGAGCGGCTCGAGCAGCGAGTGCAGCTCCTCAACATTGCGAGGCTGCTGATGGATCACCCCATGGACTCGGGGTTCTGTAACGATAAGAGCAGTGCGGAAAACCGGTGACTCCCCGTCCCTCGGGCCGCGCCAGCGCGCCACGAAAACGCGATCGTCTTGAGCCAAGGTCCGGTAGATTACGAGCTCTCGTCCCTCGCTCGCCCCCTGGAGTAGATCCTGCGGTAACACGAGAGTGAGCGCGCTAGGTATGATGAATGGCTCCAGCGGCTGATCGCCCTCATGCAGCTCCCCTCGGGCCGTCTTGGAGAGCCATTCGTGGACGCGTCGAACGTAACCCGCTGCGGTCCAACGGAGCTTTAGGTCGTCGTACTGCTCCGCGTAAAGGCAGAGGCTCGCCCACGGGTAGTCCGACGCGCAAAGATTGAGGTGGGGGACATCCCGCGGAAAATCCTTCCGCAGCGCGACCGTTTCGGGCATTCGGTGGTCATCATCATAGAACGTGACCGCAATTCGCTCGACGAGCGCAATCGGCGCTACAGGATGCTGCGGAACCTCGGGCTCGACATCGAAGACGACCACATCACCGTCTTGCGCACGCCTCGCCTCGACAAATTCAACGTGCGCGAGATGGCCCGACCGGAGCAGCTTCACCAAGTCCCGCGCCTTGGGGACTGAAATCTCCTCCGGCTGAATCG
>CAYTMR010000299.1:0-2073 GCA_964438855.1 uncultured Micromonosporaceae bacterium
TGGTCAGGATCGGGTCGTGCGGCCACGCTGGCTCGGCGCGCACCAGGATCACCGGCTTCTCTTCGTGGCGGTGGCTGCGGAGCTGCTGGTGGACGCGCTGCGCCAACGCCGCCGGGTTGACCCGCAGCGCACGGCGGGGCGCGGCCTCGGTGACGGTCACTCGACCACCCGCCAGCTCACCTCGATCCGCTTGCCGGGATGCTGCGCCGCGACGTCCTTGAGTCTGGACAATGCCTGGTCGACCTCTTCAGTGGCGACGGCCAGGCGCCCGTCCGGCTTCGGGCCAACCAGTCCATCCGGATCTACCCTCTGAACCAGTTCATCCTCACCGTGCCGTTCGCGAGCGGGCGGTATGGCTTTCCGCAGCAGTCTGACCGCCTCGGTACGCGCTCGTTCCAGCGCGGGCGCAAGCGGTGTGGTCAGCTCGTCGTCGGCCGCGGCGGCGCGAAGGCGACCCATGATCGCGTCGGCTTTGGCAGCCCACCCGCCGCTCAGCCCAGCGATCAGGTTGAAGTTGTCCCAGGAGGCGGCACGCAACGCGCGGACGACGTCCTGGGCGCTGCGGATGCTGCGTCCGGTCCGCTGTGGCGGGCCGCCCAGCGGCGCCCGGGCGAGATAGCGGATGATCTCGACGCCGTTCTGTTGGGAGTCCAACGCGTCGAGCAGGTCGGCCGCCACCCGGGCGGTGTGCAGCCGGCCCGAGGTGGCCTGCGGGTCGAGTCCGAGCCGGTCGGCATAGTCTTCCAGCGCCTCGACCAGTTGGTGGGCCGGCTCGCGGTACTGGCGGGCGTGGGCGGACAGGTCCTGGATGAACATGGCGACCAGCCGGCCCCGGGGCAGCTTGGCCGGTGTGAAGCCGAACAGGTGCCCCGCCCGCTCGCCGGCCGCCTCCCACTCTTCCTGGCTGGGTCGCTCCGGCGTCCGCGCCGCCAGTTCCTCAGTGATGTGGGTGAGCTCCGGCTGGGGCCTCATCTCGCTGCCGTGACGCACCCAGGTGCGGTCGGTCTGCTCGGCGAACGCGGCCAGCACGAGCTGGGAGATGAGCGGGTCCAGGCCGCGCGGCTCCGGTTGATCGAGCCACCGTCGCAGGTCCCTGACCCGCAGGTCACCCTCGATGCCCTCCTGGGCGGCGCATCGGTGGAAGTGCTCCACCCAGTAGCGACCGACGACGAACGCGGCCTCGTGCATCTCGCCGAGCCGCAACGGGTTGGCGATGCGCCGGACCGTGAGCCGGTCCTTGCGTTCGACCTCCACCCGGCCCTCGCCGGACTCGACCGCCCGGCGTACCACTGCCAGCACCAGCCGGGCCTCGGCCGGGCGGACCGGCTCGTGCCGGCGGTCGGGGTCGAAGTCCGGGTGGGCCGGGAACTGCTGGGCGAACATCTGTCCGGCCAGGTCACGCAGCGCGTCGGACAGTTTGGCCCCGGCCTGCAGGGTCGGATGCAGGCCGGGAGCCAGGGCCAGCAGGTGGTCATCGTAGGCGGTCAGCACGTCCGCGGGCAGCTTGTTGGCCAACCCGTACGCCTGGCGTAGCACCGACCGGATCTTGGTAGCGAGGGCGTCGCGCTGGCTGGTCAGTGTGGCGTGTGCCCGCTCACGCTCGTCGCGGCTGAGGTGCTTGGCGTGGGTCTCGAACCGCTGGCCGCTGAGCAGCGCGTCGAGGATGACCAGTCGCCCAAGGTCCCGTTGCCGTTCGGTGGTCAGCGAGGCGGGGATCCAGCAGACGGTCCGGGTGTTCATCCGTCCGCGCAGCTTGTGCACCCGCTCCCGGTCGTCGGCCGGGCCGTGGGTGCCGTCGTCGAAGGGGTAGTCGATCACCAGCCGCCAGGCGTCGGGGTCGAACGGCGCGAAGGCGTCGTCGCGGATGTCCTGGGAGTCGCGGACGTTGCCGTAGATCACCTCGACGCTGCGCTTGCTGCCGCGCCATACCAGGTGAGCGTGGTCGACGTACTCGTCGCTGGCGGCGATCTCGAACTCTTCCCACAGCAGCCGCTTCACCATCGCCTTGCGCGCGCCGACGGTGTCGAAGTGCCGGGCGGAGTTGAGCACGCTGTCGACGTCCACCCCGACCAG
>CAYTMR010000300.1:0-2070 GCA_964438855.1 uncultured Micromonosporaceae bacterium
GGTCTACTTCCGGACCACCGACGTCACCGGTGTGGTGTCGCTGCCGGAGGGGACCGAGATGGTGATGCCGGGTGACAACACCGAGATGACCGTGAAGCTGATCCAGCCGATCGCGATGGAGGAGGGCCTCCGGTTCGCCATTCGCGAGGGTGGCCGTACCGTCGGAGCCGGCCGGGTCACGAAGATCATCAAGTGACGAGGAACCGGGGTGGCGCATCAAGCGCCACCCCGGTTTTGCCGCGCTCTGACGAGTGCGGCATAATTGCACAGTTGCGCTGCGGCCGGTCGGGTAAGCACGACCGATCATCCGCGGCGGTGAAAGGACTGTCCGGCACTCACCCCGCGAGCCCGGGTGCCTTCCCGACCCTCCCCTGAACGTTCAGGGGCGGAGCACGGCCAGGAGCGCGACACACCCGACCGCGGGGGTCGGACACAACGGACATCCAGCGGAACGTAGCGGGCCACGCGAAGGCGGCGGGAACGCCGACGGGAGACGTCGAGCGGACTCGTCGCCGAGCGTCGAGACAAAGGTAAAGGAACTCACAGCCAATGGCGGGACAGAAGATCCGCATCCGGCTCAAGGCCTACGACCACGAGGTCGTCGACTCGTCGGCGCGCAAGATCGTGGACACGGTGACGCGTACCGGCGCGCACGTGGCGGGCCCGGTGCCGCTGCCGACTGAGATCAACCGTTTCTGCGTGATCCGTTCGCCGCACAAGTACAAGGACTCGCGCGAACACTTCGAGATGCGGACGCACAAGCGACTGATCGACATCATCGATCCGACCCCCAAGACGGTCGACTCGTTGATGCGCCTCGACCTGCCCGCCGGTGTCGACATCGAGATCAAGCTGTAGGGACCGATCAATGGACAGGCAAGTGAAGGGCATTCTGGGCAGCAAGCTCGGCATGACCCAGGTCTGGGACAACAACCGCGTCGTCCCAGTGACCGTGGTGCAGGCCGGGCCGTGCGTGGTGACCCAGGTGCGCACCCCCGAAAAGGACGGCTACCAGGCGGTCCAGTTGGCGTACGGTGCCGTGGATCCGCGCCGGGTGAACAAGCCGGTGGCCGGGCACTTCGCGAAGTCCGGGACGGCCCCGCGGCGCCACTTGGTCGAGCTGCGCACCGCCGACGCCAGCGAGTACTCGCTTGGGCAGGAGATCACGGTCGATCAGTTCAGCCCGGGTGACGTGGTGGACGTGACCGGCCGGACCAAGGGCAAGGGCTTCGCCGGTGTGGTGAAGCGGCACGGGTTCGCCGGTCTGCGGGCTAGCCACGGTGTGGAGCGGAAGCACCGTTCGCCCGGCTCCATCGGTGGCTGCGCCACTCCGGGCCGGGTCTTCAAGGGCCTCGGGATGGCGGGTCGGATGGGTGGCGTGCGGCACACCGTGCAGGGCCTCACCATCCAGGCGGTGGATCCGGAGAACAACCTCCTCCTGGTCCGGGGCGCGGTCCCCGGCCCCAAGGGTGGGCTGGTGCTGATCCGTACCGCGGCGAAGCGGAAGGGAGCGGCGGCGAAGTGAGCACCGTGGACGTCATCGGTCTGGACGGGGAGAAGACCGGCTCGGTGGAGTTGCCAGCCGCGATCTTCGATGTGCAGGCCAACATCCCGCTGATGCACCAGGTCGTGGTGGCGCAGATGGCCGCCGCCCGCCAGGGGACGCACAAGACCAAGACCCGCGGTGAGGTGCGCGGTGGCGGCAGCAAGCCGTACCGTCAGAAGGGCACCGGCCGGGCCCGGCAGGGCTCGATCCGGGCGCCGCAGTTCACCGGTGGTGGTGTGGTCCACGGTCCCGTGCCGCGGGACTACAGCCAGCGGACCCCGAAGAAGATGAAGGCCGCCGCGCTGCGCGGTGCCCTCTCCGACCGGGCCCGTAACGGCCGGGTGCACGTGGTCGAGGGCTTCGTGGCCGGCGAGAAGCCGTCGACGAAGGCGGCGTTGAAGACGCTCAACCAGGTGACCGACCGCAAGCGGGTCCTGGTCGTGCTGGGCCGTGACGACCGTCTCAACTGGCTCTCGCTGCGTAACGAGCCTCGGGTGCACCTGCTCGAACCCGGCCAGCTGAAC
>CAYTMR010000301.1:0-2065 GCA_964438855.1 uncultured Micromonosporaceae bacterium
GTTCCCGCCGCCTGTGCCTCGCTGTGGGCCTGTCGACGTCTCCAACGCGGGCCTCGCGTTGGCGGGACGAGTTTGGCCCCGGTCGGCAGGGTGTTCTCCAGGTGGTGCCGTTGCCGGCCCGTTGGGGTTGGTTGGCCTGCCTGGCTCGGGGCTGCTCAGGGGCTAGGCGACGTGCCAGCGGGTTCCTTTGGGCCGCGGCCGTGGCTTCGCCGTGGAGTGCGGCCTCGGCGGTTGATGAGCTGCGGGGCCGCAGGTGATGGTCGGGTCGGGGGCGCCGTGCTGCGCGACCATCTGTTCGACCCAGGCGGCTACGGAGGGTTCGTAGGTGATCCACTCGGTGCCGTGGGTGCGTAGGTGGGCGAAGCGGCGCTTGAGGTGCATCTCGTCGTCGAGGGTGCCGGGGAAGTGTGTCAGCACCTCGTAGGAGGGCGGGTAGTCGCGTAGCCGTTCCCGTACGGGCCGCCCGGTCCACCCGATCTTGACCTGGTCGCTGTTGCGGATGGCGTAGATCGTGCCGACGGTGGGTGTCTCACGGGTGGGCTTTGCGGTGGCTTCGCGGAGTCTGGTCGCTTGCCATTCGACGATCGCTTGGAGCCGGTCGATTTCGACATGTAGCTCGGCGGTTCGGAGGCCGGCGAGGTTGTCGGCGTAGCGTTCGACGTTCCTGGGGGTGACCATCCCGGACATGTACCCGATCCGGCGGATGTGCTCGTCGCACAGCTTGACGCCGGATGTGTGGTTGCGGTGGTTCTCGCACGGTCGGGGTACGGCAGCGATCAGGTGCCACTGGCAGGCGTGAGGGGATACGTCGCCCGGTGGCAACAGATTACGCAACTTGTCTCTCATTTGTCACGCCTTCTGTGCAATTCGCCTAGCGTGTCGCGCCGGTCCTAGCGTTCGCAGCTCGGCTTCGAGGGTCGCCGCCTGCGCCAGGTCGACCCTCATGGCGCCGTCGACACGAATGAATGGGAGGTGCCCGCGGTCCACCCAGGACCGGACGGTACGGGCTGGGGCTTCGAGTGCCTCAGCGGCGTCGGTGATGGTGACCAGTTCGCCGCGTGCGGCTGCGTCGGCGGCTTGGTCGCGGGTTAGGTGTCGTCTCACCCTGCCTCCACTACGGCCTTGACGAGGAGCTGCCAGTGGTCGTAGTCCCAGCATGCGCGGCAGTTGTTGCAGCGGACGAGGTCTTCTCCGTTGCTGCGGGTGAGGCGGCCCTTTTGGTCGCACCTGGGGCATCGTCCGGGGACGCGGACGGTGTCGGTGCCGTGGCCGGTGGCTGTGGTGAGTCGTCGCTTCCACCGGGCGACGGACAAGCCGAAGTCGATGCCGTGGGGGTCGATGTTGAGCATGGCGGTGAGGTGGCCGTGGAGGTAGGCGACGGTGCGGTGGAGGTAGCGGGTTGGTGGTTTGGGGTGGCCGAGTCGTTCGCGGAGGATGTCTTCGGCGTCGGCGGCCCAGCGGATGAGTTCGTCGATGAGGTCGTAGGCGGGTGAGGGGGAGGCGTGGATGTCGGCGCGGGAGAGTCGGCCGACGTCGGCGGGTGGGGTCTTGAGTTTGCCTGGGCTGAGCTTGACGGCGAGGTCGGGTAGTTCGAGTAGTTGGGTGGCGATGTTGTCGCGGCAGTTGGGGCACCAGATGGGTTGTCCGGGGACGGGTTGGAGGTTGTGGGGTTCTCCGGTGCGGTGTTGGTGGAGTTCGGCTGCTTCCCAGGCACGGTTGCAGGGGCCGGGGCAGGCGTCGATGGCGGTTTCGATGGCGGTGCGGGTGCGGTGGGTGTCGCCGGTGTCCAGGCTCATGCGTCCTCCACGTCGGGTTGCGCCAGGGCGAGCAGGTGGCGCAAGCGGGCGTTCATGTGTCGCGGCGCCAGTCGGCCAGGTAAATGTCGGTCGTGTCCACCCCAAGCGCGTCGAGGATGGTCGTGATGGTGGAGCACGGCCACTCGGCGGAGTCGCACGAGCAGCCCTGGTCGCACCCTCGGCAGGTGGCGCCGTACTCACCGTCCAGGGCGTGGTGCTCGATGACGGCTCGCAGCGCCGGGTCCTGGGTGCCGTTGAGCGCCGCCAGC
>CAYTMR010000302.1:0-2062 GCA_964438855.1 uncultured Micromonosporaceae bacterium
AGTCCAGCTCGTAGGTGTCTTCGTCGGCGGGCGCGATGTCGGAGGCGCTCACTCGAAGTGGCCGCCGAAGCCGAGCATGTGCGCCCAGCGGCGCAGCCTCGCGTACGGGTTCCCGCTGCCCCTGCTCGTCCGTGTGGTGGAGTTGTCCGCTTGCTGGTTGGCGGCGCAGGTGGGGCAGTTGGCGTAGCGGGTGCGGGTGCCGCAGTCGGGGCACACCCACGGATCACGGAAGCCGGGTTTGGGCCGATCGGGTGTGGGTCGGGCGGACAGTGGCAGGGTGGGGCCGTGTGGGCGGCCGAGGTGCCAGCAGGCGTCGATGAGGCGGGTGATGTGGTCGCCGTCGGGGTTGGCGTAGTCGTCGATGGTGGCGTTGGTCAGCCGGGTGGAGTTGTGTCCGGTGGCCTCGGTGGATTTGGTGGCGTATTTGGCGAGGTAGGCGGCGACGGCCCGGTCGGTGACGTCATTCTCGCCGGTGAGGTTGATGTGGCGGATGTCGACCTGCTCGCCCCATGCGATTGGCCAGCCGCCTGGCTGGTCGGGGTGGGTGGGGGTGTGGAAGGTGATCTGCTCGGCGGCCTGCCGTATCGCTCGTTCGAGGTCGTCGGTGGTGATGCCGGCGGGTGGAGGTGCGAGCTGGTCGGGGTCGGCGGTGACGCCGTCCAGGCGGAGCAGGGTGTGGAAGTGGACTGCGCCGCGGGCTTGGAATTCGGCGACCTTGGCGTGGGAGACCCGCACTGGCGGAACGCGGCGGATCTTCCCGGAGTCGGAAACGATCTTGACGTGCGGGATGCCGCGCTGCCGGGCGAGCTGGGCAAGGTGCCGCTCGATGGCTTGCTTGGTGCGGTGCCAGAGTTCGCCGGAGTAGAGGTTCCAGATGACTTGGTGCTGGTGGTCGTAGCAGTCCAGGCAGAGTGGCTGGCCCAGGAGCTGGTCGCCGGGTTCGTGGCGTGCCCAGCACACGGCCGGGCGTCCGTGTTCGCAGAGGCCGGTGTTGCGGCGGGGGTGGCAGGGCTCGGGCCGGCAGTCGCAGCGGCGCCGGTCCTGGCAGGTGTGGTAGCGGACGTGGCGGGTGTGGACGGTGCCGAAGGATGGTGCGGTGAAGGTGGCGAACACCGCTGGATGCTTCGCGACGGTTTCGGGGATGCCTTTGCCGCCGGTAAGGCCGGTGTGGACGAGTTGGTAGGCGTCGCCTTGGTAGGTGCGGGCGCATGAGGGGCAGACGGTGGCCCGCCGGTTGCCGCAGGCTTTGTAGATGACCGAGTCCGGCATGGTGTCGGTGCTGCGATGGTCGAGGATGACCGCCGAGTCCTGCCCGACTCGCTGGATGGTGTAGATGTCGCCTGCGAGGCGGATGGGTCGGGTGCAGCCGGCGGCGGCGCGGATGTGGTCGAGCCACCCGAAGTAGTCCGGGCGACCAGCGCGGGCCAAGGCCTGGCCGATGGCGGTGTAGCCGGGCGCATGGGGTGTTTCGGCGTTCGAGGCCGCACCCCGGCCGACGGTGGGTCGGGGTGCGGCGTCCAGCGTCGAAATCACGCGGTGGCCCCGTTCAGGATGGGGGCACCATTGACACGTGCCGGGGTGGCTGGCGGGTTGATGTCGGCGAGAAGCCGACCCGCGACAGCCGGGGTGATGTCGAGCCGGTCGGCGAGCTCCTGTGCAGTGATAGGCCGGCCGGTGTGCTGTTCGTGGTTGACGATCGCGAACCGTGCGGCGGGGATCAGATGCGCCGGCACCGTGACCGGCTCGGCGAGGTTCTCCGGTTCAGGTGTGGTGGTTACGGCCGGCATGTCGTTGCGGTCTGCCGGAATGGGCTCGCCGGCATCAACCACCGGAACCCCGCTGGTGGTGGTGTCGGTGGTGGTTTTGATGGGTGCGAGGACGAGTTTGGCCAGGGCCATGAATGCCAGGGCGGGGACGGCGGACAGCAGCCATCCGGACGGGCTGGGTTTGGCGACGGCGAGTTGTGCGGACAGGGACAGGGTGGCTGCCGCAATGAGCAGGAACATGGGGTAGCCGATCGGCCCGCCAGTGCGCCGCCTACGCCGGATGGTGAGGAGGGCGG
>CAYTMR010000303.1:0-2041 GCA_964438855.1 uncultured Micromonosporaceae bacterium
CCGACGCTGACTCAGCGAGCGGCATCTGTGGCCGACGAGCTAGCGCGCAGGGTGCCGCCGGCCGCGTTCCGCGGCCGGCGGCACCCTGCTGTGTTCCGGGCCGACGTAGGCGCTCGTCTTCTCACTGCGCGCCATGATCAGGATCAGCAGCCCGAGGGCGGACCATCACTTTCTCGGGTCGGTGGGGAACGTGCATACCCTTCTCTTCCCGACGCCAGCGGGGGATGCCTTCGTCTTCGGCGTAGAGCCCCAGCACCTCCATGATCGCGTCCCCAGGGCTGGTGTCCATCAGGCTTCGGCCATTGGCCAGGTGGATGTCGACCTCGGTGGTCCACATCCGGTGCTCCTTGGTCGCCGCGCACGGCTCGATCACCGCGATCGTGGGCAACTCGTGGACGGTGACCCGCCCGCTCTCCGGGTCGTGGCAAACAATCGCAAGGTTCATCGGGGCTCCTCTACAGGTCTGATCTTGGTCTGAACGACGAAGGGTTCTTGATCAACGTGCGGTGGGGTAGGGATGACGGTCTTTCGGGATCGTCTGCCAACCAGGGGCCTGCTCGGGATACCTTCTTCCCTGCTCCCGCTCCCACCTCTTCAGGCGGGCGTCGGCCCACCCGAGTAGACGGCATTCTCGACCGCCGCCGTCCGGAGGGCACTGCTTGCACCGGCCCTCGCTATAGTGCATCGAGACCAGCCGGCTCGCGGTCCATAATTCAACATCATCACTGTGCGCCAACTTGACCCACCTCCTCGATAATCCGATACCGCGCAGATCGATCACGCACATCGACATCTGTGACGTCTGCGGGGGCGGTCGTGAGCGCCGCTATGTGCACCGACCACGCAGGACTTCGGGTGTTTCGATGAACGCGCCACCAAACCCTCCTTCTTCACGAAGCTTCAAGACCTGAGCACTAGATTGATCAAGGCACAGCGGGCCTAAGCATGGTTTCCGCGACCGCGCTACTTCCTGGCTCTATCCAAAGGCTTTCAAGGTGTACGCGCAACGGTCTTGGCCGAACTCTTGACACCCTCGCAATAAGACACCAGGCTGACAATATGAAAGACCGAGGATCGACAGTGCCCCGTCGCCAGCTCGGTCGCTACCTTCGGCAACTGCGGGAGGCAGCGGGGATCACGGTGAAGGCCGCCGCTGAGGGCCTAGAGTGGTCAGCGCCGAAGCTCTGGAGGATCGAGAAGGGGCTGACGTCCATGCGGGCCTTCGATGTGAAGGCCATGTGCGAGATCTACGGCGTTGACGAGCGCACGACCGAGGCCCTAATCTCGCTCGCCAAGGCCACCAAGGACCCTGGTTGGTGGCACGCCTACGGCGAGACCGTCCCCGTCTGGTTCGAGCTCTACGTCGGGCTGGAGGAGGCCGCCAGCGGGCTCCGGACTTACGAACCAGAGCTGATCCCCGGACTGCTCCAGACCCCTGCGTACGCCCGAGCCATCATCCGCACCTCGCGCCCGCACCTGTCGGACGAGGAGTTGGAGCATCGGGTTGAGCTTCGTGCAAAACGCCAGAGACTGCTACATCGCCGAGCGCCAGCTCCGCCCCGGCTTGATGTGATCATCTCTGAGATCGCGTTGCTCCGAATGCCGGAGAACTCGGCCGACGCCCGCGCTCAACTGCTACATCTCGCTGAGATGGCGAGCAAGCCCCGAATTAGCGTTGGCGTGCTCCCACTCCAACCGAAGCTCCGTCGAGCGTCTAACACCGGAGCCTTTACGATCTTGGACTTTCCGATGAAGGGGGGAAGGCGTAGCGAGCCAACGACGGTGTATTGCGAAGGACTGACCGGGGCTCTCTACCTCGATCAGGAGCACGAGATCGCACAGTTCGAGGACATGTGGTCGAGCATCGCGGAGGAATCGCTCACCGGCGATGACGCGATCAAGCTATTGAAGACGAAAGCAGAGGAGCTGTCATGACCCTGCATGGAGCAGTCTGGAAGAAGTCCAGCCGCAGCGGCGGAGATGGAAACTGCGTGGAGGTAGCCACCAACCTCCCCAACATCGTCGCCATCCGCGACTCCAA
>CAYTMR010000304.1:0-2041 GCA_964438855.1 uncultured Micromonosporaceae bacterium
CACAGACCACCCTCCGAATCAACGAACTCCAAGTGCTCGTCACCAACCCGTAGACCAGCGTCACCACACCGCAGCGGCACTCCTCCGATCTCTCTATCAGCCGCCGATGGGCGGAACGGCCGCGGCTACCGTCGACCCCACGCGACCACGTCGGTGGCGGTCAGGCCCGGGCCACGGACAGTGGTGCGCTCGCGGGCGTGACCGGCGCTGGCAGGTCGCCCACGCCACCCAGGTACGAGTGGATGGCGGCCGCCGCGGCCCGGCCCTCGGCGATCGCCCACACGATGAGCGATGCACCCCGATGCGCGTCGCCGGCGACGAAGACGCCGTCCGCGGAGGTCTGCCAGTCCGGTCCGCAGTCCACCACACCACGGCTGTTTCGCGACAGACCGAGCTGAGCCAACAGCGGACCTTCCTCGGTGCCTTCGAAACCGATCGCGAGCAGCACGAGGTCGGCTGGCAGCAGCCGCTCCGTGCCAGGAACGGGGGTGACGATGCGGCGGCCATCGCGCTTGTCCACGGTGACGTCGGAAATCCGCACCGCCTCCACCCGCCCCGTGCCGACGAACTCCTGCACTGCTACCGCGAAGACCCGCTCGCCACCCTCCTCGTGAGCTGGGTACTCCCGCAGGATCCAGGGCGAGGTCGGCCACGGGTCCCGTTGTTCGTCGCGGGTGCGCGGCGGCATGGGATAGAGGTCGAGCTGGGTGACCGATTTCGCGCCCTGACGGTGGGCCACGCCGAGGCAGTCGGCGGCGGTGTCACCACCACCGATGATGACCACGTGTTTGCCAGCGGCGTCCACCGACGGGACCGGCGTCCGGCCGGCGACCACTCGGTTGGCGGCGACGAGGTGCTCCATCGCCAAGTGGATGCCGGCCAGGGCACGGCCTGGGGTGTCTGGCATGTCGCGGCCGGCGAGCGCCCCGCACGCCAGCAACACCGCGTCGTGGTTGGCGCGCAACGCATCGCCGGTGATGTCCACGCCGACGTGGACGCCGGTGCGGAAGGTGACACCCTCGGCCTGCAATTGCGCCAGCCGACGGTCGATGTGGTGCTTCTCCAGTTTGAAGTCGGGAATGCCGTAGCGCAGCAGGCCGCCGAGCGCGTCGTCGCGTTCATACACGGTGACGGCGTGGCCGGCACGTGCGAGCTGTTGGGCAGCGGCGAGCCCGGCCGGCCCTGATCCGACCACGGCCACGGATCGTCCCGATCGTTCCCGCGCCGGGTGCGGCCTCACCAGTCCCGATTCGAACGCACGGTTGATGATCTCCACTTCGACGAGTTTGATGCTGACCGGATCGTCGGCGAGGCCGAGGACGCAGGCGGCCTCGCACGGCGCCGGGCAGAGTCGACCGGTGAACTCGGGGAAGTTGTTGGTGGCGTGCAGGGCTTCGATCGCCGATGCCCAGCCGCCGGTGCGGACGAGATCGTTCCAGTCTGGGATCCGGTTGCCCAGCGGGCAGCCGTCGTGGCAGAAGGGTATGCCACAGTCCATGCACCGAGTGGCTTGCTCGCGCACCAGCTGGTCGTCGGCGCTCGGGTAGATTTCCCGCCAGTCGGTGATGCGCACCGGCACCGGCCGCCGTGGCGGCAGCCGCCGTTGGTACGTCAAAAAGCCCTTGGGGTCAGGCACCAGCCACCTCCATTACTGCACTGTCCACGTCGCGGCCCTCCGCTTCGGCTGCCCGGATCGCTGCCATGACCCGCTTGTAGTCACGCGGTACGACCGCGGTGAACTCCTCGACCGCCGATGGCCACCTGTCGAGCAGCTCCTGGGCGATGGTGGAGTCGGTCTCAGCGGCGTGCCGCTCCACCAAGCGGCGCAGGAGTGTCCGGTGCTCCTCGGTGAGCGGCTCCACGTCGACGAGCTCGCGGTTCACACTGCGTGGGTTCAGACGCCAGACGAACGCGGTGCCGCCGGACATCCCGGCAGCGAAGTTGCGACCCGTGGGGCCGAGCACCACGACGACCCCGCCGGTCATGTATTCGCAGCCGTGGTCGCCGACGCCCTCCACCACCGCGGTGGCCCCCGAGTTGC
>CAYTMR010000305.1:0-2026 GCA_964438855.1 uncultured Micromonosporaceae bacterium
CGGTCGCCGCGGTAAACGCCTCCAGCGCCGTCCGGGCCTCCTCGGAGACCTTCTCCGGCACCACCACCTCCACCGTGACCAGCAGGTCGCCGGCCGAGCCGTCCCGGCGGCGCACGCCCTTGCCGCGGGCTCGCAGGGTGCGCCCCGACGGCGTGCCCGGTGGCACTCGCAGGGTCACGTGACCGTCCAGTGTGGGCAGCCGTAGGTCGACACCGAGGACCGCCTCGGCGAAGGTGATCGGGACCGTGAGGGTGAGGTGGTCGTCCTTGCGCCCGAACAGCTCGTGTGGTTTGACCCGCACCAGTACGTACAGGTCGCCTGGCGGACCGCCCCGCTCGCCTGGCTCACCCCGGCCGGCCAGTCGAATGCGCTGACCGTCGGCCACACCCGGAGGGATCCGGACGTTGATCCGGCGGGTCTTGGTGACACCACCGGTGCCCCGACACTCCGGGCACTTGTCGGTCACCACCGTCCCGACTCCCTGGCACTGGCGGCACGGCTCCGAGAAGCTGAACGCGCCCTGGTTGTGCGTGACCAGGCCGGTGCCCGCGCACCGCGGGCAGAGTGTGGGCTGGGTGCCCGGGCGTGCGCCGCTGCCTTCGCAGTGGTCACACACGCCGGGCGCCCGCAGGGTGAGAGGGAGAGTGACGCCCTTGACGGCGTCGGTGAACTCGAGCGTCACCTCCGTCTCGACGTCCCGGCCACGGGACGGGCCGCGGCGGGTGGTGGTGCCGCCGGAGAAGATCGAGCTGAACAAGTCGGAGAAGCTCGGACCACCGAACCGGTCACCCAGCCCGCCGAACAGGTCGGACGGGTCGAAGCCGCCGGGAGCGGCACCGGTCCGCGCTCCCCGGCGGAAGGCGCCCGAGCCGAACAACGAGCGCAGCTCGTCGTACTCCTTGCGCCGCTTCTCGTCGGAGAGCACCTGATAAGCCTCGGAGACGGCCTTGAACCGCTCCTCGGCTTCCCGGTCGCCCGGATTGCGGTCCGGGTGCAACTCCCGGGCGAGCTTGCGATACGCCTTCTTGATGTCGTTGGTGGAGGCGTCCCGCGACACGCCCAGGATCTGGTAGAAGTCCTTCTCCAACCAGTCCTTGGAACTCAACGGTCCACCTCCGCCCTACCAGCTGGTTCAATCACTCTGGATCAGCCACCGCGACCAGGGCTGGCCGCAGCAGCTTGTCGCCGAGCAAGTAGCCCCGCCGCATCACCTCGACGCACGTCGACTCGGTCACTTCACTGGAGGTCTGGTGCGCCACCGCCTCGTGGCGGGTCGGGTCGAACGGGTCGCCCTTCTCACCGAACGCGGTCAAGCCGAACTTCGCCGTGGTGGCGAGTAGGTGCTCGGCGACGGCGCCGAACGCACCAACCAAGTCGCCGTGCTCCCGAGCCCGGTCCAGGTCGTCGAGCACCGGAAGCAGCTCGCTGAGCACCTGGCCGGTGGCCTGCTCGGTCACGAGTGCACGGTCGCGCTCTACCCGCTTGCGGTAGTTGGCGTACTCCGCGCTGAGTCGTTGCAGGTCGCGTGTGCGCTCCTCCAACGCTTCGCGCAGCGCCTCCACCTCGGCCTTCAACGCCTCGGTCGTAGCGTCGGCCTGCGATTCGTCCGCCGCTGCGTCGTCGGCGGATGGCTGGGCGTCGGACGCGACCGGCTGCGTGTCGGCCTCCGGCTCGGCGGTGGGTGCACCGTCGACACTCACCCGTCGCCGATCCCGGATCACGATCCGTTCCGCCGGTTCCTCGGCCTGTTGCGCCTGGTCGGGTGGCGCCTCGCCGGCCTGGTCACGCGGCGAACCGGCAGCCTCTCGGGCCGGCGCCACGACGTCGCCTTCCACGACCTCTGGTGCGCCAGCGTCGCCGCTGGCGGCCGGCGGGGTGCCGGCCGACTGGCCAGCACCCTCCGGCGTGGAGACCTGGCTGGGGTCCGCCCCGGCCGCCGCCGGGCCGGACCCTACGTCACCCGCGCGCGGATCGTCCGCGGCTCGTGGTTCGGTCACTTCTTATCGTCCTCGTCCACAATCTCGGC
>CAYTMR010000306.1:0-1998 GCA_964438855.1 uncultured Micromonosporaceae bacterium
TACCACCTGCGTGACCTCGCGGTCACCTTCCGGTTCAACGAGGAGGTGGCCTCGGTGGAGCGGCACCCCAAAGGTGCGGTCGCGGTGTTGGAGAGTGGGAAGCGGATCGCCGCCGACACCGTTCTCTACTCCGCCGGCCGCCAGGGCACCGCCGACGAGCTGGCGCTGGAGAACGCGGGCCTGACCGCTGACGATCGTGGCCGGATCGCCGTGGACGAGCACTACCGCACCTCCGTCCCCCACATCTACGCGGTGGGCGACATCATCGGCTTCCCGGCGCTCGCGGCGACCTCGATGGAGCAGGGGCGCCTCGCTGGCCACCACGCCTGCGGTGAGCCGGTGCGGCAGACGCACCATCCCCTGCCGTTCGGGATCTACACGATCCCCGAGATCAGCTTCGTGGGGGCGACCGAGGACGAGCTCACTCGACGCCGGATCCCGTTCGAGGTCGGGGTCGCTCGGTACCGCGAGCTGGCGCGGGGACAAATCATCGGCGACTCGTACGGCATGTTGAAGCTGTTGGTCTCCCCGAGCGACCGGAAACTGCTCGGCGTGCACGTGTTCGGTACCGGCGCCACCGAACTGGTGCATATCGGGCAGACCGTGATGGGCTGCGGAGGCACGATCGACTACCTGGTCGACGCGGTCTTCAACTATCCGACCCTCGCCGAGTCGTACAAGGTTGCCGCCCTCGACGCCATGAACAAACTGCGCGACGTCGGCTTCCTGCCCTGAGCCGCCCATCGACCAGCGGCCCATGCCCTCACCGACCGGGAATGGCGGCGCCCGCTTCGCGGTTACGTGTAGTTGAGCTGAGTCGGCTCAACTTCCCTCAGCGAAGGGTGCAGCAGACGTGAGCGAGACGGTTTCTCTCCCGGTCCTTCCGCTGGACGATGCGGTCGTGCTGCCCGGAATGGTGGTGCCGATCCGATTCGGCGACGGTGACGCCCGGGCAGCGGTGGAGGCTGCGCAAGCGGTGAGCAGCGACAACCCCCGGGTGCTGCTGGTGCCGCGCCCGGACGGGAAGTACGGCCCGGTCGGCGCGATCGGGGTCGTGGAGCAGGTCGGCCGGTTCCCCGGAGGTGGACGCGGCGCGGTCATCCGAGCCACCCACCGCGCGAAGATCGGCTCCGGCACCACCGGCCCCGGTGCCGCCCTCTGGGTGGAGGCCACCGTGCTCGTCGAGCCGGAGCCGGACGAGCGCACCGAGGAACTGGCCCGGGAGTACCGGGCCGTGGTGAGCACCGTCCTGCAGCAGCGGGGCGCGTGGCAGGTCATCGACTCGCTCCGGCAGATCGACGATCCTTCCGCTCTGGCGGACCTGGCCGGGTACGCGCCGTACCTGAAGAACGAGCAGAAGCAGTGGCTGCTCGAGACAGCCGACGTCACCGAACGGCTGGAGAAGCTGATCGAGTGGACCCGGGCGCACCTGGCCGAGCTCGAGATCGCCGAGACCATCAACAAGGACGTCAAGGAAGGCATGGAACGCCAGCAGCGGGAGTTCCTGCTGCGCCAGCAGCTCGCCGCGATCCGCAAGGAGCTGGCGGAGCTGTCCGGCAAGCCGGCCTCCGACGAGGAGGACTACCGGGCCAGGGTCGAGGCCGCCGACCTGCCCGAGCACGTCCGGGAAGCGGCCCTGGCCGAAGTCGACAAGCTTGAGCGGACGTCGGACCAGTCACCTGAGGTCGGCTGGATCCGCACCTGGCTCGACACCATCCTGGACATGCCGTGGAACACCCGGACCGAGGACAACTACGACATCGCCAACGCCCGGGAGGTGCTCGACGCCGACCACGCCGGCCTTCAGGACGTCAAGGACCGAATCATCGAGTATCTGGCGGTGCGTAAGCGTCGCGCCGAACGCGGACTGGGCGTGGTCGGAGGCCGCCGCGGCGGCGCTGTGCTCGCGCTGGTCGGCCCACCAGGGGTGGGCAAGACCTCGCTAGGCGAGTCGGTGGCCCGGGCCATGGGTCGAAAGTTCGCCAGGGTGGCGCTTGG
>CAYTMR010000307.1:0-1991 GCA_964438855.1 uncultured Micromonosporaceae bacterium
CGTTCGCCGACGCCCTCCAAGCCGCCCTCACCAACCTCGACGACACCACCACCGCATCCGGCACTGTTACTGAGAGTGATGACGGACATGCAGGTGGGCGTCCGCAGTTACGCGCGGTCTAATTGTCCAATCCGTGGATGGTGATTGAGACGGCGCAGGATGTGGGATAGCGGTTTGATCTGGACGTGCTGGCCGGCGTGTTAACCGGCGGAGGCCGGGAGTCGTCCGAAATCAGTGGTGAGCCATTCCTCGATAGAGGGGCTGGGGAAGACGGGTACGTCGATGCCGGTGGCAGTTGGCTCGGGCGTGGCGTGTTGAATGCGGTCGAGCCGGAACAGCCGCCAGTCGGTGCGTTGAATGTCGTAGGCAATCAGGTACCAGGTGCCTTTGCGCAGCGCGTGCCGGTAGGGACGTATGTGGCGTTCGCTCACCTTGCTGTGCTGGTCAGTGTAGGTGAAGCGCAGGTTCTGTCCTTGGGCCACGGCCTCTGCCAGCACACCGAGGAGCCGCCAATCAACCGGCGCGGCGACGGGAGTGATCACTTGGGTCGCCAATGCCGTCGCTGCTGCCTGTTGACGCAGCTTCGGCGGGAGGAGCTGTTCCAGCTTGGTGCGCACCGTCGCTGCCTCGTTGACGCCGCCGGCTTCCAGGAGGAGTAGCCCGGTGACGAGTGAGCAGACCTCGTCGGCGTCTAGCAGCAGGGGCGGGATCTTGACGCTCGGCACGAGTCGATACGTTGCGCCAGGTCCGGGCGCGGACCGAATGTCGTATCCCAGGGATCGCAATCTGGCGACGTCACGGCGAACCGTCCGGTCTGCGATGCCGAGGCGCTGCGCGAGGTCTGCTGCTGTCCAGGCGCGTCCGGTCTGCAGCAGTGACAGCAGCTGTAGGGCGCGTGATGACGGACTTTCCACACGGCCATTATCGGCCCAGATGAGGACTACAACAGGCCGGATCTGTCGTTAGCGTGGTGTGCGAGACCTCATGAAAGGAGACTCGCATGCGCATTGCGGTCACGACCCCGATGGGCCACGTCGGGAGGCACGTCACATCCATGCTGATCAGATCCGGAGTGCGCCCACTACTCCTAGCTCGAAGACCCGAGAACGTCACCCCGGGGCTACGGAAGCACGCAGACATCGTCAAGGCGAATTCCACCGACCCCGCGCAGGTGACCGCGGCGACACAGGGCGTAGACGCGATCTATTGGGTCGATCCCAGTGTGATGTCATCCGACCCCCTAGCCGACTACACCCTAGCCACGGAAGCTCTGGTGAAGGCGGTTACCGCCAACGGAATCGGCCGCGTCGTGTTCCAAAGCAGCATCGGTGCCGAGAAGCGTCACGGCGTCGGCGAGATTGACGGCCTGGCAGGCACCGAGGTCGCCCTGGACACCCTCGATGTAGATGTCACCCACCTGCGGTGCGGCTACTTCTTCACCAACCTGCTGCTGGACATTGATGCAGTGCGGCAGGGGCAACTGACGACAGTGCTGCCACTCGACCAGCCAATGAGCTGGGTGGCCCCACGCGATATCGCCGAGGTCGCCAGCCTCACCCTGCTCAACACGCAGTGGCACGGCCACCGAGTCCAAGCCGTCCACGGACCACAAGACCTGTCCTGGCGTCAGGTGGCCGAGACCTTGACTGCCCATGTCGGTCACCCGGTCCACGCGGAGCAAATCACTGACACCGAGATGCTCCAGCGCTACCTCGCCGCAGGGATGGCTCCAATGATGGCCGACGCCATCCTCGGCATGAGCACCGGACTGCGCGATGGCTTCCGCCCCGAACAGCCGAGAACTCTGGCAACGACCACACCCACAACTTTGACCAGCTGGATCCACGAGGAACTTATCCCGGTGCTCTGATTCCAAAGACTCGTCAACGTCCCTCAGCGGGCGGTCTCCTTCTGGAGATCGCCCGCCGGTGTTTGTGGTGGGTGCACCTGCTGGGCATGGACACTTCTGATCGTTCGTCGCGTCGCCGGCT
>CAYTMR010000308.1:0-1989 GCA_964438855.1 uncultured Micromonosporaceae bacterium
GGCCGGGGCCTTCCGGTGGATCGCCCACCAGTCCTCGACCCCTTCGAGGGTCTCGCCGTCCTTGAGGTTGAGGCACTCGCCGATCGCGTTGAAGACGTGGCCCTTGATGCCGTCCCCGACCGGCACCGCAATCGGCCTGCCGGTGCTACGCACCTCGGCGCCCCGCACCAGGCCGTCGGTCGGCTGCATCGAGATCGACCGGACCATGTTGTCACCCAGGTGCTGGGCCACCTCGAGCGTCAGGGTACGCAGGACACCGCTCAGTTCCACGTCGACGTGCAGCGCGTGGTAGATCTCGGGCATCGCGTCGCGCGGGAACTCGGCGTCGACGACCGGGCCGATGACCCGTACTACTCGACCGACACCGGTCTTCACGTCCACAGCAGTCATCACACTTCACTTCCCGCCGCGGCGAGCGCGTTCGCGCCGCCGACAATCTCGCTGATCTCCTGGGTGATCTCCGCCTGGCGCGCGGAGTTCATCTCCCGCGTCAGGGTCTGGATGATCTCTTCCGCGTTGTCCGTGGCGGACTTCATCGCCCGGCGCCGCGCCGCGGACTCGCTCGCCGCTGCGTCGATCAGCGCCGCGTAGATCCGAGTGTTGATGTACTTCGGCAGCAGCGCGTCGAGCAGCGTATCCGGATCCGGCTCGTAGTCGTACGCCGGCAGGATGATGTCCGGCGTCTCCTCCGTCTCCTCCACCTGCATCGGCGCGAGGAAGTTGGCCACCGGGGTCTGGGTCATCAAGGACTTGAACCGGGTGTGGACCACGTGCAGCTCGTCCACCCCGAGCACCCCGTCCGGCCCAGGCTCGCCGTCGATGTCGTCAGCACCGGCGAGGAAGACCTTCAGCAGCTCCTCGCCGATGACCCGGGCGTCCTCGAACGACGGTTGCTCGGAGAAGCCGGTCCAGCTCGCGGCGATCTCCCGGTCGCGGAACCGGTAGTAGGTCACGCCCTTACGCCCCACCACGTACAGGAAGACCTGCTTACCGTCCTCGCGCAGCCGAGTGATGAGCTGTTCGGCGGTGCGGATCACGTTAGCGTTGTACGCACCGCACAACCCCCGGTCGCTGGTGACGACGAGGACGCCGGCCCGGCGCACCGTGGGGCGCGGCACCAGCAACGGGTGGTCGATGTCGGCATGACTCGCCAACGCGGTCAGCACGTCGGTGATCGCCCACGAGTACGGCAGCGACGCCTGCACCCGCTCCTGCGCCTTGGCGATCCGGCTGGTCGCGACCAGCTCCATCGCCTTGGTGATCTTCCGCATGGAGCGGACGGAGTTGACGCGCCGCCGCAGCCCTTGCAGTTGCCCAGCCACTACCGATACCTCTGTTACTTCTTCTTCGGCACGACGCGCTTGACGGTCTCGCGGGTCTGAGCGCTCTCGTCGATCGCCTCCGGCTCCGGCTCGTTCACACGGATGCCGTGGTCCCGAGCGAGGAAGCTGTCCTTGAAGGCCGCGATCTCCTTCTCGAGCGTCGCGATGATGTCATCGTTCCACTCTCCGGCCGCGATCGAGGCCAGCAGGCCCTCCTGCGAGTGACGCAGGTGCTGGAGGAAGTCCCGCTCGAACCGCCGGACGTCCCCGACCGGGATGTCGTCCAGCTTGCCCTCGGTGCCCGCCCACACCGACACGACCTGCTGCTCCACCGGCATCGGAGAGTAGTTGGGCTGCTTGAGCAGCTCCACCAGCCGAGCTCCCCGCTCCAGCTGGGCGCGGCTGGCCGCGTCCAGGTCGGAGGCGAAGGAGGCGAACGCCTCCAGGTCGCGGTACTGGGCCAGGCCCAGCCGGAGGGTACCGGCGACCTTCCGCATCGGCTTCACCTGCGCGGCGCCACCCACCCGCGAGACCGAGGTACCGACGTTGATCGCCGGACGGACACCCTGGTTGAACAGGTCGGTCTGCAGGAAGATCTGGCCGTCGGTGATGGAGATGACGTTGGTCGGGATGTAGGCCGAGATGTCGTTGGCCTTGGTCTCGATGA
>CAYTMR010000309.1:0-1987 GCA_964438855.1 uncultured Micromonosporaceae bacterium
CATCGAGGACGCCGTGCGAGAGGCCGTCCCCGAGCAGTCCGCTGACGCCATCATCAACGCTCTCGCCAAGAGACTCGCTAGGGAGTCCTGAACATGACACGCGACGAACACCACCGCCAGTCCTCGACCGCCTGGAAGATCGGCACCGCTTTCGTCCTCATGGCGATCGCGCTGCTGTTCCTCGCCATCCTCACCGGCGCCCCGGCTGCGAGCGCCCGCACCCAGCAGCAGACCGACCCCGGATGTGTCTACACCGGGGGAGGCTGGATCTGCTACGGCACCCTGCCCCCCGGCTCCGACGTCGAACTGACCCGCCTCGGCGGCGCGACCCGCGTCGAGACCGCCGCCGCGATCGCCACCTACGAGCCGGTGGAAGGCGAGACGGTCCTGCTGATCGCCAACGGCGACACGATGGTCGACGCGATCGCCGCCGGGACCAAGTTCACGAACACCCCGCTCCTGCTGGTCCGCACGGGCGAGGTTGTCCCCCCGGCCACCCTCGAAGCCGCCTCCGCGATCAGCCCTGACCGGGTGATCCTGCTCGGCGGGCCTGACGTGGTGTCCGACACGCAGGCGAACACCATCCTGTACGCCCTCGTCCCGTAGGAGCACCCATGTTCACCGGAGCCTTCTGGAAGGCCGCGTTCGAGCGGGCCGTCAAGACGTTCGCCCAGACGCTCGCCTCCCTCATCGTCGCCGACGCCGCGTCGCTGCTGACCGCCGACTGGGTCACATACCTGTCCGTGTCCGGCATGGCCGCGGTCGTGTCGCTGCTCACCTCCGTCGGGTCCAGCGCGGCCACCGGCGGCGGGCCGTCCCTGACGAACGTCGAGGTGACCGGCGACGACCGGCACGGCGACCCCTTCTGGGGAACGCACAAGTGACATGCGCCGCGCCAGGCTCGCCGTCGCGTTCGGGGTAGGCGCCGCGATCGGCCTCTACGCCGACTGGGCGCTGTGGCGGTTCATCACCCGGGCGTACCGGAGCTGACCGTGGACCTCCTCGCCCTCGCGCTCGCGTGGACCGTCGTGTGGTCCGTAGTCGCGTTCGGCCTCGCCGAGCTGATGATCCGCTGCATCAACCACTTCAACCGCTAGCCCTTCAACCGACACGCACTGAGCCGCTCGGCTTCACCTCACGGTGGGGCCGGGCGGCTCTTTCGTCGTTTGCGGTGGCGATGATGTAGTGCACCATCTGCCGCGTCAGACCCGTCGCCTCAGTCAGACGGACCATCGGCACACCCGCAGCCTGCCGCAGCGCGTCATGCAACCTCGCCCGCGCCTCACCGAACCCCCGCAACGCCTCCTGGTACTCACGGGTCAACCTGCCCAACTCGGCCAGGTCCACCGTCGACGTGGCCCCCCTGCACCCGTCGCAGAACACAGCCGTGGACAGCCGCGCCGCTGCCTTCTTGGAGTCGACGTGGGTGAGCGCCTGGTGGTCCTCGCAGGTCACAACCCACGCGCCGGCGGCAGGGTCACGGCCCAGCTCCTCAGCCTTGCCCCACCTGCGGCGGCCGTACCGGGTGCGGAAGGTTCCCGTCGTAGCCATGCGGCGCAGCATAGACCCGCCCGGCGTCACCCCGGCCCGCGTGTATCAGATAGGTCACAGTGCTCTCTTGACTGTTGCTAGACAGCGACGACTTCGCTAACGTGCGAACCACCACCGCCAGTAGAAGGGCAAGCGACATGAACACCACCGCCACTGACTACAGCCCCACCACCGGCCTCCCCCTCGGCGACCGCAAGGCGACGCCGATCCGCTGCAAGCGGTGCGGGATGCGTGCCGACGTGGACCCCTACCTGCACGCCGAGCAGTACGGCCACGACCCGGTGTTCCCCGAGGACACCAAGTGAACACCGTCGGCCTGAGCCGGCGCTCCGTCCTCGGCGGCATCCTCGCCGCCGGGCTCGCGGCGCTCGCCCTCACGAGCACCGCCACCGCCTCAGACCAGCAGGCCGGCCCCCGCGGGTACGCCACCGTCATC
>CAYTMR010000310.1:0-1985 GCA_964438855.1 uncultured Micromonosporaceae bacterium
CCTCACGGGCGGCTAGACCGATCGCGCCGAGTGACTCCGGCTCGTCCATCTCGCCGTCGCCCAGGAACGCCCACACCCGCTGCTGACTGGTGTCCTTGATCCCCCGGTGGTGGAGGTAGCGGTTGAAACGGGCCTGGTAGATCGCGTTGATCGCGCTAAGACCCATCGACACCGTGGGGAATTCCCAGAAGTCGGGCATCAGCCGCGGGTGCGGGTAGGACGGCAGGCCGCCGCCCGGGTGCGACAGCTCCTGACGGAAGCCGTCGAGTTGCTGTTCGGTGAGCCGGCCCTCCAGGAACGCGCGGGCATAGATGCCTGGCGAGGCGTGACCTTGGAAGAAGACCTGGTCACCTCCGCCGGGGTGGTTGCGTCCCCGGAAGAAGTGGTTGAAGCCCACCTCGTAGAGGGAGGCGGCCGATGCGTAGGTCGAGATGTGGCCGCCGACACCGATGCCCGGGCGCTGAGCCCGGTGCACCATGATCGCCGCGTTCCACCGGATGTAGGCCCGGATGCGGCGTTCGATGTGCTCGTCGCCGGGGAACCACGGCTCCCGCTCGGGCGGAATCGTGTTGATGTAGTCGGTGGTGGTCAGGGGTGGGACCCCCACCTGGCGCTCGCGGGAGCGCTCCAGCAGGCGCAGCATGACGTACCGGGCGCGCTTGGCACCACGGGTCTGGATCACTCCGTCAAGTGAGTCGATCCATTCCGCGGTCTCCTCCGGGTCGATGTCCGGTAGCTGACTCGGCAGGCCGTCGCTGATCACGGGCCGGCGGGATACAGAGCGGTCGCTCGATTGCGTGGCCACAGGAGTTCCTCGTCTAGGTGATAATTCGGTTCTCACACACCATCCTGCCTTGCTTCACCCGCTCCCGTCACCTCGGCCATGGGATCGGGCAAACTGCCTGCATGCATACCCAGCTGATTACCATCGAGACCGGCAGCACGCCGACTGTGCGCGACATCACCGCCGAGGCCCAAGCGTTCGTCGCCGACAAGGGCGACGGGCTGCTCCACGTGTTCGTGCCGCACGCCACCGCAGGGCTGGCGATCATCGAGACAGGGGCTGGCTCCGACGACGACCTCCTACGGGCTCTCAATGACCTACTTCCGGCCGACGATCGGTGGCGGCACCGACACGGATCGTACGGGCATGGTCGGGACCACGTACTGCCCGGTCTGGTGCCCCCGTACGCCACCCTGCCGGTCATCGCTGGGCGGATCATGCTGGGTACCTGGCAGTCCATCTGCCTGGTCGACACCAACGCCGACAACCGGACTCGCCAGGTTCGTTTCTCCTTCCTCGGCGCTGGGTGAGCCGGTTGTGGCAGGATCACGCCGGATTCACAGGGGCGAGGTGCTCCCCGGAGGCTGACCCGCCGTGAGAAGCTAGCTACATCAGTCAGAAGCAGAGGAGGCACTCGACCGTGAGCGCGACCGCTGGTCAAGCTGCCGGGGGAGTTCGGAGCCCGGCGGACCGGTTCGGCATCGAACCGGGGATGGTCGTCATGGAGATGGGCTACGACGAGGACGTCGACGAGGACCTCCGCGACGCCCTGATCGACCGGGTTGGTGAGCTCGTTGACGAGGACACCGACGAGGTCGTCGACGCGGTGCTGTTGTGGTATCGGGAGGACGACGGCGACCTGGTGGATCTGCTGGTCGACGCGCTGGGACCGCTCGCCGACAACGGCGTCATCTGGTTGCTGACCCCGAAGGCAGGGCGGCCAGGCCACGTCGAGCCGAGCGACATCAGTGAAGCTGCGCCGACCGCCGGACTGCAGCACACCTCCAGCATCAGCGCGGCGAAGGATTGGAGCGGCGCGCGGTTGGTCGCTCCCCGGGCCGCTCGCTCCAAGCGGTGAACGGGGTCGGCACGCGCTAACGTCGCACGGGTAAGCTGGCGGCCGACCCGGGCGCGTAGCTCAGCGGAAGAGCACCCGCCTTACAAGCGGGGGGTCGCTGGTTCGAACCCAGCCGTGCCCACG
>CAYTMR010000311.1:0-1978 GCA_964438855.1 uncultured Micromonosporaceae bacterium
TCGGGTGGCGACCATGGGCCCCGGGTGCTGTGGCGGATCGATGGCTCGGCACACAATCGGACGCTCTATCTCGTCAGCCCGACGGAACCGGACCTGACGCATCTCGTGGAGCAGGCCGGCTGGCCAACCACGGAGACCTGGGATACACGGAAGTACGGCGATTTCCTCGCCTCGCTACGGCCAGGGGAGCGGTGGGCGTTCCGGTTGACTGCTAACCCAGTGCGCTACGGGAAACTACCCCATCGAGAGGAGACCCGCCGGCTCGGGCATGTGACGGTCGAACAGCAGCGCCAGTGGCTGCTGGATCGGGCAGCCAGGGCCGGTTTCCGAGTCACCTTGACCGCGGCGGGAGAGCCCGATCTGGTGATCCACGGACGCCAAACACTAACGTTCAAGCGGGGGAATGGGCGAGTGACCCTCCGTGTGGCCACTTATGACGGTCACTTGGAGGTCACCGATGCTGACGCCTTGAGGAACGCCCTCACTCGTGGCATCGGCCATGCCAAGGCCTATGGTTGCGGCCTGTTGACCTTGGCGAGGCCGGCGTGACTAGTGACGATTCACAGAAGGCTGTGGCGCGGCCCCGTAAGGGGCCACCCGGCACACCCCCACCTGCTCTGCCCGAGCTGGTGCGAGCGCAGGATCGACTGAGTTTCCTCTATCTGGAGCGGTGCGTAGTCCACCGCGAAAGCAATGCGATCACTGCACAGGATGATCGTGGTATTACCCATATCCCTGCTGCCGGCATCGGTGCTTTGTTGCTCGGGCCTGGGACAAGAGTGACTCACCAGGCGATGATGCTCATTGCAGAAAGCGGAGCAACGGCTGTCTGGGTCGGTGAGCACGGGGTTCGTTACTACGCCCATGGTCGGTCTCTCTCGCGATCCACGAAATTGTTGCAAGCGCAGGCTGCGGCTGTTTCCAACCGCCACTCGCGCCTTCGCGTGGCGCGTCAGATGTACGCGATGCGTTTCCCGGATGAGGACACGAGCCGTCTGACAATGCAGCAGCTGAGAGGTCGCGAAGGAGCAAGAATACGTCGGGTCTACCGCGAACAGGCACGGCGTACCGGTGTCGTATGGGATCGACGAGACTACGATCCGAACGACTTCGCTAGTGGGGATCCTGTCAATCAAGCGCTATCCGCGGCGAATACTGCCCTGTACGGGGTGGTGCACGCAGTCATCGTCTCACTCGGCTGTTCACCTGGGCTGGGCTTTATCCATACAGGTAATGAGCGATCGTTCGTCTATGACATCGCTGACCTTTACAAAGCAGAGCTGACGATCCCGACAGCTTTTGATGTCGTCGCCAGCAGACCGAGCGACATTGCAGCCGAGACTCGTCGAGCGATTCGAGATCGGATTTATGGCGGCGCGTTTCTTGAGAGGTGCGTAAAAGACATTCGTCGCCTTCTTGTCCCGGAAGAGGCTGAGAAAGCCGCAAGCGACAGCTTCTGGGATGAAGACGTCGTTCGACTTTGGGACGAGTATGGTGACGAGGTCGCGGCTGGTGTGAACTACGAATATGAAATCGACTTTTGATGGTCGTAATTGTCCTTACTGCCTGCCCCGAAGGACTTCGTGGCCATCTGACTCGATGGCTCCTCGAGATTTCCGCTGGAGTGTTCGTCGGAAATGTCACCGCAAGGGTCCGAGATTTGCTGTGGGCGCGAGTGGTGGAGCTCTCCAGGGAAGGTCGAGCACTGATGGTATATAGGCAGCGGAATGAGCAGGGCCTCGCGTTCAAGGTGCACCGGCACCACTGGGAGCCGATCGACAATGACGGTGTGTTTCTGATGCGTAGGCCGCTGTCGATGGCCTCTGCGCCCACGTACGGACGGACTGGCTGGAGTAGGGCTGGACGTAGGAAGCGTTTCGGACAACGTAGGGCTGAAGATCGACCACCCGGCGGTGGTGTCGCTTCGGAAGTGAATGAAAACGGCGCCGACCGGGGATAAAGCAGCAGGTCAGGAAGG
>CAYTMR010000312.1:0-1963 GCA_964438855.1 uncultured Micromonosporaceae bacterium
TCGGTGGTCTGCCTGTCGTCGAGCGCCGCCGGCGGGTCGTTCCCGTTCATGCCCTCGTACGCGGTGGCGAAGGCGGCCCTGGAAGCGCTGGTGCGCACCGCCGCCGACGAGCTGGGCCACCTCGGGGTGCGCGTGAACGCGGTACGGCCCGGTCTCGTGCCGACCGACGCGGAGAAGCCCGGCATGCTCGTCGCCGACCCGGCGCAGCGGGCGGCGGTGCTCGCCGAGAAGCCGCTCGCCCGCGTGGGCACCGTGGAGGACGTCGCCGCCGCGGTGCGCTACCTCGCCGGCCCGGAGTCGTCCTGGGTGACCGGCGCGGTGCTGCCGGTGGAGGGCGGCAACCACCTGCGCCGGGCGCCCCGCCTGGAGGCGCTCGCCCGCGCGATCTGCGGAGACGAGACGGTCGACCGCGCGCTCGCCGGCCGCCTTCCCGACTGATCGCAGCTAGGCGGTACTACAGACACGGCACGGCGAACCTGATGACAGCCAACACTTCGCCGCCATAACGAGTCGGTGCTTGCCCGACCCCCGGCAGGCGACTCGGGCGGTTCGCTACTGCTCGGCTTCGGTCAACGCTGGCGAGAAGATGTCACGGCCGGATTCCCAGAGGTAATCCAAGTGTCGTGCGAAGCGGTCGAACAGGCCATCGTCCTGACGACGACGCAGGTGAAGGGTTGGCGAGTCGTGGCCGAGCATGTTCGCGAGGTGGAGGCAGACCAGCATGTCCTGATCGAACTGGAAGACCGACATTGCGATGTGCCGGTCGCTGTAGCGCGCCTCGACACCGACTCCTGCTGCGTGCAGCTTCGACAGCTCGTCGATCGTCACCTTGATCCGAGTCGTCACCGTCAACGGGACGCCTTCGATCTGCTCTCGCTGCCGGGTCACCTCACTGTCGGGATCACCGACCACGAAACGGACTCTCACACCTTGATCGATCTTGCGGCGCAGCACCGGACCCAGCGGCGGCAGTTCAAGCCACAAGAAGTAGTTGGTGTACCCCGCGAAGACGAGCTGCTGCTTGGCGTCAGTGATCAGACCCTTCCACAGCGATTTCGGGACAGCCGCGCGCCCGGTGTAGACCGCGACGATCTCTCGATCCGGTCCGGTCTTCACAGCCGAACGTACGGCTTCCGGCCACAACACGGCTTCATCGACTCCTAGCGCCTCAGCGGCGGCCCACCGGTGCCTGGGGTGCGGGATCCGCTCGTACGACAGCCACCGAGCCACCGTCTTATCGTCTACTCCTACGGCCGACGCGAGACCTCGCACTGTCATCTTCGCATCAGCCATGGCTTGCCGTAACGGGCTATTTGGCACAGGAGTCTCCTTTCAGTGGACGTTAGGGACGTTTGCTAAGCGTAGAGCCAAAGTGCCCTAACGTCCCGCCCGCAGCGGTCGTTATGTCGCCAATGTCTCTCTAATTTGCATCCTGGCAGCGCTGCACTATGCGATAAGCCCCTAAAAGGGGTTTTCGCTAAAAGCGAGTAAATAGGGTGAACCAACGGCCAGAAGATGATCTCGCAAGCCGTCGCCCTGAAACAAGATCAATTTTGTCGAACCGAAAGAGGAGAAATCCGATGAACTTTGCCTTGATCAGTCATGATCCGGCCAGTGGGCGGATCACCGTCCACGAGCTGCCCACCATCGCCGTCATCGAACCCTGCGTCGACGACCGCGGCCAGCGCATGTGGAACACCGAGGTCACCATCCGCCTGTCCAACGGTGCCACCATGGTCGACACCGACCCCGGGCACGCCCTCATGGAGGCCCTCGGCCTCTATGCCGAGGACGGCGACACCCCACGCTGGCGGCGCCTGGCCACCGGCATGCCCGCCCCCGAACGCGACCAGACACTCACCGCCCAACCCCATCCGGCCGACCCCACCACCGACACCCTCTGACAACCACCGGAGGGCTGGTTGCGATGATCGCGCTTCTCGCCCTGACCGGCCCACCAGGA
>CAYTMR010000313.1:0-1953 GCA_964438855.1 uncultured Micromonosporaceae bacterium
CATCGAGGCGGTGCTCGACCTCGACAAGCTCCGGCGGGAACGCGCCGCGCTGGAGGAGCAGGCAGGCGCCCTGGACCTCTGGGACGATGCCGCCCGCGCACAACAGATCACGTCGAAGCTGTCCCACGTGAGTGGGGAGATCACCCGTCTGGAAGGGCTGCGTCGCCGCCTCGACGACGCCCAGGTGCTGCTCGAGCTCGCCGAGGCCGAGGGGGACCAGGCCACGTTGGCCGAGGTCGACTCGGAGCTAACCTCGCTCGCCTCCGCGATCGACGAGCTGGAGGTGCGCACGCTTCTCAACGGGGAGTACGACTCCCGTGAGGCGTTGGTGGCGATTCGAGCCGGTGCCGGTGGGGTGGACGCCGCCGACTTCGCCGAGATGCTGATGCGGATGTACCTCCGGTGGGCAGAGCGGCACGGCTACCCGACCGAGGTCTACGACACCTCCTACGCGGAGGAGGCGGGCCTGAAGTCGGCGACCTTTGCGGTGAAGGCTCCGTACGCCTATGGCACGCTCAGTGTCGAGGCCGGTACGCACCGACTCGTGCGGATCAGCCCGTTCGACAACCAGGGGCGCCGCCAGACGAGCTTCGCCGGCGTCGAGGTGCTGCCGGTGGTGGAGCAGACCGACCACATCGAGATCCCCGAGAACGAGATCCGGATCGACGTGTTCCGCTCCTCCGGACCCGGCGGGCAGAGCGTCAACACCACCGACTCTGCGGTGCGGATCACCCACTTGCCCACCGGCATCGTGGTGAGCTGCCAGAACGAGAAGTCGCAGTTGCAGAACCGCGCGGCGGCGATGCGAGTTTTGCAGGCTCGGCTGCTGGAGCGTAAGCGACAGGAGGAGGCGGCCGCCATGAAGGAGCTGCGGACCGACGCCGCCGGCTCCTGGGGAGACCAGATGCGCTCCTATGTCCTGCACCCTTACCAGATGGTGAAGGACCTGCGTACCGAGCACGAGACCAGCAATCCCAGCGCGGTCTTCGACGGGGAGATCGACGACTTCATCGAAGCCGGCATCCGCTGGCGGCGGCAGCAGTCGGCGCCGTAGCGACCCCGATGGGGTGGGCGTAGACTCTGCGCCGTGATTCGCCTCGAACGCGTGACGAAAACCTACCCGAAGGCGGCGAGACCGTCGCTGGACAACGTGACGGTCACGATCGACAAGGGGGAGTTCGTCTTCTTCATCGGACCGTCCGGCTCTGGCAAATCTACCATTATCAAATTGCTTCTGCGTGAGATCACGCCGACTCGGGGCCGCGTGATAGTCAACAACCGAGACGTGGGTTCGATGCGGGCGTGGCGCATCCCGCAGTTTCGCCGCTCCATTGGGTGTGTGTTCCAAGACTTCCGGTTGCTGCCGGACCGCACCGCATACGAGAACGTCGCCTTCGCACTCGAGGTCATTGGGCGGTCGCGTTCAGTCGCCCGTCGAGTGGTGCCGGAGGTACTCGAACTCGTGGGGCTCGGGGGAAAGGAACACCGCTATCCCCATGAGCTTTCCGGCGGGGAGCAGCAGAGGGTGGCGGTGGCCCGGGCGTTCGTGAACCGACCGTTGGTGTTGCTCGCTGATGAGCCCACCGGAAACCTCGACCCCGACACCTCGGTGGAGATCATGCGACTGCTCGACCGCATCAACCGGACCGGGACCACGGTGGTCATGGTCACGCACGACTCGAACATCGTGAACCAGATGCGACGGCGCGTCGTAGAGATCGAGAGCGGTCGGATCGTTCGGGACCAGCCACGAGGGGTGTACGGCTGATGCGTGCGAGGTACGTCTTCTCCGAAGCCGCTACGGGGCTGTGGCGCAACGTCACCATGACCATCGCGATGATCATCACGATGGCGGTGTCGCTCACCATGCTGGGTGCCAGTGGCCTGCTGTTCATGCAGGTCGGCAAGGTCAAGGAGCTCTACTACGCCCAGGTCGAGGTCTCCATCTTCCTC
>CAYTMR010000314.1:0-1923 GCA_964438855.1 uncultured Micromonosporaceae bacterium
CGGTGTCCAATACATCTCAGCGAACGACGGCCGACTGACCACGGTGCCGTTCCAGTGGACGGCAAGCTGAAGGTCTAGTCCTTGCCGGTGGGAATCCCACAGGTAGTCCAGCACCGGCGGTTGCTGCGGCGGGGCCGTAACCCAAGCGTCGGCGAGCGCCGACAGTGGTGTCACCCACGCGGCCATCGACGTGGCGAACGCACGCCCCAGTAACGGGCCCAGCGGTGCGTCCTCCCACGCTTGCAGGTCACGGGCGCACCAGTCGGTCACCAGGACCACACCGAAGACGTGCTCAGCGAAACGCTGCACCGGAATCGGCACGCCCCGCTGGCTCGGCACCCCCACCACGAACCCGACCTCCGCTTCGAAGTCCAACCGGGTGGAGGCTCCAAACACCGGCACCCTGCCATCGGACGGCAATCGCTGTCCACACGGGCGTGTCACAGGTGTGCCGGAGACCACGACGGCGCCGGCCCGCTGGTGGCGGCTCGTCGGCACGTGGCACCAGTTCTCCGGCAGAGCTGGCTGGCCGGGGCGCACCAGCCGACACACGTTCCTGACGTGGTGTTCGGACGAGGAGAAGTCCACGAAGTCGGCCACCGCGAACGGCAGCACCGCCATACCCGGCGCGAGTCGGTGCAGCAGTGGCTGGACCGTCCGCGCGGCGCGCCCGTCGGTGACCAACTCCGTCAGCCGGTGTCGGACCGCCCACCACACCTCCGGACCGGCGGCGAGGAAGGGGTCGAGTGACGACGCTGTGGAGAACACGCCCCCGGCGTCGATGAGATTCGCTTCCTCCGCCGCGGCCAGGTCCAACGCAAAGTCACCGATCCGCGCCGCGGGACGGCAGCGGCCATCGACCCTCACCACCCCGTACGGCAGGTGGTGCGCCCCGAAGCCGGACCCGTCCGCGGCCGGGACCCCACTCATGCCGGGGTCCCCTCGGTGACCAGACCGAGGCAGACCAGGTCGCCCAGCGGAGCACCGACACCACCAGAGTCGAACGACTTCCACAGCGGACGCGCCATACGCTGTCGCGTCCGGACAGTCTCGATCAGCGGCAACGGGTCCGTACTGGCGAGCACCTCCGCCACTTCGGCCACCTCCTCGCCGTCGGAGGCCGCCAACACCCCCGCCAGGACATTGAGGAAGCCATGGTGAGTGAAACCGGTCTCCGGATCGATGTGTCGCAGTGCCCGGTGCAGACCGGCGGTGAGCTTGAACGGGAGTTGACGCTCCTGGCACGCGCAGATGACCGCCGCCAACTCGATGGGCGTCGGGAAGAGCTCGGCCGCCAACCCTCCGGTGCGGAACTTCGGAGCTATTCGCACCCCCGCGGCGCGCTGCACCGCCATCGCGTCGAGCGCCGCCATCAATCCCCAGGTCAGCGGGGTTTCGGCATAGAAGTCGACGTCGGGGTACTCGGCCGCCGCGGCGAGCAGCATCCGCAACCCTGGCGCGGGGTCCTCCCCCCGTCTGGCCACCGCGATCTCGAACCGACACAAGCCCGGCCACCGGGATGCGACCGACAGCGCCGTGGTGACGCCAGCCAATCCGGTGTCACCCACCACTCCAAAGCGGGGGACGTCGGGTGGATCCCCCATGGTGTCCAGCCACGACGCCGGCAACAGCAGTGGGCCCAGCAGGTCGGCGTACCAAGCGGAGAGATGGTGACGGTGGTCGGCGACGACCGCCGTCACTGATTCACTGGCTGGCGAAAGGGCTGCCGCGTCGTCGATCAGATCTGCCAGCAGCGGCGGCGCGTGGTCCGAGGGCAGTCGTGACACGACATGAACCTATAAGACGCCAGGTCGGCTGGCCAGGTGATGCGCCCGTCGGCGTGGGTGAGGTCCGCTGTCGTGAGCCCTCGTCAGGAACGTACGAATCGGTTGGCGAACAGCGCTACGACAGCCGCGGCGCTAG
>CAYTMR010000315.1:0-1907 GCA_964438855.1 uncultured Micromonosporaceae bacterium
AAGTCGACGGAGAAGATCGACGCGTTCGTGGCGGCGGTGATCGCGTACCACGAACTGCCGAACGTGGAGACGGCGTCGGTGACGCATGAGCCGGTCGTGTTGGTGTTCTGAGGAGGGTCGATGAGGCTTGTGCTGGTAGCTCTGGTCGTCGGTGTGGTCCTGGTGGCTGTCGGGCTCGCGTTGTCGCCTGTGTCGTGGCTGGCGTGGGTGTGGTTGGGGGTGGCGTCGATCGTGGCGGGCCTGTTCGGTGAGGTCCCTGAGCCGTGAGTAGCGGACGAGCGGCCGCCGTGGAAGCCGAGGTCGTCCGCTGCGGCGGCGACGCAAGCAAGATCGACACGGACCGCTTCGCTCTCGAGGTCGACCCGGTGATCACCGGATTCGAGGACGGATGGGCGACCATCACGGCAGGCATCTACTACCTCATCGACATCGAAACCGGTGACGGTGCAGTGTGGGAGTGGCCGTCGTGAGGCTCGTCGACCGTCTCCGGGGCGAGTCCCGGTCCGTCCCGGAGGTGCACCAGGTCGGCGGGCTCATGTTCCCGACCTGGGGTGCAGGATCAGCGGCCGCCCCCTATCTCGAGCCGTCAACGTCGCTCGCTGCCTACGCGGCAGCGATCCACTCGCAGCACCCGATCGTGTCCGCGGCGGTGGCTGCCCGGTCACATCCGATCTCGCAGCTCCGGTTCCGCTACCGGGCCCCAGGGTCACTTGACCTGACTGACGACCGCAGCCTGGATTTGCTGAACGTCCGGCCGGCGGGGATGACCCGCCCGGCGTTCCTCGCCACCCTCCAACTGCACGACTCGTACGCCGGGAACGCCTACGTGTACCGGCGTGACAACGGCACCCTCACGGTGTTGGACCCTGACCGGGTGAACATCCTGATCGGGGTGGACGGCCCGGTCCCCATCGGGGAGGACGGTGTCCCACAGCTAGGCAACGAACTCGACCATGAGGTGCTCGGCTACACGTACCGGCCGGCCAACGGCGGGAAGCCCCGCATGCTGCTGCCGGAGCGGGTAGCGCACTGGTACTCCGAGCCGGATCCGGTGGCGTGGTGGCGTGGCCAGTCGTGGGTGACCTCAGCGCTTGGTGAGGTTGCTGCCGACGAGCAGTCCCGCCGGTACGTCCGCAACTTCTACGAGAAGGGCGCGACCCCGAATGTGATCGTCACGTTCGACGCGACCCTTTCAAGCGATCAGGTGTACGAGTACAGCCGGATGATCGACGAGTCGTCGGCAGGAGCGGAGAACGCTGGGCGGACGATGGTCCTCGGCGGTGGCGCTCACCCGCACATCGTCGGCGGTGACCTGTCGAAGCTGGGCCTGTCCGACTCCCGCGCCGGTCACGACACCCGCATCGCGTTGCGGTCCCGTGTCCCCGCCCCCATCCTGCAGATCTCGGAGGGACTCGGCGGTTCCGCGTTGAACGCAGGGAACTACTCGGCGTCGAGGCGGATGTGGGTGGACGGCTGGTTCGCTCCGACTGCTGACGGGCTGTGTGAGGCGCTGGCGCATCTCGTGGCGTCGCCTGGCCGCGAGCTCACCTACGACCCGAGCCAGGTGCTCCTGATGCAGGAGGACCGCAAGGACGAGGCTGACATCCAGCAGACGAAGGCTCAGGCGATCAGGGCGCTTGTCGAGGCCGGTTACGACGCCGATTCGGTGGTGGCTGCGATCACGTCGGGTGACATGTCGAAGCTGCGTCATTCCGGGCTGTTCTCAGTGCAGTTGCAGCCGGCTGGTGCCGGGGAAGCCCCCCCGAGCTGATGGGCGCACGCGACCTCGCCGAGGTCGTGCAGAAGATGTACCTCGGTGTCGGCAAGGTGCTGTCAGCTGAGGAAGCACGTGCCGTGATGAATCGGGATGGTGCCGGGTTGACCGGCCCTGCCCCGGACTACCCGCC
>CAYTMR010000316.1:0-1890 GCA_964438855.1 uncultured Micromonosporaceae bacterium
GCGCGAGTGCAGAGGGGAAGGTCAGCTCTGCGGCATGGCCGATCGTCTGAGTGACCTGAGTTGGGCCACTTTTCGTGATCCTGGGTTCTGACCAGCGTTTGGCTAGGCTGTTTACCTGACGGGGTGTGCACTAATTGGGGGTGTTCTAGCCTGTGGTGCATGGCTCCGTACGTGCGTGAGGTCAAGACTGCGTCGGGTGCGACGGCGGTCCAGGTGGTGTGGTCCTCCTCCGGAGGTTCGAAGAAGATGGATCACATCGGCTCGGCGCATACTCCGCAGGATCTGGAGGTGCTGCGGGCCGCGGCCCGGCAAAAGATGATCGCCGAGGGACAAGACGAGCTCGACTTTGGAGGTGGACGGCCGCGGCGGGAGGCGTTGCCGATCCGCTCGTCGCGGGCGCAGCATCTGTGGGAAGCGTTGGCGGCTGGCTATCGGGTGTTGGGTTTTGACAAGGCCTGCGGCGGCGATGTGGTGTTCGAGCAGTTGGTCTTGGCCCGGTTGATTGAGCCGACGAGCAAACTCGATTCGATCCGGGTGCTGGAGGAGATGGGGATCCCCGCCCCGGCTTATCGCACGTTGAAGCGCCGGCTGGGCGACTACGCCCGGCCCACCTGGCGCCGCCAGCTTGCCGCCGCGTGTGCTGACCACGTCCACCTCGGGCCGGCGACCTTGGTTTTGTATGACGTGTCGACGTTGTATTTCGAGACGGATCAAGGTGATGGGTTTCGGGAACCGGGGTATTCGAAGGAACGCCGGCTGGAGCCGCAGATCACCATCGGGCTGCTCACCGACGCCCGAGGGTTTCCCCTGCTGGTCGAAGCGTTCGAGGGAAACAAGGCCGAGACGACCACGTTGATCCCGTCGATCACCTCGCTCATGGCCGCTCACCGACTCCCCGAGGTCACCGTCGTAGCGGATGCAGGGATGCTCTCCGACAGCAACCTGAAGGCTCTGGCGGCGGCAGGATTGCGCTACATCGTCGGGCAACGCATCCCCGAGGTTCCCTACGTCGTCGAGCAGTGGCACAAACAGCATCCGCAGCGCGAACCCGATGACCAGTTGGTGTTGACGCAACCCTGGTCACGGGGCCCGGCTGGGAGCCAGTATCGCGAGACGATCTACTACCAGTACCGTGCTGACCGGTCACGGCGCACGCTGAAGGGTATTGATGAGCAGGTCCGCAAGGCCCAGGCTGCGATCGACGGCCGGGCCACGGTGAAACGCAACCGGTTCATCAAACTCACCGGCGCCACCAAGTCCTTGAACCTTGAACTGGAGCATAAGGCCAGATCGTTGGCGGGGTGGAAGGGCTACATCACCAACCTCGTTGGTCCGACCCCGGAGTTCGTAATCGGCGCCTACCACCAGCTCTGGCAGATCGAAAAGAGCTTCCGGATGTCGAAGTCCGACCTGGCCGCCCGGCCGATCTATCATCGCACCCGCGACTCGATCGAGGCCCACCTCACCGTGGTGTTCGCCGCCTTGGCCGTTGGCCGGTGGCTCGAGTCGGTCACCGGCACCACCATCAAACAACTCGTCCGGGCGCTGCGCCGCTACCGCACCATCGACATCCAAGCCGGTGCCCAGATCATCACCGCAGAAGACCCGCTATCCCCCGAGCACCTCGCATGGCTCGACGCGATCCACGGCCGAGGCCCACGGCACTAAATGGCCCAACTCAGGCCCAGGTCCGGCTGCGGAACGGCGGGCTTCAGAAGCACCACCGGCAGCCCACGGGTGTCGACCGCGATGCTTGTCAGCTCGACTTGGATCATGGGGACCACCTCCAGGGTCGTGGCCCCCAGTTTACCTGCGTCAGATGTTGTAGCCGATGGAGCGGAGCTGCTCCCGGCGTCCAGCGCTATTTCGTGGTGAATCCCCTGCCGACCA
>CAYTMR010000317.1:0-1858 GCA_964438855.1 uncultured Micromonosporaceae bacterium
AGCGGTGGGCCACCGCAGCCGTGGGCGGTGACGGGGAGACTGTGGCGGCGATGGCACGCCGGTTGGGTACCGGGTGGCGCACGATCATGCGCGCGGTCACGGAGGTCGGCACCCCGATGGTGGCCGACGAACAACGGCTGACCGGCGTGAGCGGTGTCGGAGTGGACGAGCACGCCTGGCAGCACCCCAACCGCCTGCGCGGCACGCAGTGGGCCACCGGCATCGTCGACATCACTCCCGGGCGCCCCGCCCGGCTGCTGGACGTGGTGCCCGGCCGCTCCGGCGCCTCCTACGCCGACTGGCTCGCCCGCCGCGATCCCGGCTGGCGAGCGCAGATCCGCCTGGCCGCCCTCGACCCCTTCCGCGGCTACCTGACCGCGCTGCGCACCCACCTGCCGGCAGCCACGCACGTGCTGGACGCCTTCCACGTCACCCGGCTCGGGATGCAGGCCGTCGATGAGGTCCGCCGCCGCGTCCAACAGGAGCAGCTCGGCCGGCGTGGTCACAAGGGCGACCCACTGTATGAGACCCGCCGGGCGCTGCGCCGCCGCGCCGACCGGCTCTCCGACCGTGCCCTGCAACGGGTCAAATCCGCCATGGCCGTCGGCGACCCCGACGGGGAGCTGACGGTGGCCTGGTGGGCCGCGCAGCAGATCTGCCTGGCCTACGCCATCCCCGACCCGGCCACCGGCAAGCAGCACGCCGAGCAGCTGATCGACACCCTGGTCGACTGCCCCGTGCCCGAGGTGGCCAAGGTCGGCCGCACGCTGCGCACCTGGCGAACCGAGTATCTGGCCTACTTCGACACCGGCCGCCCCAGCAACGGCCCCACCGAGGCGATCAACCTGGTGGTGGAGAAGATCCGCCGCGCTGCGCACGGCTTCCGCAACTGGCGCAACTACCGACTCCGGCTCCTACTACACTGCGGAGTTCAGTGGGATAGGCACTTGACACCTCGGATCCGACGGCGCCGTCCACGTTTCGTGACGTAGAGCCCGATTAGTTCACCCGGGAGGCGTTGGCCACCCGTACGGCACGTTCGTTCACCGCCGACGCGACGGTCGCGGTGCTCGACGAGCTGGTCGCTACCCTGGGTCCTGCCTCGCCGCACCCGCTTCTGCGGTCAGTTGGTCGCCCGTGAGATCTCCTCTATCTCGTAGAAGAGCGTGAACTCGCCGCTATCCGGAAGGCATGTGTCGAGGTCCCGCAACGCGGCGGCTATAGCGGTTTCGTCACCGTCTGGCTCGAAGATCGGCCCGCTCGCCACTGAGGCCTCTACGATCCTGTCGCCCTCGAGGATGAGGCCGACGCCGCTCACGCGGACACCGTGCTTCCCGTTCTCGATCGTCGACCTGCTGCCCCGAGGCCACACCACGAGTCGTCGAACCTGCTGTGGATCCATGAGGTAGAGACACTTGCTCTCCGAGTCGTAAGCAACTGACATGCCTACCCCAAGTTGCGCAGGGAATACTGAGTCACCGTGGAAAACATGAATCCTCGGGTCGTCACCGACGAGCCGCAACGGCCCGCTGCTTTCTCCTCGGTCTGCCTGCAATACCAGCACAGCGGCCGTAGCTAGCGCTGCTCCAACCACAGCAGCCACGGCCAATACGACACCGCGTCTCATCTCTGCCCCCTGAGCATGTGGGGACCAGCGTAGGCTGGTCCCCACCACTCTACCGCTAGCCGGTACGGACCCGAACCTGAAGGTAATCCACGAAATTCGGGCTGACTGGGGTGAACACATCGCGCCAAATCAGGTTCACTCTGGTTATACCGGTATGAATCCCATAGGCGGTGCTGCTCTGATACCAAGGGCCGCCGCTATCACCTCCTTGCCCGTTGCTGCGGGTCGTGA
>CAYTMR010000318.1:0-1852 GCA_964438855.1 uncultured Micromonosporaceae bacterium
AGCCCTGACATCTGCCAGCTTCAACCATCTGCCATCAGCTCAGAGGCGACGGTGGCCAGGCCGTCGGGTCCTTCGGTGATGGCGTCTGCTCCGGCGTTGATGAGCCGGTCGCGTTTGCTGGGCTTGTTGGCGTAGCCGATTGATCGGGTGCCGGCTGCTCGTGCGGCTTGGATATCGGTGGTGGAGTCTCCGATGAGGACACACGTGGCCGGATCGGCGTGAACGGCGTGGACGGCGTGGCGGACCGGCTCGGGGTTCGGTTTCATGCCGGCTGGGTTTGCGTGGGGCCGGCCGATGATCGCGGTCAGATACCGGGTGAGCCGGTGCGCGTCGAGGTAGCGGGCGATGGCGTCGGCGGAGTTGTTACTGACGATGGCCAACGGTCGGCCGGCTTCGTGGGCGGCGACGATGACCTCTCGGGCGTACGGCGTAGGTGTGGCTCCGTCAACGGCGACCAGCTCGGCGGCGCGCATCTGGTCGTCGACGCGGGCCACCAGCTCGGGCGTGTCGAGTGTGGCGGTGAAGCGTAGAACGTCGAGCGGGTCGCTGGCGGTCTGGACGTGGTGGGGAATCTCGATGCCAGCGGCCTGTAGGACGCGGCGCAACTCGTCGGCTACGGCGTGGTCGGGGACGGTGGCGAACACGGCGCAGATTGGGCCGTCGAAGTCGAGCAGGATCGGGCCGGTGTCGGCGAGGACCTGGGCGACGGTGTACGGCGGGGTCATGGCGTGTAGTCGTAGGCGATGGTCGACCACATAGAGTCGAACCAGGTGCGGGCCTGGTGCACGTACTGCGCTGCGTCGGATGTCTCGTCGTCGCTGAGCGCGCGGTGGAAGAGGATCGCGTCTTTGCCCATCGGGTCGTAGATCGCGGTCGGCTTCCCGTCGATGGTGACGGTGTGCTCTACGACGGGGTAGAAGCCGAAGAACACTTCCTCGCCGTTGAGGATGTAGAGCTTGAACAGCGGCGCGGCCCGGTGCACCCGTACCTCCGCCTTGGCGTCCTTGACCAAGCCGAGGTCGCCAAGCTCGCGCACGGCTTCCACGATGGCGTCGGTGTGGCGGCGCGTGATTCGCTCGGCGCGCTGGCGCACCCCGAGATCGTCGGCCTGCGTCTCGGCCAGACACGGCAGCGCCATCGGCGCGCTGGTGTCAGGGAGCAGGATGCGCACCGATACCGACTCGGGGGTCAGCAGTCCGGCGCGGATCTTGTCTAGCGGCTCGGTAAGGACGCCGTGCAGTGTCTCGCCAGAGAAGCCGGCAAAGTCGATCGAGACATGCGCGCGGTCAAACGCGGCCTCGACGTGGGGCCGTAGACCGACCGGGCGCTCAGTCTGGGCGCGGACGAATGCTCCACTTCCCTGCCGGGTCACGATCAACCGCTCATCACGCAGGATGCGCAGGGCGGCCTTGACCGTCTCTCTGGCGACGTTGTAACGCTCGGCAAGGTCGTTCTGCGAGGGTAACTTCTCGCCCGGCTGAAATTTGCGGGTACGGATCGCAGCTCGCAACACGTTCGCGATCTGCTGCGACGGGGGCCGCGGATCGTCCGGGTCCAGCTCGGCCAAGCCCTTCAGGTCTTCCCTGGTCATGCACCAAGAGTAATCCTGGCTAGCCAAGCTAGGGAAATTTGCTCCCAACTATTGACCTGGCTAGCCAAGCTCCCCTACCTTGTCTTCATCATCACTTGGCTAGCCAAGACGGTCAGCCAAGAGACAGCGCCAACTGGCCAGAGAGAAGGAGTAGGGCGATGGTTCCGAGCACGATCAAGGTTCCGGTTCCGTTCGAGTTCGTGTTCCCGCACGGCGCGCTGGGCCTGCGGGTGGAGCCGGTGGTGGATTTCGAGAAGCGTG
>CAYTMR010000319.1:0-1850 GCA_964438855.1 uncultured Micromonosporaceae bacterium
GGGATGATGCGGAATCTCGCGGACAGTGTCGCACTGGTCACCGGTGGAGCGTCGGGTCTTGGCCGGGCTACCGCCCAGGAGCTGATCAAGGCTGGGGCGCGGGTGGTGTTGCTGGACCTTCCCGGTGACGCTCTCGACCAGGTCGCCGCCGACTTGGGCGATCGGGCCGTCGCAGGACCGGCTGACGTGCGGGATGAGGAGGCGGTGTCGGCGGTGATCGCCACGGCCGCCGGGCTGGGCACGCTGCGGATCGTGGTCAACTGCGCGGGTGTCGCCACCCCGGGTCGCATCCTCGGTCGGCAGGGGGTACTGCCGCTGGAGGAGTTCCGCACCGTGATCGACATCAACCTGGTCGGCACGTTCAACGTCATGCGTCTGGCTGCTGCCGCGATGCAGGAGAACGAGCCGCTCGACGGCGACCGCGGGGTCATCATCAACACCGCGTCGGTGGCTGCCTTCGAAGGTCAGGTGGGTCAGGCCGCGTACGCCTCCTCCAAGGGAGGAGTGGCGAGTCTGACCATCAGCGCCGCGCGGGACCTTGCCCAGTGGGGCATCCGGGTGATGACCATCGCCCCGGGCATCTTCGAGACGCCGATGGTGCGCGGTCTACCTGAGAAGGCGCAGGAGTCGCTTGCGAAGCAGATGCCTCACCCCGCTCGGCTCGGCCTGCCAGAGGAGTACGCCGCGTTGGTGCGCCACATCGTGGAGAACCCCTACCTCAACGGCGAGGTGATCCGCCTCGACGCAGCGGTGCGGATGGCGCCGCGCTGATCGCACCCGGCACTGACCGGCCCCGGCCGGGGCCGGTCAGGCCTCTTGGACCACCTCAAACTCCAGCAGGCTGGCGCTGGTGCCAACCGGCTGTCGGCGTTCACCGGCGTGCGCGTGGTATCCGGCGCCGTCCCGCCAGGCCCGGTACGCCTCTTCACTCTCCCACTTGGTGTACACGAAGTAGCGGGTTTCGCCAGCGACCGGCCGGAGTAGCTCGAAGCCGAGGAAGCCCGGCGACTGCTCGACCGCGCCCATGCGGGCGGCGAAGCGCCGCTCGAGCTCCGGTCCGGCGCCCTCCGGCACCTCGATGGCGTTGATCTTTACCACGGCCATACGGTGACCCTATCGCGGCGCGTGCGCGAAAGCCCTCAGCTGCCGAGTGTCAGGTGTCGGAACGCTCCGCACGCTTCAGCATGATCGTGGCGAAGACGACCGCGGTGATCGCGAATACGGCGGCTACCCCGGCTTTGACGAACCCGTCCAGCAGGAACAGGGACAGCGCGACCATCATCGTCGACAGCACCACCGCCAATAGATGCAGCGGCGTGCCGTGCTGCTGTGTCGACGCCATCGTGTGGCACCTCCTCGAGCCCCGTCGTCAACGGAGCCACTGTTTCCGTCGGCTGGACGCTACCAGCCCTTGTGAAAGCAATCGTGCCGCGCGAAATCCGTGGCCGTCAGAGCAGTGTCGTGCCGAGCTCGGACGTGGGCGGTGCTTATGGTGTGGAGGCCATGGGAGGCATCCACATCGCACTGTTCGCGACGCTCGACCTCGTCGGGCAGTCACCCGGCGCCCGACGAGGATCCCGTGGGCTTTCCCATCGGCGGTTGGCAGGCGGCGCTGCTCGATGAGGTCGTCGAACGGCAGGTCGGTGCCGCATACACCCAAGCTTTCGCGGATCCGGAAAGCAGCCGCAAGGCGACCGACAGTGATCGCCTCGACCGTGCTCGGCCCGACGACGCGGCAGTGGCTGTCACCCAAGGTATGTGACGTACATCATCTGCTGATGCGGCGCAGATGGTACGAGCCCAGACATCACGTCTGGGCCCGTGCACGTCGACCAGGTCAGTGCCCCCGG
>CAYTMR010000320.1:0-1811 GCA_964438855.1 uncultured Micromonosporaceae bacterium
TGGTCGAGGATCGGGGCGATCGCCTTGCACGGCCCGCACCAGGCCGCCCAGATATCGACCACGACGGGCAGCTCGGCTTCGATCACCTCGCTCTGGAAGGTCGCGTCGGTGACGGGGGTGACGGTGTTCATGCGGAGACCTCCAGAACGGGAGCCGGCTGGGCGGCGGGGGCGAGATGGGAGAGATAGTGCTGGGCATCCTGGGCTGCGGCGCAGCCGGTGCCCGCGGCAGTGATCGCCTGCCGGTACGTGTGATCGACCAGATCACCGGCAGCGAACACGCCCGGCACGTTCGTGGCCGTCGATGGATGCGCGACCCGCACATACCCGTCCGGGTCGGTGTCGACCTGCCCGGTGACGAGTTCGGAGCGCGGGTCGTGCCCGATCGCGACGAACACCCCGGTCACGTCCAGGGTGCGTTCGGCGCCGGTGAGGGTGTCGCGCAGCCGCAGCCCGGCCACCCGGTCGTCGCCGAGGATCTGGGCGACCTCACTGTTCCAGGCGATCTCGATCTTCGAATCGGCCAGCACCCGCTCGGCCATGATCCGAGAGGCCCGGAACTCATCGCGCCGGTGCACGAGCGTGACCTTCGACGCGAACCGCGTCAAGAACAGGGCCTCCTCCATCGCGGAATCCCCACCGCCGACCACGGCGATGTGCTGCTCGCGGAAGAAGAACCCGTCGCAGGTCGCGCACCACGAGAGGCCGTGCCCCGACAAGCGCTCCTCTTCGGGGAGGCCGAGCTTGCGGTACGCGGACCCCATCGTCAGGACCACCGCTTTCGCCCGGTGGGCCTCACCGCTGCCGGTCGTGATCGTCTTCACCGGGCCTGCCAGGTCCAGACCGGTCGCGTCATCCATCAGGATGCGCGCGCCGAACCGTTCTGCCTGCGCCCGCATCGACGCCATCAACTCCGGCCCCTGCACACCGTCGATGAAGCCGGGGAAGTTCTCCACCTCCGTCGTCGTCATCAACGCCCCACCGGCTGTCACCGATCCCGCCACCACGACCGGGGCCAGCCCCGCCCGCGCCGCGTAGATCGCCGCCGTGTACCCCGCAGGGCCAGACCCGACGATCACCAACTCCACCTCTTGCATCGACATGCTTCTATATTGATACCCATCAAAACAGTCACGCAAGCCCTGAGCAGGTATCGGAGCGAGTGTTCATCCGCTGTTCAATCACGGAGTGCGCCCGGGGTGGGCGCTCAGGGGTGACTCGGCGCGGTCGGGATCGGCGGTTCGAACGGACTGGGTGGTTCGAGGATCGTGGCCGAGTAGCGCAGCGCGGTCTCGATGCCGATGCCGAAGAGGTCGCAGATGCGCCTGACGTCGCCGCCGGTCTGCTCGACTTCGTAGAGAATCCGGTCGGCGCGTAGCGCTTGCGCGGTCACTCCAGCCTTCTTCCAGGGGAAGTTCCGGCTGGGCGGTGAGAGACGGGGCGCGGTCTGGATGGTGACGAGCAGGTAGGGGTTCTTCGTCTCCGACCAGCGTTTGGCTCGGTGGTCGAGCCAGGCAGCGAGGTGGACGAGCACGGGTTTCGCGAGCGGGATGAAGCGGCCGTCAGGCATCCGTAGCCGCCCGTCGATGATGTCGGTGAGCTTGATGTGCTGCACTTGCGAAGTCATCAGGGCGTGGAAGGCGACGAGTGAGACGGCCAGCGCGACCGCCGGATCAGGGTTGACCAGGGCGTCGCGGATCGCGGTGGGCTCCATCGGCAGCGGCATGTTGCGCTTGGGGCCGCGCAGCGGGATCGCTTTCGTCGGGTCGAGGAAGATCTGCTTGCGGCCGCGCAGAATCGTGAACAGGCTGC
>CAYTMR010000321.1:0-1793 GCA_964438855.1 uncultured Micromonosporaceae bacterium
GCCACTCGGCGACCCAATAACCCGTCCATGCGTCAAAGACGCGCAGATCCGTATCACCACCGGCCAGAACCAGCTCACAGTCTGTCCGTGCCCGACCTGAGTTGTGACGTTTTAGTTACACCCCGGGGTTGAGGTAGTTCAGGAGCTCGCGCGCCTCGTCGGGGATCTGGGGCTCGGCGGTGATCTGGTGTCCGCCGACGGTGATGGTCGCGGTGCGCAACGGCCGCAGGGTGTTGAGGATCTTCTTGATCGAGGCTCCGGTGCGCTGCTGGGCCTCGCGGGAGATCGCCAGGGCGGCGAAGACGATGGTCAGGTGCGCCTCGATCGAGTCACGGAGCTGGTGAAAGATCGGCCGGGCGCGCAGGTCGGACTTGACCATCCGGAAGGAGCGCTCCACCTGGTACAGGTCCTGGTAGGCGGCGACAACCTGGGGCCCGTCCATCTGCTCGAGGCCGATGTTGGTCACGTAGCCCTTCAGCCCGGTCATCGACCGGGCCCGCTCGACCAGGTCCCAGTCCACGCCCTTGGTCGCGCCATCAATCTTGACGAACCGGTCGCGCTTGAGCGGGCGACGCCCGGCGGCGACGTCCTCGGCCTTCTTGACCATCGCGTTGATCGCCCGGTCATCGTTCTTGCCCCGCTTGAACCGGTACTGGTACACCACCCGTCGGGTGCGCCGGTCCTTACCGGTGCCCATGGGCCGGGTGGTCTCCACGGTCTGGCCGTCGGTAAAGGCGTTGCCCTTGGTCCTGAAGTGGTCGGCCAGGTCGTACGGCGTCTTGGCCGCCCGAGAGCCCACGATGAAGGAGAACCCGGCGTCCTCCAGGGCGAGCAGGTTGGCCGCGGACAGCATCCCCGCGTCGGCCACGACGATCATGTCGGTGACGTTGTGGGCGTTCTGAAACTCCTGCAGTACGGGGATCAGGGTCTTGGTCTCGGCCTTGTTTCCCTCGAACAGGTGCACGGCCAGCGGGAACCCACCGGGGTCGCACAGCAGCCCGACGGTCACTTGAGGGTCGACCCGGCGTTCCTTGCTCATCCCGACCTTGCGCAGCCCGTCCTCCTTCGGCGTCTCGAAGTGCAGCGTCGTCAGGTCGTACAGCACCGCAGACAGGCGCCCGGTCGGGGCGACGTGGGCGTAGCACGCGGCAGCGATCTGCTCGCGGTAGCCGCGCTGCACGACCCGGGACAGGCACCGCATGAACGTCTCCCTCGTGCGGGACGGGACACCGAGCTCCTCCAGCACCCGCACGGTGTCGGCCTTGGAGGTTGGCTCGATGATCCGGGCGAGCACGAGCTGTTTGAACGCCTCATCGCCGAGGGCGTCGAAGCCAAGGTCGGCGTAGACCCGCTCAAGGGCTTGCCACAGCACCAGCGAGGCCGTGCCGGCGACCGTGGCTTGCATCCCGGTGGCTGCCGTCGGAGCGCTGGGCGTCCCACCGGATTCCAGGGGCAGCTGCTCCTGGCCGGCGTGCAACCGCTCGTGCGCGACCGCTTCCAGCAGCGCGAGCTCGGCATCAGTCCGGGCGGAACCGATGTGATCGATTCCCAGGACTCGCCGCCCGCGCTTGTGCATGATCTGCACTGCTGTCGCGCCCGAGGCGGTCTTCACCTTGCGCACGAACGAGCCCACCGGGCAAGGCTACCCACCCGTGAACCCCGATTAGTCACACCTTGCGCCGCGAAGCCGCAGGTCAGCCCCGGTCCCTGCCTGGAGATCCGGGACAACGTCACAACTCAGGTGCGACCACCGTTGCTGGGCCTGTGGCTGCTGCTGTGCGCGATCGGCACGA
>CAYTMR010000322.1:0-1782 GCA_964438855.1 uncultured Micromonosporaceae bacterium
CCCGGCGATAACCCAGCTCGGACGCCCGCTCTTCGAGCCGGGCGAGCATGCGCGCAGCAGCCTCCACCTCAGCCGGCGTTCCGATCAGCCAGATCTCCAACCCGAGCGACGTGCTCACCGGGTGCCTCGCTCGTACTCGGCGCGCAGGTCCTCGAAGATGCGTCGGCCGACGCGGACTCGGCGGCCGGTGCCCTCACAGCGCGGGCAGAGTCGGCCGGTCCGCCGGCCGTTGAGTGTCCCGCCGTCGCAGCGGCGGCAACGTCCGAATGGGAACAGCACACACAAGATCAGGTAATACGCTGCGTAACCGCCGATGACGGCGCTAGCGAGCATGGCAAGGATGGTCACGTTCTCTCCTCAAGGGGTGGTCGACGGGTGCGCGTCGGCCGCGCCGCTAGGTGTTAGGGCGCTGGCCAGGGCATGTATGAGGCGCTAGCGGGGGTGCTAGGTCTAGCAGTGGTGGCCGCTAGACCTAGCACCCATCGGCGTCCGCTCTAGGCGGCCTTACCGCCCCGGTTGCGATTACGCTCTGTTATCGCTCGGGTGATGTCGGCCCGGTCGATGCCGCGCCGGTTGGCGCCCCTGCCGGTGGTCGGGTCGGTGCCCCACACCTGCCCGGTGGTGATGCCGTAGGGCTTGAGCGCGGTGCGGAGTTGGTCGGCGGTCAAGTCGCCGTAGACGTCGGGCCGAAGCTCGGCCAGCCGCTCTACGACGGTCTCCGACCACACCTTCGCCTCACCTACGACGGCGAGGATGTCATCCAACAAGGTGTCTCGCCGCTGGGCGGGGGTGTCGGTCGGCTGGCCGGCCGCGTGCCCGCGCAGGGTGCCGGCGGCCTCCCGGGCGGCACGGGCGCGTTGGCATACCCGCTCGGCGGCCGGACCGTCCACGTAGAAGGTGCGGGTGATCTGCGGGTCTTCGGCGGCGCCGACGAGGTAGCCGACGCCTTTGTCCCGCCGGGTGAACATGGTCGCCCGGATGCCGTTGCGGTACGCCGACGTGCCAAGGATCATGTCGTTCTCCATCTGGCCCATGACCCGTAGGCAGAACCGCGTACCGACGTTGGCGCTCACACCGGTGGGCAGCGACTTGGCGTCGGGGCGCTGAGTGGCGAGCATCAGATGGATCCCGAGCGCGCGGCCCAACTTGATCACCTTTTCGGCCAGTTCACCGGCTTCCTTCCCGAACTCGGAGTGAGCGAACAGCTCTTGACACTCGTCAATCGCGCAGATCAACGGATGCAGGCCCAAACCCTTCCGTGAGGCCAACTGCGGAGTGACCTTGTTCTCCGGACACACCGACTTCGGTAGCCCTTTGATCGTGGTGGCCCGACGCTGGCACTCTTTGCGCAGCTCACGCAATGCCAACAGCGCGGCCTCGACACTGTCGTCATCGGCCCCAGAGGCGTACCGGGCCGATACCTGCTCCAGCGGTTCCAGGTCACCGGTGCCCTTCAGCTCGAACACCCACAGTTCGGCGCGCGGGTCGAGTGCGGCGGCCAGCAGTGGCACCCGCAAACTGAACGTCTTACCTGCGCCAGGGATCGATCCGATGAGCAGGTTCGTGTACATCAGCTCCATCGACACCACCCGGCCGCGCGGGTCGGTGCCGAACGGGAACGGCCTGAACAGGTCCACCGTGCCGGTCTTCAGCAGCGGCCACGCCGGCTGACGCGCCGATGCCATGTCCTGATCCCCCACCCAGATCATCAACCGACCTGGGGAGATCTCGTGCATGCCTTCCGGCCACACGCAGCCCAGCGGCCGACCCAACCCGGAAGCC
>CAYTMR010000323.1:0-1753 GCA_964438855.1 uncultured Micromonosporaceae bacterium
CGGCCGCGGCAGCATCCACCGCCGTCGCCTCCGCAGCCGCGGCACGGGCCGATGCCTCCCTCAGCTGCCGCTCCAGCTCCCGTACCCGGTCTCGCAGCTCGGCCACGTCATCGGCGGTCGCGAGGCCTACCGCCGATACCGCCCGCTCCACCTCGTAGCGCACCAGCCTGACAATGGCCTCCCGGTTGGCACGGCTCGTCGCCAGCAGCTCCTCCACCGCTCCCTGGAACTGGGCGACCTTGGCCTCCCCTTGGCCTACCAGCTTCTTGACGACCTGCTCGGCCTTCTTCCGCGACGCCTCCGTCACGCCGAGCGCGAGCTCCACGTACGCCCGCAACGCGTCCTGCACCTACGTGCCTCCCTCCGGCTAGGCCTGGTCATAGTGTGTCAAAGTCGTCGCGCCGACCCCGATCGGGTAGCGATGAGGTACGGTGCGGAAGCGCACCAAGGGACGGAGGTCCTCGTGGCGACTGAGGAGGAGTGCCGAGCGGCGCTGGCCCGCTTCGCCGACCGACTGGCGGCCAACGCTGACGAGGTGAGCCAGAAGATCAATTTCGACCGCACCGTCGCCTGCCGCGTCACCGACCTGGGGATCGCTTTTCGCGGCCGATTCCGCGGCGGCGAGTTGGAAGGGCTAGCCGAAACCGACGACCCGAATGCCCAGCTGGTGCTCTCCGCCACCAGTGACGACCTGATCGCGCTCGTCGACGGTGAGTTGGACATCGCCACAGCCCTCGCCAGCCGTCGGGTGAGTGTGCAGGCAAGCCCGTTCGACCTGCTGAAGCTGCGTAAGCTCCTGTAGCCGGTGCAGGTCAGGGGCGGACCGGAGGCGAGAAGAGCGCCCCCAGGTCTGCGCCAACGAAGGTCGGCCGCTGCGGATCCGGTGTATTGGCGAGGTCCTCCTGCGTGGTCACCCCGGTCAGCACCAGCAGGCTATCCAGGCCGGCCCGGCGGGCTCCCGCGATGTCGGTGTCCAGCCGGTCGCCCACCACCAGTGCCTGCTTCGCCCCGACCAGGCGGATCGCTGTCTCGAAGATCGTCGGTTGTGGTTTGCCTACCACGAGGTCCGGGTCGCGCTCCAGAGCCGTACGCAAGGCGGCGACCAGCGATCCGTTGCCGGGCAGAGGCCCGCGCGGCGTCGGCAGGGTCGCGTCGGTGTTGGTGGCCACCCACTGGGCTCCGGCCCGAATGGCTACGGCGGCCTCGGCGAGCTGTCGCCACCCCACGTCGGGGGCGTAGCCCTGCACCACCGCGGCGGGTCGCTCGTCGGCCCTCTCCACCGGCTGCAGCCCGGCCCGCCGGATCTCCTCGGCGAGGGCCTCGGCACCGACCACCAGAACGGCCGCGCCGGGCGCGAGCCGGTCCCGCAGGGCCGCCGCTGCGGCCATGGCGGACGTGACCACGTCCTCCGCGACGGCTTCCACTCCGAGCCTGGTGAGCACGGCCGCCACCTGCTGCGGCGTACGGGAGGCGTTGTTGGTGGCGTACATGACCCGCGGACCGTCAGACCGGAGACGCTTGATCGCCTCGACCGCGCCCGGGACCGGTTCCTCACCGACGTAGACCACACCGTCGAGGTCCAAGAGCACCAGATCGTATCCGCTGACCAGCGGCTCGGTCGGCGCCGTGGCGGGGGCGGTGCGCGGCTTCTGCGCCTCGTCCGGTTCCCGCGTCGCGGGCTCATCGTCGAGGTCCGCTTCCTGGAGCCCGACCCCGTCGAGCTCGAGCAGGCGGTCCGCCGCGTCGGTCACCA
>CAYTMR010000324.1:0-1739 GCA_964438855.1 uncultured Micromonosporaceae bacterium
GGCGGGTTGGGCGGGGCCGTCGTCGGCGCGGTGACCAACGAAGGGCCAAGTGGACCGACCGCACCACCTGAGTTGCCCGCGAGATTCCCTGGGCCGGACCTGTTCTATCTGCCCAGTGTGAACGCGGACGTGTTTGAGACGTGGCTCACGGTCGAGAACGAGTTCGCGTGCGAAGAAGATCCGGAAGACCCGGTCATGTGGACGGACGCCGCTCACATCTTGACCTGCCACGACGACGGCTACTACGCCACCCTGGACGTCGAGTTCGACGAGCCGGATCAGGTGCGTTACATCCGTGCCACGTGCCACCTTGGGCCGGCAGCCAATGAGGACTACTGTCGCACCTACCTCAGCCTGGTCCTCGATACCACCTTCGTTGATCTGCCCGAGTTTCGGGAGGAGGCCCGGATCTGGGGTGAGGAGAACGCCGACAACAACGCCTACACCATCCTGGGCGGGATGCTGATCACCATGAGACTCGACTCGCGGGTGCTGACGGTCTTGCCGGACCTCTAGGAGTCACCGCCACGATGACGCCCTCGCCAGCGGGTGCGTGTCACGCCGGCCGCTCACCTCGGAGTCGCGCGGCTGCGTCCTCTGGGGTGATGTCGTTGATGAAGACCCCCATCGCCGACTCCGAGCCGGCGAGATACTTCAACTTGTCCGCAGCACGGCGGATCGTGAAGAGTTGCAGGTGTAGATATCCGAGCTCGCGCCCTTGCCCGGTGGGGGCTTGGTGCCAGGCCGAGACGTACGGCGTCGGAGCCGACCCGAACAGCTGGTCGAAGCGGCGCAGCACATCGAGGTAGAGCGGCCCGAAGGCGTCCCGCTCCTCGCTAGTCAGCGCTGGCAGGTCGCACACGTGGCGATGCGGCGCGATGTGGACCTCGTACGGCCATCGGGCTGCCGCCGGCACATAGGCGGTCCAGTGCTCGTTGGCAGTGACCACCCGAGTGCCAGCGGCTCGTTCAGCGGCGAGCACGTCCCCGTAGAGGTTGCGCCCTCCGGTGCGGGCGGCGTGTCGGCGGGCTACGGCCAGCAGCTTCTCGGTACGTGGCGGCAGGAACGGATAGGCGTAGATCTGTCCATGTGGATGGTGCAGGGTGACGCCGATCTCCACACCTCGATTCTCGAAGCAGAAGACCTGCGCGACCGCCGGATCGGTCGACAGCGCGGCGGTCCGGTCGGCGAGCGCGTCGAGCACGGTACGGACCCGCGCGGGTGGAAGGTCGGCGAAGGAACGGTGGTGGTCGGAGGTGAAGCACACGACCTCACACCGGCCGCCGCCGGAGGCCACTGGTGTGTACGGAGTGAGGGGGTCGCCCGGGTCCATGGTGCGCGCGGAGAAGGCGGGGAACCGGTTCTCGAACACCACGACGTCGTAGTCGACCGCCGGGATCTCGGTGTGCCGTCCTTCTCTCGACGGGCACAGCGGACAGTCTTCGGCGTCGGGAAGGAACGTGCGGCTCTGGCGGTGTGCGGCGATCGCCACCCATTCGCCGACGAGAGGGTCGTAGCGCAGCTGCGAGGCCGGTGGGGGTGGCGGGAGCTTTCGGTGGTCGACGTCGGTGCGCGGGGCGTTGCCGGACTCGTCGTAGTAAATGATCTCCCGGCCGTCGGCTAGCCAGGAGGAGGTCCGTCGTACGGCCGCCATAGCGCCTCCCACCGTCATCCGGCCCGGACGCTAGCACGGGGCGTTCAGATGACCCGACCGAGGCGGTGCAGGGCGGCGGCGACGG
>CAYTMR010000325.1:0-1738 GCA_964438855.1 uncultured Micromonosporaceae bacterium
GCCGCGTCGAGTTGCGCGCGTTGCCGTATGCGTTCGGAAATGGCGCGTAGCAGCCTGTGTGCCAGCGGCGGGACGTCGGGGTCATCGGGTTTGGCCAAGGCCCACTCGTACCGGCCCCCGGCGTCATCGCCCTGGACGTCATCGCCCTGGTCACCCTCGGCGGCAAGCGCGAGCAGGGCGCGGACCCACGAGCGGTTGTCCGCCCGGTGGTCGGCAAGGGTCTTGCCCGACCACTGGCGGGAGATCAGCACCCGCCGGCCGGTGAAGCCCAGGCTCTGGCGTTGGTGGACCTTGCCGGAACAGCGGCCAGGCACCAGACCCGGCCGTGCCCTGTTCGGTTGCACCCCGTACAGCAACCAGTTAGCGCACGTCGGCGAGCACGGCAGGACCGACAGTTCCTGGTGGAGCCGGTCGAAGTGCGCCTTCTGCTGATCGGACTTCGGGGCCGCGTGCTCCACGAGGTCCTTGGTGAGGTACTTGGTCACGTACCGGATCGACCGCTCCGCATCTCTGGTACCAGCCTCGATACCGCGCACATCCACCCGGCCGAGACGGACGACGTACGCGGGGGTCGCGTCCGGGTCATCCAGAGCATCTAGAGCCTCAGCCCAGGTGGGCAGAGGCTCACCCGTAGCAGGATCGACATAGGCGCTCTTGTCCGCGTTCCACACAGGTGGACGGTCGACCGAATACACCGGAGTGTCGAACTTGGGCCACCACACCTGGTGGTAGGTGGCTTCCGCCACCTGCCGGATCAGCCGGCGGGGCACCGTGCCCCGCACACAGTAATGCGCGTGCGGCGCGAGCCTCTTCTGTAGTTCAACTGCCCCGGCGTACTGCACGTTCCACCCGCACGCCCGTCGCAGGTTTTGCCAGAAGCGATCCAAGGCACGGGCGAAGTGAATAGCGTCCAGCGCAGCCCTGCGGTAGTCATAACTGGCCGGATCCAGTGGTGTGCCCAGCAGCGGGTCACGTTCGCCGTGGAGAGCACCACACGCGCACGGCCGCAGCCCGCCACGCCGGTACCGGGACGCGGTGTGCACCGGCCCGTAGGAATCCAGGGTGATGGTCAGCAGGGTCGACGGGCGATGCGCCCGGCCGTCGCGGCCGAGGTAGGAGCGGCCTACGGTGCGGGCCTCGACCGGCAGTCGAGGCAAGGGGACGACGTCTCTGCGACGGCGGGTGGAGCGGACCCGCCGCGGCTTGCTGTCTCGGTCCGGGGTGAGACGGCCACGCACCCGGCACGTCGACAGCGCTTCTTCCACCTCGGCGATCGCCTGGTCAACCTCGGCCAGCTGAGCCGCCCGCTCTTCCGGGGGCAGCGGCTCGTACATCAGCGCGTGACGCTCGAACTCCAGATGCGCCCGCAACCGCACGAGGGCCAGCACATCCTCCCCCGGCCGCTCCGGGGTGACGGCCGGTTCGGTGGCCAGGTGCCAGCCCTCGCGGATCTGCTGTATGCGAAGGCGGCGGTTGCGTTCCGCGCAGGGTTTGCACCGTGAGGCCAGTCGGGCACCGCAAGGGATGTCGACCACCTCGGTGACGCCAGTCTCCCGGTCGATCCGCCGCAGAGTCACCGGCCGGACGCACACGCCGGCCTTCTCGGCCATCCGCCGCAGCACATCCCGCGACAGCGGCATCAGCATGCGATCGGCCCGGGACCCCGGCCGTGGCCCCGGCAACGAGACGACGGTGACCGCGACCATCACCGCACCGCCTTTCCGTTCACCCGGGACAC
>CAYTMR010000326.1:0-1712 GCA_964438855.1 uncultured Micromonosporaceae bacterium
ACGAGCTAGGAGCGAGGGCGATCCTGGTCACCGACATCCACGCTTGCCGCCTCTAACTGGCAGACTCGCTGCCATGAGTGACCTTCCCGACCTGGTGCGGGTCCGACCCTGGCGGATCCGGGTAGTGGCGTGGGCTGCCGCCGTGGTCGTGGTCATCGCCTCGGTGGCGCTCGCCGTGGCGATGCCGGGGGGCACGGTGACCGCAGCCACCGGCTTCGGCACAGCGGATCGGCTGGGCGTGGTGGGGCTGGGGTTGATCGGCGCCGCCGCCCTGTTGCTGTTGACGCGTCCGCTGGTGGAGGCGGACCGCCGCGGTGTCCGAGTGCGCAACCTGCTCGGCGAGGTGACGCTGCCATGGCAGGTGGTGCGAGCGGTGCGCTTCGAACCCGGGGCGTCGTGGGCCACACTGGAGCTGCACGACGACGAGGTGCTCGGGGTGTTGGCGGTGCAGGCGATGGACAAGGAGCGGGCGGTGGCGGCCATGCGCCAGTTGCGGGCGCTGCACGCGGCTTCCCGGCGAGAACCGGCGTAATGGTGGAGATCTGGTACGCTTGACGGCGTCGACCGCGCCACTGAGCGTGCCCAGGTGCGCAGGTGGCGTCATGAAGTGGAGCACCCGCTCCCACCCGTGCGGCTTCGGCGGCCGGGTCCGGTCCACACGGTTCCGCCGTGTGTGTACGCGTCGCGCACGCGTGTGACCGGTCGAGCGGGCCCCGGCAACGCCGGGGCCTTCTGCTTCAGGTCGGTAGACAGACCCAGACGACCACACGAGGAGGCCTCATCAGCGTCGAACCACGCGTCAATGATCAGATTCGGGCACGAGAAGTCCGGCTGGTCGGTCCTGAGGGTGAGCAGGTGGGCATCGTCCCTCTTGAGCGTGCCCTGCAGCTGGCCGCCGATGTCGACCTGGATCTGGTCGAGGTCGCGCCGATGGCCCGCCCGCCGGTGTGCAAGCTCATGGACTTCGGCAAGTTCAAGTACGAGAGCGCACTCAAGGCGCGGGAGTCTCGGCGCAATCAGCAGCAGACCGTCGTCAAGGAGATGAAGCTCCGTCCCAAGATCGATTCGCACGACTACGAGACCAAGAAGGGTCACGTCGTGCGGTTCCTCCGGGCGGGGGACAAGGTCAAGGTGACAATCATGTTCCGCGGACGCGAGCAGAGTCGTCCAGAGCTGGGCTTCCGGCTTCTGCGTCGGCTCTCCGAGGAGGTCGCGGATCTCGGGTTCGTCGAAGCTGCACCGAAGCAGGACGGCCGCAACATGATCATGGTGTTGGCGCCGCACCGCAATACGAAGGCCGCTGCTTCGGCGGGTAAGGAGTAATCGCCCCGGTCGCGTGGGACCGCGGCGAGACGGAGAGAAGATCGGGCCGGGGTGCGCCCTGGCCCGGTCGCGTGAAAGGGAAAGGCGTTCAAGTGCCGAAGATGAAGAGCCATACCGGCATCGGCAAGCGGACGAGGGTCACCGGCAGCGGGAAGATCATCAAGGAGAAGGCGGGCAAGCGCCACCTGCTGGAGCACAAGTCGAACCGACGCCGGCGCCGGTTGACCGGTACCGAGGAGGTCTCCCGGGCCGACGTGCGGCGCATCAGAAAGATGCTTGGCCGCTGACACGCTCCAGCTGCGAGGGTAAGGAGTCTCAACGATGGCACGCGTGAAGCGGGCACTGAACGCGCACAAGAAGCGGCGCACCATCCTGGAGCAGGCCAGCGG
>CAYTMR010000327.1:0-1706 GCA_964438855.1 uncultured Micromonosporaceae bacterium
GAGGTTGTGGCCGACGCCCGGGATGTAGGCGGTCACCTCGATGTTGCTGCTGAGCTTGACCCGGGCCACCTTACGCAGAGCCGAGTTCGGCTTCTTGGGCGTGGTGGTGTAGACGCGCGTGCACACGCCCCGCCGTTGCGGGCTTCCCTTCAGCGCTGGCGTCTTTACCTTGCTCGATTTCGCCTGGCGGCCCTTGCGGACCAGCTGCTGGATCGTGGGCATCCGGCTCTCAAGTCTCCCTAAATCATCATCTGCTGGTGTTAGTCCAGAGTGCCCGACACCCGCGGTCGGGCGTGTCGCTGCCTCTAGGTCCCAGTGCGCGTTCACGCTAGGGTTGGTATCGCTGCGCTCGCGACACTACGTGGCTCCCCACCCCGCTTGCGCGCACACAGCTTGAGCCCCAGGCGCACTGGGGCGCGAAACGATAGGCTACCGAACTCGACCGTAAACCGCAACACAGGACCCATCCCCGTGTCAACCTGTGTCGCACCTTCGCGCGTCGGTTCGGACGGCGCTCAGCGCCGGCTCAGACCCCGCTGACGTGCACCGCCAGCACCGCCGCGAACGACACCAGAGTCAACCCCACCGCAGTCGCCCCGCAGATGATCCCCGCCACAGCCAAGCCACGACCCCGAATCGCGGCCACCGGCGGACTCTCCACGCCGGTGGGTGCCACGCCGGTCGCCGGCGTACGGCCCCCGGTGTGCCGCACACCGACCACTCCGAGCCCGATCGCACCGACCCCGAGGAACGTGGCGAGGATCGCCAACGCCCCGCTCACCGGAGCGCCCCACCCGTCCTGGACACCCGCCAACCCTAGGCACAACACCACAAAGGAGACTGTCACCGCGGCGATACCCGTCACCAACGCACCGATCGCCGGCCCGGACGTGGCGGTGGGCGCTCCGTAGATCGCCAGCCCGTACGGTGTGCCCGGCACCGGCTCCACCCGAACCGGACGCTGCCACGCCTCACGCGGTGGCGGCGCTACCGGCCGGTGCTGGTAACCGTGGAACGCCAAACCATCTCCTCCGTCGACTCCTCAGTGGCGTCGATCAGCTGGTCTCCACCGCACCCGGCGCATCAGTCGAAGTGGGGGGCGAGATCCCGCGTCGGTGGAGTCGCCGCCACCTGGAACAGGCCGATCACCACCGCCACCACCAGTGTGGTGGCGGCCAGCAACAGACCGATCAGAGCCAGCCACTCGCCCTGGTGCACCAACCGTGATCCGGTCAGAAAGCCCTGGGCGGCGCGCACGTCACGGCGGGCCTGCCGCGCCAGGACCAACGCCACAGTGGCCGGTACCACTCCACCCACCAGTGGCCCCGTCACCACCGCGGCCACGCCCAACCACCAGACAGCCAACGCCTTCGTGGCGCGGACCGGCTCCGGATCGTCCGGATGCCGGTCCGCCACCACCGTCTCCTCCTGGCTTTAGCCGTACGACCCGAAGTCGAAGTCGTCCAGCGGCACGGCCTGGCCGCCAGCCGGGCCGAACCCGTAGTCCGTCTCCGGGTACGAGGTCATGGAGTAGACCTTGGCCTTCGCCTCCTCGGTCGGCTCGACCCGGATGTTCCGGTACCGACTGATACCGGTACCGGCCGGGATGAGCTTACCGATGATGACGTTCTCCTTCAGGCCGATCAGCGAATCGCTGCGGGCGTTGATCGCCGCGTCGGTGAGCACCCGGGTGGTCTCCTGGAAGG
>CAYTMR010000328.1:0-1663 GCA_964438855.1 uncultured Micromonosporaceae bacterium
CGGTGTCGAAGTGCCGGGCGGAGTTGAGCACGCTGTCGACGTCCACCCCGACCAGTTCCAGGCGGACCCCCAGGTCGTCGCCCTCGCTGACCTTGATCTCACCGAACTGGCCCGCCCAGTCCATGATCTTGCGGCTGACCTGGCTCACCTCGCCCCCGGGGATGGGGCTGGTGATGCTGCCGTGGTTGAGCGCGGACAGTGTGCGGGCGGTGAGGTTGCGCAGCGCCGGTACCGTCGGCGCCAGCGCCGATAGCAGCAGCGTCTTGAGTAGCCGGTCCTCGCCGCGGAAGGCCCGCACGCGGGCGGCCAGCTCGGATGGGAGCTGCCCGCCGAGGCGGGCGCGTTCAAGCTCGTCGTCGGTGAGTTGGTAGCGGTCGAGCAGGTACGGCCGCAGCTTCGTCTCGTAGAGCTTCTCCGCGGTCTCGAACTCGGCCTTCAGCTTCTCGGTGAACGGCTGGTCGCCGCCGCGGGCGATCACGTCGTAGAGGTCGCCCAGCGGCACGAGCTGCCCTAGTCGAAGCTCGTCCCGTCGGTCCACGAGCAACTGTCGCATCAGCTTCAGCGCGGTACGCGAGCGCTGCAACGCGCTGGAGACGTGCACCAGCGTGGACATGAAGGCGGGGCTGAACGGGTAGGTCTTGCGGAATGAGTCCAGATCGGCTCCGGCGCCGCTGTCGGTGCCCAGCAGCGTGTCCCAGACCTCCCGGCGCAGATGGGTAGTGCTGTCGAAGGCGCGGGCGATCGCGGTGGCGGCCTCGTCGCTGACCGGCTTGAGCAGCCGCTGGCTGGCGACCTCGGGAAGGTTGCGGTCCTCCAGTGTGATCACGTCGAACCGGCCGCTGGCCAGGTTGAGGGTGTCCTGGAAGCCCAGCTCGTTGGCGCCGGTGACCTCCTCGCCGACCAGTTCACGCAGGTCGCGCTGGCGGGCGATGAAGCTGATGATCGGGATCGGTCGCCGGGCGTCGGCGCCCTCCACGAAGTTGGTGATCTTCTGGATCTCCCGGGAGACGAACTGCTGGTCGCCCATGGAGTTGGCCAGCCACAGGATCAGCTCGTCCAGGAAGAGGATCAGCGCGTCGTACCCCAACTCCTTGGCGTGCCGGCTGATCTCGGTCAGGCCCCGGTCGAGTGAGACGAACCCCTCGGCGTCCTCCAGCGCGTTGCGGAAGAAGCCGGAGTGCCAGGTGGAGAGCAGGTCGCTGACCAGCTTGCGGCGCAGCTCGTCGTCGTGGTTGGCGGCGAAGGCGGCGTCGAGCAGCTCGGGGGTCCAGAACGCCTCGTCGCCCCACTCGTCGTCCTGGCCGCCGCCAGGCAGGCCGGCGAGGTACTTTTCGTCGCCGATCCGCTCGCGCAGGTGGCGGCTCTCGGCCAGCAGCGCGTCGGTGCGGTGCACCGCCGGGATCGGTGCCTGCGGGTGCAGCGTGCGGACGTACTCGACGTAGCCGCCGAGCACCCGCTGTTCCAGTGACTTGGCGCCCAGCAGGTGATAGGGCACCAGGAGAAAGCGGCGCCCGCCCAGCCACCGGTCGTGCTTGTCGAGCAGCCCAGCCAGCTCGTCGCGTCGGCGGGCGGCCGGCTCGCCGCGCAGCAGAGCGTGCAGCACCGCCATGAAGTGCGACTTACCGGCGCCGAAGGAGCCGTGCAGGTACGCCGCCTTGGAGCT
>CAYTMR010000329.1:0-1658 GCA_964438855.1 uncultured Micromonosporaceae bacterium
GGATCCGGGGCAGCGCGATCGACAGCAGCCGGTCCAGGAACTCCCACATCCGGTCCCCGCGCAGCGTCACCTTGGCGCCGATCGGCATGCCCTCACGCAGCTTGAACTGCGCGATCGACTTCTTCGCCCGCCGGATCTGCGGCTTCTGACCGGTGATGGTGGTCAGGTCGCGGACCGCGCCGTCGATCACCTTGGCGTCGCGGGCGGCCTCGCCGACCCCCATGTTGACGACCACCTTGACCAGTCGCGGCACCTGCATCGGGTTGGCGTAGTTGTACTGCTGCTTGAGCTGCGCCACCACCTCATCGCGGTAGCGCTGGCGCAGCCGCGGCGCCGGTGGCGCCTGGGTAGCGGTGGTCACGGCAGCTCCTTCCCGGTACGCCGGGCAATCCGCACCTTCGCCCCGGTCTCCGGATCGATCTTGTAGCCGACCCGAGTCCGGTTACCGTCCTCGTCGAGAACCATCACATTGGAGACATCGATCGGCGCCTCCTGGGTGACGATCCCGCCCTCCTGGGAACCGCGACGACTGGTCTGGATCTTGGTGTGCCTCTTCACCCGGTTGACACCCTCGACCAGGACCTTGCCCCGCCGTGGGTAGGCCGCGATCACCTTTCCCCGGGCGCCTTTGTCCCGCCCGGCGATGACCTCAACCATGTCGTTCTTCTTCACCTTCATCAGAGCACCTCCGGCGCCAGGGAGATGATCTTCATAAACCGCTTGTCCCGCAACTCCCGGCCGACCGGACCGAAGATCCGGGTGCCCCGCGGGTCGCCGCCGTCACGCAGCAGGACCGCGGCGTTCTCGTCGAACCGGATGTACGACCCGTCCGGACGCCGCTTCTCCTTGGCGGTGCGCACCACCACGGCACGGACCACGTCACCCTTCTTGATGCCGGCACCGGGGATGGCGTCCTTGACCGTCGCCACGATCTCGTCACCGATCCCGGCGTAACGGCGGCCCGAGCCGCCCAGCACCCGAATGCAGAGGATCTCGCGGGCACCGGTGTTGTCGGCGACGCGCAGCCGCGATTCCTGCTGGATCACTTAGCACGCTCCAGAATCTCGACGACCCGCCACCGCTTCGTCGCCGACAGCGGCCGGGTCTCCATCAACAGCACCCGGTCGCCGACACCGCACGCGTTCTGCTCGTCGTGCGCCTTCAACTTGCTGGTACGACGCATGACCTTGCCGTACAGCGGGTGCTTCACGAAGTCGTCGATGGCGACCACCACGGTCTTGTCCATCTTGTCGCTCACGACGAGGCCCTCGCGGGTCTTGCGCCGGCCCCGCGGTCGGGCACCCGAGCCCGACTCCGGCTTTGTCTGTGTCACGGCACTCCCCTTCACGACGCCGCCTGCTCAGACGCCGGCGTCTCAGCTCCTTCAGTCGCGGCCTCCAGCTCCGCTGGCGCGGCGGACAGGCCCAACTCACGTTCCCGGATGATGGTGTAGATGCGGGCGATCTCCCGTCGCACCACCCGCAGCCGCCGGTGGTTGTCCAGCTGCCCGGTGGCGTTCTGCACCCGGAGGTTGAACAGCTCCGCCTTCGCCTCGCGCAGCCGTTCCACCAGCTCTGGGTCGGAGAGCTCACGCAACTCGGCCGGCTTGGTGCCCACCGCCATCACCCCTCACCCCATTCGCGAGTAACGATGCGGCA
>CAYTMR010000330.1:0-1618 GCA_964438855.1 uncultured Micromonosporaceae bacterium
GGCTGCTACGCGCCATTTCCGAACGCATACGGCAACGCGCGCAACTCGACGCGGCTCGGCGGCTCGCGAACGCCCCGCCGGGCGAGATTTCGGCAATCGGGGTGAGTGAAGGCAGTGATGGGAGGTCCTAGGAGGTCGACATGGGCGAGACGCTCGATGTGGACTTGCTGACGGTGGAACAGGCGGCGCGACGTCTCGGGACATCGGTGCGATTCGTGCGGCGGCTGGTCGCTGAGCGACGGGTGCGTTTCTACAAGGTGGGTAAGTTCGTCCGGCTTCACCCTGCGGATTTGGCGGAGTTCGTCAATGGTGGGCGGGTTGAGCCGATTTCGTCGGCTCGGAGGCGTGGCGGTGCGGGGGTGAGCGTCTATGTCTAGGAGGCGGTTCGGTCGGGTGCGTAAGCTTCCGTCCGGCCGTTATCAGGCTAGGTATCGAGGTCCGGACGGGATCGACCGGCCGGCTCCTCGCACGTTTGCCACTCGGGCTGAGGCGGATCGATGGCTGAGCCTCGTTGAGGCGGAGATCGTCAGTGGTGCCTGGCGGGATCCCGATGCGGCCAGGATCTCGGTCGAGCGGTACGTGGCTGCGTGGATTCGGCAACGGCCGGGACTTGCGCCTCGGACGGTGGAGCTCTATCAGGCGTTGTATCGGCGTCACATCGGCCCGGTGCTGGGGAGTCGGCTGCTCGGTGATCTGACTCCGGCGCACGTGCGGGCTTGGTATGCCGGGATGGTGGAGTCGGGCACCGGGCGGACCACGGCGGCGAAGGCGTATCGCCTGTTGCGGGCGGTGCTCACCACGGCGGTCGATGACGAGTTGATCAAGCGGAATCCGTGCAAGATCAAGGGTGCGGGTGTCGAGCGTGCGCCTGAGCGGCCGGTGGCGACCGTCGCCCAGGTGCTCGAGCTCGCCTCGGTGGTCCCGCCGCGGTACCGGGTGTTGGTGCTGTTGGCGGCCTTTACGAGCTTGCGTTATGGCGAGCTGGCGGCGCTGCGGCGTCGGGACATCGGGCCTGGTGCCGAGTCGGTGATGGTGCGGCACACGCTGGTGGAGCGGCAGAGTGGCCGGGTGGAGTTCGGTCCTCCTAAGAGTGAGGCGGGGCGGCGTACCGTCACGGTGCCGGCGGCCATCCGGGGTGACGTGCTGCGGCATCTGGCCGACTTCGTGGATGAGGGGCCGGACGCGCTGGTCTTCACTGGCGAGCGGGGCGGGGTGCTGCGGCGGAGTAACTTCCACGCGGCCAGCGGGTGGAGTTCGGCGGTGGCCAAGATCGGACTCCCGGGCTTTCACTTTCATGATTTGCGACACACCGGGAACTTTCTCGCGTCGCAGTCCGGCGCGAGCCTGGCGGATCTGATGGCGCGGATGGGGCACAGTTCGACGAGGGCGGCCAGGATCTACGCACATACCACCAGACAGCGCGATCTGGTCATCGCGGACTCTCTCAGCGTGGCGATCGAGGCGGAGCGGGATCGGGCACGCGGGGGGCACGGCCCCGAGAGCTAGTGAAGTTCATGAGCGAAGCCCAGGTCAGGCGTGGAGCCTGGCCTGGGCTTCTGCTCCGAGCGGGTGACGGGAATCGAACCCGCACCACCAGCTTGGAAGGCTGGGGCTCTAC
>CAYTMR010000331.1:0-1572 GCA_964438855.1 uncultured Micromonosporaceae bacterium
CGAGAGCCGCGGCGGCGGAGCTACCGCCATGTGTGGCCAGACAGGTGACCAGACCGGTCAGGAATCGAGAAGCACGGGTGGTGGCGCCGCCACTAGCGTGAGGGCATGGACCTCATCTTCCACGCGACGTTTCTCCCGCACGACGACCCTGAAGCCTCCCTCGCCTTCTACCGTGACGTCCTCGGGTTCGAGGTGCGCAAGCAAGTGGAGTACGGAGGGCTGCACTGGAACACGGTCGGACCGCACAACCAGCCCGAGGTGAACATCGTGCTGCATCCACCGGGCGTCGACCCCGGCGTCACCGAGGAGGAGCAGCGCACCATCACCGAGATGATGGCCAAGGGCACCTACGCGAGCATCGTGTTGGCCACCAGTGACCTCGACGGGACCTTCGAGCGCGTACAGGCCAGTGGTGCCGAGGTGATACAGGAACCGACCGACCAGCCGTGGGGCGTCCGCGACTGCGCTGTCCGGGACCCCGCGGGCAACATGGTCCGCATCCAGCAGCGCTGAGCGAGAGGAAGAAGAGAACCATATGGCCGCCAAGACGGAGCCGCAGGTGCCGAGGTGGGACTCCGCTGACCGTCATGCTGTGATCCGCGTGCAGGGCGCGCGGGTGAACAACCTCAGAGACGTCAGTGTCGCGATCCCGAAACGCCGGCTGACCGTGTTTACCGGCGTCTCCGGGTCGGGGAAGAGTTCCCTGGTGTTCGGCACCATCGCTGCGGAGTCGCAGCGATTGATCAACGAGACCTACAGCGCCTTCCTCCAAGGCTTCATGCCGACGATAGCCCGGCCCGACGTGGACGTGTTGGAAGGATTGACGACGGCGATCGTCGTCGATCAGGAGCGGATCGGCGCCAATCTTAGGTCCACGGTGGGCACCGCCACCGATGCCAACGCGATGCTGCGCATCTTGTTCAGCCGCCTTGGCCAGCCTCATATCGGCCCGCCACAAGCGTTTTCGTTCAACGTGGCCTCGATCAGCGGAGCAGGCGCGGTCACCTTCGAACGCGGTGGCAAGAAGGTGAAGGAGCGGCGTGACTTTCAGGTCCTTGGCGGGATGTGCCCACGCTGTGAAGGCATGGGCAGGATCACGGACTTCGACCTCACTCAGCTCTTCGACGACTCGAAGTCGCTAAGGGAGGGTCCCTTCACGATTCCTGGCTGGGGTGCCGACGGATGGTATGGCCGCATCTACATCGGTAGTGGCTTCTTCGATCCGGACAAGCCGCTGCGTGACTTTTCCGAGCGGGAGCTGGAGGACCTCCTCTACAAGGAGCCGACCAAGATCAAGATCGACGGCATCAACCTGACGTACGAGGGAGTGATCCCCAAGCTGCAGAAGTCGATCCTGTCCAAGGATCGAGAGGCGATGCAGCCACACATTCGGACCTTCGTGGACCGGGTGGTCACCTTCACCACCTGTCCCGACTGTGACGGTACCCGTCTGAACGAGATGGCCCGCTCCTCCAAGATAAAGGGGATCAGCATCGCAGATGCCTGTGCGATGCAGATCAGCGACCTGGACGAATGGGTACGCGAGCTCGACGAGCCTTAGGTCTCTCCGCT
>CAYTMR010000332.1:0-1560 GCA_964438855.1 uncultured Micromonosporaceae bacterium
GACGGGCAGGTGCCCGAGCGCGGGCAGCACCCGCAGTTTGAGCCCGTACCCGTAGGTCTCGCCGGTGGAGGTCGGGTCCAGGCCCCGCGCCCACCGGTCGCCGATGGAGGTGACGAACTCCAACAGCGTCATCGACACGTCCATGCCCTTGGTCGATGAGTTGCGGAGCTGGTCGAAGAAGGCGTGAGCCGCGGCTTCGTCGGGCACGATCTCCGAGCGGGTGACGCGGCGTTTGGTGGTCGGGTCTGTCCACCGGGCTCGGGCGCGTATGCCGTAGGAGCGACGCTCCATGTCCGTCGACAGCTTCACCCCGATGGGCGGGACCGGTTTGGGCTGAGCGGTCGGTTGGGGCTCAGCTCTCCGGGGCATGGTCGTGTTCCAGCTCGGCCAGCCAGCGATCCACCGCATCGAGGCGGTACCGGGCGATCCCGCCGAGGCGCAGGAACGGCGGTCCGGTCCCGGCCGAGCGCCACCGTGACAGCGTGGACTCCGAGACCTTCAAGTAGCCCGCGACCTCCCGGCTGTGCAGCAGCGGCGACACCATGAGTGGTCCGTTGTCGCTCATGACACTTCTCCGGTGGCGGTGTCGAAGTCCCGGTAGAACGCTTCCTCGGCCTCACGGCGTGCGGCGACGTCGGCCATGACGAACTCCACGAACTCGGCGTCGCGGTCGATGATCGGGACGTCCTCGATCGGCTCGGTGGGTTCCTCGCCGGGCCAGACGGTCTGCCGCGTGGGCCGGTCGTGGTCGAGCTTGGTGCCCGACGCCGCGACCCATTCGCGGAGCCGCTGGCGGGTGTCGGCGAAATCGCGGTGCCATCCGAGCGGCGCGGACCCGTTCTGCTCGGGGTCGTAGGCGCAGAGCCAGTGCAGGTGCAGCGCGGACAGCTCCCACAGCAGCTCGGGGTGCGTGTACCAGGAGGGCGGGATGACAGAGGCGGGAAGGCCGTAGGTGTGCCTGAGCCAGTCCACCCAGCGGTTGAGTTCCAGCCACTCGACTTCGGCGTCGTCGGCGTTGAGCAGGTTCCAGTTGATCGGGTGCGGGGGCTCGGCGATTAGCGGGTCGTCGTAGCCCTCGTCGGTGTCGTCCAGATCCGGGTCGGGAATGTTGCTCGCGGTCGCGTCATTGGTGGCGTCGGACATTCTGTGCTCCTGACTGCTCACGCGAGCTGCCGTTGCGGCTCGCTGTGGCAGCGAGGTGAGCCGTGGGGCGACTGACTCGTGCTCAGTCAGTGCGGCGCAGCAGAGCCTCGATCTCGGTGCGATCGGCGGTGAGCTGGGCGGCGTCGGGGCGCTTGGGCCACGGGTGCAGGTCGGTGACGATCGGCGGTGCGGAGCGCAGCAGCACGATCCCGGTTCCGAACGGGAGCCGGCGGATGCGGTCGGGTGGGAAGATCGGCACCCGCCTGACGGACCTCTGGTTGGAGCGGGTGCCGTGATCGCCGAGGGTCACGGAGTCGGTGTACTCGTCGCGTTCCCCGACCAGCGCGCTCAGGTCTTGCAGATCGCGGCTGTTGGACGCGCCGCCGAGGATGACCTTCACGATCGACGCGTCCCAGA
>CAYTMR010000333.1:0-1554 GCA_964438855.1 uncultured Micromonosporaceae bacterium
GTCTTTACGCCGCCATCGTGCCCCTGATGGTCTACGCCCTACTCGGAAGCTCCAGTTCGCTCGCCGTGGGGCCAGTGGCCATCACCGCCCTGATGACCGGGAACGCCCTGGCCCCGATCGCGGGCGGAGACCCCGGTCGGTACGCGGCCCTGGCCGGGCTGCTGGCCCTGCTCGTCGGCGCGTTACAGATCCTGCTGGGGATGCTTCGCCTAGGGGCGTTGGTCGACGTCATGTCGCCCTCGGTGCTGTCGGGCTTCACCTCGGCCGCCGCCATCGTCATCGCCGCCAGCCAGGTCAAGGATCTGTTCGGGATCGACGCCGATCGGGCCGGGACCTTCCCGGCGATCGTCGCGTCACTGTGGCGTTCTGCGCACACCGCGCACGGCCTCACGATCCTGGTCTCCGCCGTGAGTATCGCCGGTTTGCTGGTGCTGCGTCGCGTGGCTCCCTGGCTTCCCGGGACCTTGATCGTCGTCGCTGGAGCGACCAGTGTCAGTGCGGCGTTGGCCTTCGGGCAACACGGCGTCGCGATCGTCACGGCTGTTCCCGCCGGTCTGCCCTCCCTCACCCTGCCGCAGGTGTCCATGGAGGATGTCAGGGCGTTGCTGCCCGCGGCACTGGCGATTGCGTTGGTCGCGTACATGGAGGGCATCGCGGTCGCCAAGGCACTCGCGGCCAGGTCTCGCCAGCGGGTGCGCCCCAACGTCGAACTGGTCGCGGTCGGTGCCGCCAACGCCGCCGCCGGGGTGTTCCAAGCGTTTCCGGTCGCTGGTGGCTTCTCGCGCAGCGCGGTGAACTTCGCCGCGGGTGCCCGCACGCCGGTGGCGAGCCTGGTCACCGCGGCTTTCGTCGCGGTGAGCGCGCTCGTGCTCACTCCCGCCTTCCACCACCTGCCCAAGGCGGTACTCGCGGCGGTCGTCGTGGTCGCGGTCCTGAAGCTTGTGGACCACCAGGGTGTGGTCACCGCGTGGCGGACCCGTCGTTTCGACGGGCTCACGGCCGGGTCGACGTTCTTGGTGACGCTGTCGTCCGGAGTGGAGATCGGCCTCGCGGCCGGTGTCGCCATGAGTGTCGCCGTCGCCCTCTGGCGCTCCATCCGACCGCGCGCCGGTCGCACCCCGACAGCGAGGTTCGAGCGCGATGGGGGACACGCCGGGCGATGCGCTCGCCTTGCCAGCCGGGTCTGGGGCAGAGTGGAAGCAAGGCGACGTTCGTCCGGTTAGCCCGATAGCCCGGCGGCGTCCTGACGCGGGAGGAGCGCGATGGAGACCACGACGATCGTGAGCGAGTCGCCCACCCCGGCACCGCGCCTGACCCAGTTCGCACGTGGTGGCGGCTGCGCGTGCAAGGTCCCACCCGGAGAACTCGAAGCGGTGCTGTCCCAGCTGGCACCAGACAGGCAGTTCCGACCGCACCACGAGCTCCTCGTCGGCCTGGAGACCGGCGACGACGCTGCGGCGGTGCGGATCGCCGGGGACACGGCGCTGATCGCCACCGTGGACTTCTTCACCCCGGTGGTGGACGACCCGTACGACTGGGGGCGGATCGCCGCCA
>CAYTMR010000334.1:0-1537 GCA_964438855.1 uncultured Micromonosporaceae bacterium
CTGACCGGCTGAGCTACTGGCCCTATGCTGGTCAGCGCGGGTGAGGCACCGCCAGCGGTCTTTGGAGTGTAGCCGTTCCGGTAGCCGTCAGGCACTCAGCTCGGGCAACCGGAGCACATCACCGAAGTATGCCCACTCCTTGACGACGTCCGTCAGGCAGGCGCTGAACGCGGCCATCCAGACCGGCTCCGGGACCGAGGTATCGACGTGGTAGATCGCTTCCCTGGCTTCCTCATCCAGCACGGCGAGGACGTGTCTGCCTTCCGGCAGCCCGCCCGCCACAGCCTTGACGACGCGGATCTTCCACCCGTGGCAACCGGCCATACGCGCTCCTCAGTCCCCTCACCCGCCGACCCTCATCGGTGAGTGTTGGCGGCGATGCTAGACCACACCGCCGACATGCTTCTAGGTCTCGTCCAACTGGGGAGCGGCCTGGCTCGGAGCGACCGGGACCTGGCCGCGGCGCAGGCGCACGATCATGTGCGATGGCTCCTGTTGCGGGGCAAGGACTTCGATCGGGGACACCATCGCCTCGGCGGTGCGGAGGACACGGGCCGGGTCGAGGTCGAGCGCCTGGCATACGAGTGAGAGTTCGATCACAGACAGGTCGCTCTCACCGCGGATCACCTTGGACAGGCGGTGGTGGGAGAGGCCGACGCGCCGGTCTACCTCGCGGGCCGAGACATGGCTCAGTTTCATCAGCTGCTGTAGCAGCTCGACGACAGCCCTCTCGACCTCCTGCGCGTAGGCGCTCTGAGTGCTCATACACCTAAGAGTAGCGGTGGGTGTCGCTAGATACACACTCGCCGTGGTTGATTCGGGACACGCTGTCGCGCCTGGTTGACAATGTCGGTGGTCTGTTGTTGGCTAGCGACATGGCGAACACCGAAGACGACGACAGGTACGCCAAGGTCCTAAGGGCCGAGATGGCGTACCGGGGGATCACGCAGACGCAGCTCGCGGAGCGGACCCGCATCTCCCGCACCACGATCAACGCCTACTGCACGGGCAAAACGGTGCCGAGCCTCGTCCACCTGGTTCAGATCGCCGCGGCGCTCGAGGTCCCGGCCTCCGAGATCGTCGCCCGGGCTGAGGGGACTGCGGCGTGACTGACCAGCTGCTCCCGCTCAAGGTCGCCGCGCTGCTGACCGGCCTGGACTACCAGCGCCTGTGGCGGCTGGTGAAGGCCGGCGACATCCCCGCGACCGACCTCGGCAACGAGAGGTCCGCCTGGTACGTGCGCCTGTCGGACGTGAACGCGTGGATAGAGAGGCGATCCGCATGACCACCGCCACCACCCACCCCTCGCAGGTGGCGGTCCGCCTCCCCAGTCACGGGCAGTCGCTGGGTTGAGGCGAAGCCGCCCGGTGGGGATCACGGGCCTCACCGGGCGGCCACAGACCACAAGTGAAAAGGACGAGCCGGCCCCCGCACCACCGCCAAGCGACACGGGGAACCGGCCCTCAACAGAAAGGTATCACCGATGCCCAGGCTCACAGCAACGACACAGGTCCACCTGGTCGGCCGTGACGACGTC
>CAYTMR010000335.1:0-1515 GCA_964438855.1 uncultured Micromonosporaceae bacterium
CTACACCCGGTATGCAGTTACGTGCGTAGAATCGCCCGGGGGCCCCATCTGCGACGGCGCGGAGAATGCGGCGTAGTGGCTGACGGGTGGCAACGACTGTAGAGGCGCGCAGGAAGGCAGCAGCATGCCGAAGTACGTGTACGACTTCTCAGAAGGCAACAAGGACCAGAAGGACCTTCTCGGAGGTAAGGGTGCGAACCTCGCTGAGATGACCAAGCTGGGCCTCCCGGTGCCGCCCGGCTTCACCATCAGCACCGAGGCCTGCCGTGTCTACCTCACCACCGGCAAGGCTCCAGCCGAGCTCGCCGACGAGGTCAGCGAGCACATCGCCAAGATCGAGGAGGCGATGGGCAAGCGGCTGGGAGACCCGGACAACCCGCTGCTGGTGTCGGTGCGCTCGGGTGCGAAGTTCTCCATGCCCGGCATGATGGAGACCGTCCTCAACGTGGGGCTCAACGACGCCAGTGTGCAGGGTCTGGCGCGGCAGTCGAACAACGAGCGGTTCGCGTGGGACTCCTACCGCCGCCTGATCCAGATGTTCGGCAAGACCGTGTCCCACGTACCGGGCGAGGCGTTCGAGCAGGCGCTCGACGCCGCCAAGGAGGCCAAGGGCACGAAGAACGACCTCGACCTGGACGCGGCAGACCTGCGTTCGTTGGTCGACACCTTCAAGAAGATCTACAGCGAGCACACCGGACACGACTTCCCCCAGGACCCGCGCGAGCAGCTCGACCGGGCGATCGAGGCGGTGTTCAACTCGTGGAACTCCGAGCGGGCGGTCCTGTACCGCCGGCAGGAGCGCATCCCGGCCGACCTCGGTACCGCGGTCAACGTGCAGTCCCTGGTCTTCGGCAACCTCGGCCCCGCCTCGGGTACCGGTGTGGCCTTCACCCGTGACCCTGCCTCCGGCGCCTCCGGTGTCTACGGCGACTACCTGTCCAACGCCCAGGGCGAGGACGTGGTCGCCGGTATCCGCAACACGGTGCCGTTGCAGGAGCTGGAGCGGCTCGACAAGGCCAGCTTCGACCAGCTGATGGAGATCATGGCGAAGCTGGAGAACCACTACAAGGATCTGTGCGACATCGAGTTCACCATCGAGCGCGGCAAGCTGTGGATGCTCCAGACCCGGGTCGGTAAGCGTACCGCCGCCGCAGCTTTCGTGATCGCCACTCAGCTGATGGACGAGGGCCTGATCGACGAGAGCGAGGCCCTGCAGCGGGTCACCGGCGCACAGCTCGCCCAGCTCATGTTCCCGCACTTCGACCTGTCGGGTAACCCGACCCACCTCGCCACTGGCCTTGGCGCCTCCCCCGGAGCGGCGGTCGGCAAGGTGGTCTTCGACTCCGCCCGCGCGGTGGAGTGGGCCGAGCGCGGTGAGCGGGTGATCCTGGTCCGTCGGGAGACCAACCCCGACGACCTGCCCGGCATGATCGCCGCCCAGGGCATCCTCACCAGCCGGGGCGGCAAGACCAGCCACGCGGCGGTGGTCGCCCGTGGCATGGGCAAGACCTGCGT